>NZ_JBFDTP010000001.1:316563-633126 GCF_040719375.1 Clostridium sp. AN503 | reverse complement strand
AGGACCGGATCAACCGGGAGTTGGATGTGAAGCATTCTGTGATCGCTCCGGGCGGCAGTGTCATCTATGGAGAAAAGGCCATGGAGCATCTAAAGGAGATCAGCACCGTGGTCTATCTAAAGCTCAGCTATCGGGATGTGAAACTCCGCCTTGGCGATCTGAAAGACCGGGGCGTTGCGCTGAAGGACGGCATGAGCCTGCGGGATCTGTACAATGAGCGGGTGCCGCTGTATGAAAAATATGCAGATATTACGGTGGACGAATCCGGCAAGACGCCGGGGGCGACCGTGGACGAGCTGCGGGCGATGATGGAAGCGCGCATGGCCCGGGGGGAGATGTAATGCCAGACAGTCCGGGCGAGAATCCGGAGAAAGGGAGCGATGAGATGAAATATATTGTGATGCTTGGGGATGGAATGGCCGATTATCCCATAGAGGAACTTGGCGGAAAGACCCCACTGGAGGTGGCGAAGAAACCGAATATTGACCGGTTGGCCCAGGGCGGTGAGCTGGGTATGGTGAAAACGGTGCCGGAGGGGATGAAACCGGGCAGCGATGTGGCGAACCTTTCTGCTATGGGTTATGACCCACTCAAATGTTATACGGGACGTTCTCCTCTTGAGGCGGTCAGCATCGGGATCCAGATGACAGACACGGATGTGGCATTCCGCTGTAACTTAGTGACGCTGTCTGATGAGACGGAATATGCGGATAAGACCATGATGGATTACAGCTCCGGGGAGATCACCACTGCCGAGGCAGCGGAGCTGATCAAAGCGGTGGATGCGGCGTTTCGGACCGATGAGATCGTATTTTATCCGGGGATCAGCTACCGGCACTGTATGATCTGGCGGGAAGGGCCGGTGGGGCTTAATTTAACGCCGCCTCACGACATCTCAGACCAGAAGGTGGGAACATACCTGCCGGAGGATCCGGTGATCCTGGATCTGATGAAACGCAGCTATGAGGTGCTCAAAGACCATCCGGTCAATCAGGACCGCCGGGCAAGGGGACTGAATCCAGCCAACTCCATCTGGCTGTGGGGGGAAGGCACCAGGCCGGGCGTTTTCAGATTTGAAGATATGTACGGCGTGAAGGCGTCCGTGATCTCCGCTGTAGATCTGATCAAAGGGATCGGCATCTGCGCCGGGATGAAGGTGATTGAAGTGGAAGGCGCCACCGGAAATATTGACACCAACTTTAAAGGCAAGGGCGAGGCGGCCCTCCAGACCCTGTTGGATGGGCAGGATCTGGTCTACATCCATGTGGAAGCGCCGGATGAATGCGGCCACCACGGGGATGTGGATGGAAAGGTACGCTCCATTGAGCTGATCGATGAGCAGATCGTGGGGCCGCTGTTAAAGGGTCTTGAGGATGCCGGGGAGGAATATTCCATCCTGGTGATGCCGGATCACCCGACTCCCATCGCCATCAAGACCCACATCTCGGACCCGATCCCTTACCTGCTGTACCGCAGCACGGAGACGGTGGAATCGGGGATCAGCTCTTATACGGAAAAAAACGGGGCAAGTACCGGGCGGTTTGTGGCTCAGGGGCAGGAACTGATGAAGAAGTTGCTGGGCAGATAGATCAGAGTGTGAGCTCCCGACTCCACTCATCAGCAAGACGGTCTAAGGTAAATACTGCGTTGGCAGGACTGGTAGAGGGGCATTTGACAGCCTCCCTGCCTGTCTGGGCTTCGCAGTATTTTTTGTACAGGGAAAAAGCGGTGCTGCCATTTGCAATGATCTTCTCTATGTCTGCGGCCTGCAGGACGCGGTTTAGATCCGCGGGGGTCACGTTCCGGATGCTGCTGTCGCTGGAACCTTTGATGTCACATGCGGCGATCACGTCCCAGATGGCGATGCGATGGCGCAGCAGCATGGTCTTTTTCTCTTCGATGGTGTTTGGCAGCGGTTCGCTCAGGAGCCGGGCCATCAGTCTCCAGAACCGGTTTTGAGGATGCCCGTAATAAAAGTCATTCTCCCGGGATTTGACGGAAGGGAAGCTGCCGAGAATCAGGATGCGGGAATTCTCATCGTATACGGGCTCGAAGGTGTGGCGGACGTGGGTGTAGGGGGATTTTTCGGTGTTCATGTCTGGACGGCGCTCCTTTGTAAGTTTTCTTTTTATATTATGATAGCGGAAACTGGGGGAGATTACAAGGGGAAGGAAAATGACAGATTTCTAAATAAAGAATTGCTTTACTCCGTACAGGCTGATAATATAATACGTAGAGAAGGCCGGAGGATAGCAATGGACAAGCGCAGCAGGACAGAACGTCTGGTAAACATTGCCAGACTATACTATGAAGAAGACAGGACGCAAAATGAGATAGCAAAGCAGTATGGGATCTCCCGGCCGATGGTGAGCCGGTTGTTAAAGGAAGCGAAAACAGAGGGGATCGTGGATATCCGGATCCGGGAGCCGGAGTATGCGGCGGGCCGCGGTGAGAGCTGGATGGAAGGGCTGCGCCGCAGCTTCGGCATCTGCGGCGGCGCGGTGGTACCGGATGGAAATCAGGATCTGGAGACCAATGCCGCGGTGGCGGAGGCCGCGCTTGGGTATCTGGAGGCCCTGGGGCAGGAACGGCTTGGGATCGGCTGGGGCCATATCATCGGCGACCTGGTTTCCCGGGTGGAGCAGAGCGGGAAGCCGGTTTCCATCTGCAGGGCGATCTGCCCGCTGATCGGAAACGGCGGGGTAGGGCTTAAGAATTACCACTCCAACGAACTGGTGCGGGTGCTGGCAGAGTGCAGCGGCGCGCAGCCGGAGTTCATCTATAGTCCGGCCTGCGTATTGTCGGAGCAGGAATTGAGGCTTACGAAGGAACTGGAGAATTACCGCGCGGTACGTGAGGCGTGGGAGCGCCTGGATGCAGCGCTGGTGAATATTGGGAATTTCCCGTCGGTGCCGGATTTTGCTTCTGAGGCACGTTATGGGGACCTGTTGGTAAAACAGAAAGCGGTAGGGCGGATCCTGAATTACTTTGTGGACGGAAATGGACATGTCATCCATTCGGATACGGATTATGCGATCCAGATCCCGCTGGAACTTTTGGGGCGGGTCCGCCATGTGGTGGGAATCTGCTCTGCTAATACGAAACCGAAAGCTCTCAGCGGGGTGCTGCGCTCCGGGTATGTAAATCATATTATTGCTCCGGAACATGTGGTAAAAGCAGTTTTAGAAGAATAGGGTTACATATGTAACTAAACTGATCAGCGTCTGGTTGTGTTTGTACACAAACAGACGCTGTTTTTGTGCATATTGATTAAAAATATATAAATTAAAATGTATTTATTGACATAGAACCTGACAAGTGTTACGCTTAACTCAGCACATATGAGAAATAAAAAGGAAAGGAGGTTACATATGTTACTTTTAGAACCAGAAGTAAAGAAGATGCTGCGTGGAGTAGCACGGCTGTGGAATGAGAACAAGGACCGGCTCAGCGAGATCGACTCCCGGTTCGGAGACGGCGACCACGGAGTGACCATCGGCAAGATTGCCGGCTTGATGGAGCGGAGCCTGGATGCATGGGAGGATGATGACATCGAGACATTTATCCAGGATCTGGGGGATGATACGATGGAGATAGGCGGCGGAAGCGCAGGTCCTCTCTACGGAACCCTGATCGGAGGCCTGGCGGAACCGCTGACTGGCGGTGAGGGGATCGACGGAGCGGGTTTAAAGGCCATGTTCGCAGGCAGCCTGTCGGCGATGGAGGATATCACTACGGCCAAGGTTGGTGACAAGACGATGATGGATGCGCTGATCCCGGCGGTGGAAGCGGCTGCCCAGGCTTCAGATGATGTGATGGAGATTCTGAAGGCGGCGGCGGAAGCGGCGGAGCAGGGGGCAAAGGAGAGCGAGAACTATATCTCAAAGTTTGGCAGGGCCAGAAGCTACAAGGAGCAGACCATCGGCACGCCGGACGCAGGAGCGGTGAGCACGTCACTGTTTTTTAAAGGGCTGTATGAAGGGCTGTATGAAGGGCTGCATGAGGCGGAGCAGTGATTTGGAGTAGCAGAACATGAACAGCGATAGTAAATGGCACGGCGCGGCGGAGCAGCAGTAAAATAGAGCTGTGAGGCGCGGCAGAGATATGGGGCAGCAGGACACCGCAATGATTGAGTTAAAAAGACGCGGTAGATTCAGAACAAAATAGAACAGGAGAAGAAAACAGATATGAAAATGAAAAAATTTATCAACAATCCGGAGAACCTGACACCTGAATTGCTGGAAGGATTTGCAGAAGCACACAAGGATCTTGTAGTATTGGGCGATGAACGTATGGTCATCAACAAAAAATTGGATTCGGCAGACCGTGTGACGATCGTGACCCAGGGAGGTTCCGGGCATGAGCCGGCGATCAGTGGTTTTGTGGGTGAGGGCATGGTAGACATCTCGGTAGTGGGCGATGTATTTGCGGCTCCTGGACCGCAGGCCTGCGTGGACGCGATCAAGCTGGCGGATAAGGGAAAAGGCGTGCTCTATATCGTGCTGAACCACGCGGGCGATATGCTGACCGGCAACCTGACCATGAAGAAATGTGCCAAAGAAGGGCTGAATGTGGTAAAGGTAGTGACCCAGGAGGATATTGCCAACGCTCCGAGAAGCAATGCGGATGACAGACGGGGGCTGGTGGGCTGCATTCCCACCTACAAGATCGCGGGAGCGGCAGCAGCGGAAGGCAAGAGCCTGGAGGAGGTTGCGGCGGTCGCACAGCGTTTTGCGGACAATATGGCGACCCTGGCCGTGGCGGTGACCGGGGCAACCCATCCGGCGACCGGCAGCCTGTTAGCAGATCTGGGTGAGGACGAGATGGAGATCGGCATGGGCCAGCACGGCGAGGGCGGCGGCGGACGCCAGCCTCTTAAATCTGCGGACGAGACAGCCCAGATCATGCTGGACGGCCTGATCGCAGACTTAGGCATCAAGGAAGGCGAGAAGATCATGCTGATCTTAAATGGTACAGGCGCAACCACGCTGATGGAGCTGTTTATCATTTACCGTAAGTGTGTGTCTTACCTGAAAGAAAAGAATATTGAGATCGTCGCCAACCACGTGGGCGAGCTTTTGACCGTGCAGGAGCAGGGCGGTTTCCAGATGTTTATGGCGAGGATGGACGACGAGCTGCTTCATTACTGGAACGCGCCGTGCAACACCCCTTATATGAAAAAGTAAGAAGTGAAGAGAGTTTGAGCGGTTTTCCAAAGTAAAGGAGGAAGGTTATGTCAGCAGAATATATGCACATCGGAATCCCGGTTCTGAACAAAAAAGAGGGAATGACTTACAACGAGGACATGAAGTTCTGGGTCAGCAATGTGGACGACTATGATTTTAAGATTGAGTACTTGAAGTTCGAGGAGGGAACGCCCTTCCCGGAGATCCTTTCCAAACAGCCTCATGTGGCTTACAAGGTGGACGATTTAGACCAGTATGTAGCCCAGGCCCAGCGGGTGATCTGCGGGCCTATGGACTGCGGTCCCGGCGCGAGGCTTGCGTTTGTGGCCTGGGACGATGCGATCATTGAACTTTACGAGCAGAAATAAGGAGACCAGGCTATGTTAGTGAATATGAATACGGTTTTGCGCCATGCGGAGGAGAAACAGTGCTGCGTTGGGGCGTTTGATACGCCGAACCTGGAGATCCTGATGGCGGTCATCCGCGCGGCTGAGAAGCGGAATGAACCTGTGATCATCCAGCACGCCCAGCTTCATGAGCCAGAGATGCCGATCCGCATCATCGGCCCCATCATGGTGCGGATGGCAAAAGAGTCTTCTGTTCCGGTCTGTGTGATGCTGGATCACGGCGAGGACATGGAGTATGTGAAAACGGCTCTGGATCTGGGGTTCTCCGCAGTCATGTACGACGGCTCCTCCAAACCTTATGAGGAAAATGTCCGCATGACAAAGGAGGTAGTCGCTCTGGCGAAGGAGTATGACGCCAACGTGGAAGCCGAGATCGGCATTGTGACCGGACATGAGGGACGGGAATTTGCGATCCAGGACGTCAGCGAGGCCTATACGGACCCGGATCTGGCTGCCCGGTACGTGAAGGAAACAGGGATCGACGCTCTGGCGGCGTCGGTGGGTACGGTGCACGGATTCTACGCCACCAAGCCGAAGCTGGACTTTGAGCGGATCGAGAAGATAAAAGAACTGACCGGTGTGCCGCTTGTGATGCACGGCGGTTCCGGCATCAGCGTGGAGGATACCCAGCACGCGATCCGCTGCGGAATCCGAAAGATCAATTATTTCTCCTATATGTCCAACGCGGGTGTGAGGGGCGTGAAAAAGCTTCTGGAAGAAAAAGAAGTGAAGTATTTTCACGATCTGGCAAACGCTGCGGTTGACGCGATGGAGGAGGATGTGCTGAGCGCGATGGCGATGTTTGCACTGGAGTGAAAAATATAGTTAGTGAGTGGCGGAGGGGTCGCAGCCTCCGCCATTTGCTGTGTTTGGAAGGGAGGCAGGGGCCATGGGGCTTTGGACTCCGGCTCCCTTCCGGCTACGGTTTTTCGGAGGCTGCTGGGGGCGGGCTACCGCCAATCAACATTGGTGGTAAGGAAAGGGCGGGGAGAGTGTTTGGTGACAACAGTAACGGGAACAGGAAAAATAGGCCGACAAAACAGAATTTGTCGAATGCCCATTCTTTATTTTTTTACACCGATTAGTAACAACCATCTATGATCAAACCATATTTGCCCATCTTTCCAATATGGTTCAAAGCCCGTCTTTACACCGCCATTTATATCAGCAGTCATAAGTTCAACTATATGTTTTTGAATATCCACAGGCGTATCTGTCAGTTCCATCCAGCTTTGAAGATTCACAGGTACAAGAGTTGTTTCCTTCACTTGAAGATCAAACTCATCCTGATACAGCAATACAAATTCCTCCCGGCTCAATATTCGTGTGTGGGAATCATCACGCATTTTTTCTATGGCATCATTACTTTCTCTCAATTCCTCTGCTGTAGCTTCCATATCCCAGACCACTAATTTCCCGCCGTTTTTTAGCACTCTTTGCATCTCACCGAAAAGTTTTTGCGGTTCTGTAAAATGATGCAGAGACAGTCTTGTGATGACAAGGTCGAAGGAACCGTCATCATAGGGTAATTTCATTGCATTATCTATAACAAAAGATATGTTTTGTATATGATTTTTTGCAGCAAGTTTCTTTCCCTGCTCAAGCATCTCTTCCGTCAAATCCAGGCAAATAACATCTTTTACATAAGGCGCCAGGGCTCTCCCGCATATACAGGTTCCGGCTGCAACCTCCAATGTGTGTTCATTGCCTTCTGCATGAATCCGCCCTGTCAAATAATCGGTGTATTCTGCCTTAGACATATGATATGCTGCAAATTTTTCCGCCTGCTTTCCAAATGACTTTTTTACTTTGTCGTAGTGATTCATAGTGCCGTCCCTTTCTTTGGAATCATAAATTTGTCCATATCATTTTGTTCCAGTTTAAGCAGTGCAATTTTATTCTTAATCCCTCCACCGTAACCTGTCAAAGAGCGATTTGAACCTACCACCCTGTGGCAGGGAACTATGAGGCAAATAGGATTCCACCCGACAGCACCGCCAACAGCACGGGAAGACATCTTTTCAATTCCCCGTTTTTTCGCAATGTCTCCGGCGATGTCTCCATATGTTATCGTTTCCCCATAGGGAATTGACAGCATATATCCCATGACTTCCTTCCGAAAGTCCGTAAGGTTTTCTATTTTGTATTTCGGAACAAAATCCGGCTTTTTTCCTTCAAAATATAAATCCAGCCACTTCATCGTATCTTCAAAAACCGGAAGCAGCTTTTCTGCGCAGTCAATACAATGCTTGGCTGCATCTCTTGAACCTTCAAACCATAAACCTGTAAGAAACTCCCCATCGCTGTTCATCCAAATATCCGAAAAATCATCCGGTGTTTTATAATAATATTTGTACTTCATCGTTTTACACCTCTTTTCAACACCATCTATTTTTCCAGATACTCATTGGAATCTTTTGGCGCTTCCTCTCTATCCACATCCGTATACTCACGAATAGTCGAACACACTGTAATTTTGTAGCTTTCAAACAGTTGTTCTTTTCCTTCCTTTTGGCACATACGATGCTCCATCACATTTCTCCAGCGTTCTACTGCCGTTTCGTCTGCCCAGACATTCATGGACAGCAATTTTCCTTCCTCGTTCAGACTTGTAAACCTTTCTGCACGGATAAATCCTTCAAACCCGGACAACATAGGCTTTAACATTGCAGCATTATCCAGGTATTTTTGCATTCCCGCCTTTGTGGGTTTTACTTCAAACAATACAATTACTTTACTCATGTCGAAAATCTCCTGTTCTTCTTTTGTTTTTACGTTCTCTCCGGTATTCAGACGGCGTGATTTTTTCTTCTTTTTTGAAAAAGCTATAGAACGCTGATAAGCTGCCAAATCCAACCGAGTAGGCAATATCAATCACTTTTTTATCGGTGTCCTTCAAAAGCCGTTTTGCTTCTGCTAATCGGAGATGGTCGGCATAGGCTTTTGGTGTCATTCCGTATTCATCCTTAAAAATATCAGCAAGCCGCCGTCCCGTGATGCCAACCTCATTCAGTTTTTGGCACAAATCAGCCTGCTCACAATAGACTTTTTCAATTTTGCATTTTACATCCTCGGCAATCTGCTTCATAGGCTGATAGTCGATTAAGTCACTTCTACAGCGTTTGCAGGGACGAAACCCAGCTTTTCTTGCCTGCTCTGATGTTTCAAAGAAACAGATATTTTCTTTTTTGGGTGGTTTTGACTTACAGGAAGGGCGGCAGTATATTCCTGTCGTTTTAACAGCGTAAAAGAAGACGCCGTCATATCCCGCATCATTGTTCAAAACTGCCTGCCACATTTCCTGTTCCGTCATGATTTTTTCCTCGTTGGTGCAGGGTCAGTAAGCTCAGGAATCGCACCTCCTGCGATTGCCCATAGATAAAGGCTGGCAACTGTACCATAAGGGGAATATCTTTTTCGGTATCGTTCAAACTTTGCCCTATCTATTTCTTTATGGCGATACAGCATACGCATTCCCCGTATAATAGCCAAATCTCCATAGCTGACCACATCGGGACGCTGCATACAAAATGTCATAATCATTTCCGCAGTCCAGACACCAATCCCCTTTAGAGAAGACAATTCCTGAATGACCTGTTCATCTGCCATATGATCCAGAGCTGATATATCAAAGGAACCCTCTCTGACCTTCTCGGTGAAGTCCAGAATGTAGTCAGCCTTTTTGTAGGTCATGCCTATGGATTGTAATTCATCACGGTTTAACGACGAGATACTTTCCGCACTTACATCACCAACTTTATCTGACAATCGATTCCATAGTGTTGCCTGTGCTGCAGTTGAGATCTGCTGTCCAATGATATGATGGACAACGGATGAGAATAAATCATCATCAACTTTACGGTCAATATGTCCAATTCGATCAATGACCGCTTCTAATTTTTTATCTTTAGATTTCAAATAATCTATTTCTTTTTCTCCATAATTAAAGTACAAATGCTTCACCTCCATAACGAGAGAATATCACTTCTTGGCGAGTGTTTCTTTTCGTTTTTGGAAATCTAATTCTATATATTGATCCCATTAAATTCCAATCTGCCGTTCTACCTGCTCTGCCGACCACACATCTAATTGTTCTTTTGTATAATCTTTCGCAAGCACTCCAGTTTTCTGTGTCGTTTGGTAGTAGTACAGTTACATCTTATCATATTGTCATATGCCTCACAACAAAGAATGTCTATAACATCATCCAGAAAACGCATAGAATTGTAAACAAAGTTTAAAGCATAATAATCAGAGATCTGCTATAGTAGAAGAAAGATAGGGAACAGCCACTTGGAGGTAAGGTTTATGGAAGTAAAAAAGGGTATGATTCTGTTGGCGGTTGTCCTGGGGCTATCAGGCTGTGGCCTGAAAACTGAGGTTAAAACAAGCATGGACAGCGGATTGGATAATGTGGAAATAGATTATTATGAGAAATTAATAGAAGCTGCAAGAGAGTGTATCTTACAGAGCAGGGATGGTAAAACATCAGAAACGTATGAATTTACCCCGGGTGAACCAGGAGAATCACTGGGTTATATGATACAATGCAGTCCAAAGAAAGATGGGGAATTATCGGAGAAATATTATATCAGCAGTGTTATGATGACTCCCAGGAGTTATGAGATATTGGGATATTTGATACAAGATATAGACGGAAATGGAACAGATGAACTGATTTTTGGAGGAAATGAGACCGGCCCGGATGGTGCTCGGACTGGGATTATCTATGATATATATACGATATCGGATGGAAAGCTTGTATATGTGCTGAATGGATGGGAGCGAAACAGATATTATCTCTGTAACAATGGAATGATCGCGAATGAGGGCTCCAGCGGCGCGGCTCATTCCAGTTACTCATATTTTACTTTTGAAGGATCAGAGCTTCACTTGGTGGAATCGGTAATATATGATGGGGACAAGGATAGAGATAATCCATGGTTTCATTCAACCGAGTCTGAATATGATGCAAAAAGCGCAGAGCCAATAAGTGAGAAGAGAGCGGACGAAATCAGGGAAAAGTATACTTATGAATATCCAGCATTTATTCCGTTTACAGAGGATAATTAGCTGCGTTCCCAATCTATGAAGTAAAATAACTGCGATAGCGAGGTGCAGACAATGTTAATAGTATCGTTGAGGATCAAACTTCATGCGCCTTGGGTTCACTCACTCAAAGAGAAGCGTATGATCGTCAAAAGCCTGATGGCTAAACTGCGGAACAAATTTAACGTATCGGTTGCGGAGGTGGATGAGCAGGACATACACCAGACCATTGTCATCGGCGTGGCGGCGATTGTGCCCCATCATGCCCAGGCAGACAGCGTTACAGAGGAGCTGCAGTATTTTATAGAAGGGAACACGGAAGCGGAGATCGTGGAGATTGAAAAGGAGACGTATTAGCTTCCATTCTTCACGAGAGACAAATCCGATTCTGTCCCAATATACAATATCAGCGTCTTTGCGAACAAAAGCTACAATTACAATGCAGCTTAAATCCAAATCATCCTCACAGACCAGAAGCGGCAGAATAACTGGTTCTTCCCGGTCAATCAGATTCCAGATAAAACGGATTTCGCCTCTGTGCAAAAGATCCTTTCCCCACGCAGGATACAATCCCAGCAAGGATACAGAGCCTTTGAAATAACCTCCTTCTGACGCTTTGGCGTACGAATCCACATAATACGGCAGGAATACGCCATCGATCATAAGATGCTGCTCCTTGTAACCATATGGGGTCTGCATTGGCTTGACTGCAATCGTATTCACGTTTCCTCCTTCATAGAGTTATGCTTTTTTTCTAGTTTAATAATCCTGTCATCCGTTGGATTCCAAAAATTATAATGTACTTCACCGCCATTCGTATTTAATCTGGTTTTAAACTCCTTTATTTTAAAAATGAATGAAAACACATCTTTTATAGGGCGCTCGCTGCTTTCGGACTTTGTAATGGTAGTGCTGCCAAGCCATTGCAACGGCTCGCCGGAATACATGGTCGCGGAGCATAGTTCATTGTTTAATATCCCTATTAGGGTTTTGGCCATCTCCTTGTAGTCATTTTTGTTGGGATAATAATGCTCATGGTATATTCCATATGAAAGCGTGAATTCTTCTTCTAAATCAATATAAATTTTATTTTTTGAATAGGGATTGGGTATTGTAATGCACACGTCTGCTTCATCTAAATATTCATATTCATCATCATCATGATAATGCAGTTCATATTGATACCCGCTTAATAGATCACATAATTCCTGTAATGCATCATGTGTATCAATGAAATCTTCTCCCATAAATCCTCCTATACTGTATTCTGGTTCCTGGCACAACAGATTGGAAGCTTCTAATAACGTTCATAGCAGATCCATCAGTCTTCTAAGTCCGTCCCGGGTGTCATCCTGGTTGCTGAGCTTTGAGTAAGATGCGGTCTTTTGGAAGGTCTGGTAGGACTTTAGGTCTTCTGTCAGGAAGTTGTGGAACAGCATGTCAAAGAGCACCAGGATCAGGATCTCGCGGGAGATCGTGTCGCTGCTGTGGAGCAGGTCTGTCTTGGGGATCAGCAGGGTCAGATTGGCATGGGTGGCGCACAGGGACTTCTCATAGTTGGATATGAGGATCACGCTGCTCTTGTTCTTTTTAAAATCCGCAAGGATTGAGGACAGCTGCTTGTGGTTGCCGGACAGGGAGATCGTGATGAACAGGTCGGTTTCTCCGGACAGGCTCTGGTAGAGACGCAGTGTGTCGTAGTTGGTGAGGGACTGGACCGTAAGGCCCAGGGTCATGAACTTGTGGGCGATGATCTCTGCTACGTTTTTGTTGAAGTCCAGTCCGACGATGAAGATGCGCCGGGCCTTCAGCATCATCTCCCGGGCGTGGTCGATGTCCGCCGGGTTGGTGAGGTTGAACAGGCTGTCCAGCAGAAGCTTTAAGTCGCTGAGCAGGGAGGAGTAGTCGGAGTGGTTGACGGAGGAGGAGTTCTTATCAAGCTCCTTCTGCATGGTGTATTTTAATTCGTTCAGCCCGCTGTAGCCTACCTTCTGGGCAAAACGGATGATGCTTGCGTCGGAGGTGCCGATCTCCCGGGCCAGTTCCTGGGCGCTCAGCTCGATAAAACTGGTGGTATTTTTTTTGATATACTGGACGATCTTCCAGTCTGTCTTGGTAAACTGATTGGACATCCCGTCTATGCGGGCCATCAGGGTAAAGAGTTCGTAATGTTCAGCCATGGATGAGTTTGTCTTCCTTTCATCACTTTTGTAGTGACTCTGTAGTGAATTTCAATTTGAGTATAACATATTTCTGCTCTAAAATTCAACAAGCCTTATTTAAAATGTCATAATTACAAAAAAGTAGTAAAATTCAAAAAGATAAACTGTAAAAACAATACAAATACAATATTGACAATAAAAATGTAGTATGCTACAATCTGATTCATAAGAATGATACCCGGGAATATCAGGCTTACGGTTTCAGCGTTGAAAAACAAGGCGATGGAGGTATGAGATGGAAAAGCCACAGATACTGCTCCTGACTCATGGAGGCTGGGGGATGGCGCTGGTGGAAAGTCTTAAGATGATCATGGGGGCGGTGGATTTCGTGCATGAGATCCCGCTTACGCCGGAATTGACCTTTGCGGAGTATTATGAACAGGTCGAGGCGTTTGCGGCAGACCTGCCGGAAAAATCCCTGATCCTTACAGACGTTTTTGGAGGCACTACTACAAATGTGGGGGCCAAGGTTGGCAGGGACCGGAATCTGAAGGTCGTATCGGGTCTGAACGCCCCGCTCATGATAGAGGCGTGTACGCAGATCATGTTTACGGGAGACTGCAATTTTGACCAGGTATTACAGCAGGGACAGGCGTCGATCATCGACGTGGTGGCGGAGATCACCAGGTCCCTTAAGAAAAAGGAGGGTTAGGTTATATGGCGGAGATCGTGCTTTGCAGGATTGACAGCAGGTTGATCCACGGACAGGTTATGACAAAATGGGTGAATCAGTCCCGGGCCAACAAGATTGTTGTAGTGAGCGACAGCCTGGCGGCGGATGAGTTTATGCTGGAGATCTATCTGATGGCGGCGCCGGCCGGGGTGAAGGTAGAGTGTTACAGCAGGGCGGAGGCAGTCAGAAGATGGAAGGAGGAGCAGTTTGGGACTGGGCGTGTGCTTCTGCTTTTGCCGGATCTTGAGAGTATGAAGGATGTGTACGAAGGCGGCATCCAGGTGACGGATATCCAGGTGGGCGGACTGGGTGGTTCCCCGGGACGCAGGGTGGTGTTCCAGAATATCACTTTGGATGACAGGGACGTAGATGTACTGAAAGCATTACAGGATAAAGGGGTTAAGATCATTTTCCAGACCATCCCTGAGGATGTTCCTCAGAGCCTGGAAGCGATCCTTAAAAAGTACAATAACTAAGGAGGGTTTTGAAGTATGAGTGTGCTGATGTTGGCTGTATGTATGGGTGTTTATTACTGGTTCTGCAGGCTGCGGTTTGGATATACCTTTTCGTCCATGCTTCTGCAGCCGGTGGTGATCGGCGTTTTCGTGGGGCTGCTCACAGGCAATATGCCTCTTGCCATGAAGATCGGAGCGGGCCTGCAGCTTGTTTATCTGGGGGTGACCTCCACGCCGGGCGGGAACGTTCCCAGTGATCCGGCACTGGCGGGATGCATCGCCATCCCCCTGGGCGTCATGTCCAATATGTCCCCGGAGGTGGCGATCGCGCTGGCGATCCCGTTCGGCGTGCTGGGCGTGTTTGTGGATCAGCTCAGAAGAAGTACCAACGCCGTTTGGGTACATATGGCGGACCGTTATGCGGAAAATGCAGATACAAAGGGGATCATCCGCGCGGCGTTTATCTATCCGTCGATCGCCGGTTTTATCATCCGTTTCCCGATCGTGTTTGCGATTGATTTCTTCGGGGTGACTGCGGTGGAAAAGCTGATCGCAATCCTGCCCCAGTGGCTGATGCATTCCTTTGAGATCATGGGCGGCATCCTTCCGGCTCTTGGCTTTGCGATCACGCTGTCTGTGATCGGAAAGAAGAATCTGATCCCATTTTTTATCATCGGGTTCTTCGCTGTCATGTATCTGGGGCTTGACACCATGGCAGTAGCCATTTTTGCAACTTGTATCGCATTATTACTGGGATTATTCCAGCTTAAGGAGGAGGCAGTGTAAGATGGGAGAGCAGACACAGGTTAAAAAGCTTACGAAAAAAGATATCACCAGATCCATGTGGATCTACTATGCGGGCGCGGAGCTTTCCAACTCTTATGAACGTTTACAGAGCCTTGTATTTTGTGCATCCATGACGCCGGTATTAAAGAAGCTTTACAGCACCGACGAGGAGTTGAGCGCCGCCTTGAAACGGCATCTGGTTTTTTTCAATACAGAGGGGACCTTCGGAGCCATCATCCAGGGCATCGTTATTTCCATGGAGGAGCAGAAGGCCAACGGGGAAAACGTGACGGATGAAGCTATCACTGGGATCAAGACCGGCCTCATGGGCCCGATCGCGGGCATGGGTGACGCCATCGTGTGGGCGGCGATCATGCCGATCATCATCTCCATTTTCCTGCCCTTTGCCAGCAATGGTTCTGCCCTGGGCGGCGTTATGCCGCTGATCCTGTACCCGGCTGTCACCATTGCCATCGCTTACGGCCTGATCCACAACGGCTATACCCTGGGCAAACGCTCCGTGGTGTCGCTGCTTCACGGCGGGAAGATGAAGTCCATCATATTTACGGCCAATGTGATCGGCCTTACGATGATGGGAGCGCTGTCCGCCAGCTATGTCACCATCTCCACGCCGCTGACCTTTGGCTTCTCAAGCGGCACGCAGATCGTGTTCCAGGATATTTTAAATACGGTGGCTCCCGGGTTACTGCCGTTAGCGGCTGTATTTATCATCTACTATTACCTGAAGAAAAAAGGGCCGTACTACAACCGGATCCTGCTCACTGTGGTGGGCGTGTCCATCGTGACGTCCTTACTGGGCATTCTGTAAATGCAGGTTATCATGTGACGGGAGTATTTTATGGAAAACATATATAGCAGGAACGGGTTAAGACCCGTGATCAACGCATCCGGCAGGATGACGAAGCTGGGCGTCTCCACCATCTCAAAAGGGGTGGGGGAGACCCTGGTGGAGGCGGCGGGCAACTACGTGGTGATCGACGATCTGTACGCCTGGGCGGGGAAACGGATCGGAGAGATGATCGGTACGGAGGACGCCTGCGTCACCTCCAGCGCCTCCGCAGGCATCGCCCTGGCGGTGGCGTCCCTGATCTGCGGGAACAGTCTCCAGAAGGTACAGCATCTATACGATATCCTTCCGGATACCCCGAAGCGGGAGGTGATCCTGCTGAAAGGGCAGAACGTGGATTTTGGCGCGCCCATCGCGCTGATGGCCCAGGCAGGAGGGGCAAAGATTGTGGAAGCCGGTTATGCCAACGGTTCCAGGCCCGGCGATATCGAGGCTGCGGTCAATGAACATACCCTGGCAGTTCTTTTTGTCAAATCCCATCACTGCGTACAGAAGGAGATGGTGGATGCCAGAACGGTCATAGAATTGACCCGCCGTCTGGGGGTTCCCTGTATCGTGGACGCGGCGGCGGAGGAGGACTTAAAGGCGTATGCCGCCATGGGCGCTGATTTTGTGTGCTACAGCGGGGCCAAAGCCATCGAAGGGCCTACCAGCGGGTTTGTGGCCTGCCGGACAACTGAGTTTGCAGACAACATGCGCCTTCAGTATAAGGGCATCGGAAGGACCATGAAGGTGGGAAAAGAATGTACCATGGGGCTTGTAAAAGCCATTGAGGAATACCTGGCGGGAGGAAAACCGCAGGCGGTATCCCTGGAAGACCTGGAGCGATTTGCGGCAAAAACAGGGGAGATCGGGGGCCTTAAGACGTCCATCATACAGGACGAGGCGGGCAGGGAGATCTATCGATGTAAGATCGATTTTGACCCCAAGCGTTACGGACTGGACGCAAAAGAAGCCGTGAAGGCGCTGCAGGAGGGAAATGTGGCGGTCTATACACGGGATTACCAGGCCAATATCGGGTCTGTGGCCATCGACCCGAGACCCTTAAACAGCCTGGAGGAGCTGGATACCATATATCGCAGGCTGCTGGAGATCCATCAGTCGGCAACAGAAGGAAAGCAGTCAAGAGGAGAAAAGACAAATGGAAGGGCTTAATTTTTATAAAGGAAGGGTATGCTTAAACTGCCTTACCAATTCGATTGAAAATGCAAAGGCGATCTACGCGGCCGCGGAAGGGCATGTGGCGGTCGGAATATTGTCCGCCGATTATCCGGATGTGGATAGCGCCGTGGAGGATATGAAACGCTATCAGGAGGCCGTGGACAATAATATCTCCGTAGGTCTCGGGGCGGGCAATCCGGGCCAGTGGAAGGCGGTGGCGGAGATCTCCGGACAGATCATACCGAAGCATATCAACCAGACCTTTACAGCCGGCGGTTACACCAGGGCGAAGACCGGGCCGGGGCCGTTCATGAATTCCATGGTAGCTCCGTGCGGGAAGCCGGGGTATGTGAAGGTGTCTACCGGGCCTCTGTGCAGGGACGAAGAACCTGCCGTAGTGCCGGTGAAGACGGCGATCGCCATGGCAAAGGAGCAGGGGGCGGATTCCCTCAAATATTTCCCCATGGGCGGCTTGAAGGTGAGAGAGGAATATGAGGCGGTGGCGAAAGCCTGCGCCGAGACCGGATTTGGTTTAGAACCCACAGGCGGCATAGACCTATATAACTTTAAGGAGATCCTTCAGATCGCGGTGGACGCGGGGGTGGAGAAGATCGTTCCTCACGTGTATTCGTCCATTATCGATAAGGAGACTGGGGCGACCAGGATTGGGGATGTGGGGCGGTTGTATGAGATCATGAAAAAGACCGTCGGGTGAAGGCTGTGTTTGATTTAAATATCTGACCAAAATAATAGATGCTCTGAGTGATTTTTGATTATGCCTTTTCTTATGATCAATAAGTTGCTTAGAGCATTTCATTAAATGGAGCCATGTGGAGAAAAGAAGATAATTTGGTGAATTTGGAAAGCTGAATAACGGGTTACTTGCAAAAAGATTGGAGTTATTGGCGTTTATGCCATTTATAGATGCTGAATCTGATTGTAGTATAGTAAAAACTTCTGATACCAAATTTAGAATAAAAAGAAATTTATGTATAAAATTCATAAAATATGTTGACAAACTATAAAATAAGTGGTTTACTTTATATAGGTCGAAACAATACACCATTTTATTTTTAACTTCAAAATGGTAACGTTACCATAAAATGAAAACGTTACCATTTTGACCTCAAACAACTGTGGATGTTATGAAAGCAGACCGGATACAAAGAGGATCTGGTCAAATGAAAGGAGAATGTTTATGAAAAAACAAATGGGGAAAAGGTTGGCAGCAACTGCACTGGCGGGGGTCATGGCATTGTCTTTAGCCGGATGCTCCGGGGGGAGCAGTTCCAGTGACGCGGCAGTGGGTGCACAGGGGGCGGCAGGCGAGCAGGGGACGGCGGTCCAGACGGCGGTTTCATCGGCAGAACCGGTCACGATCAAATTCATGCATGACTGGCCCGAATATGAGACCCAGTTCAACCAGATCATCAGTGATTTTGAGGCGGCAAACCCGGACATCAAGATCGAGACAACCGTGATCACCTGGGATGTGCTGACAAAAACGCTGCAGACGGCATTTGCCTCAGGGGACGCGCCGGATGTGACCTGCTGCTGGCTGGACCGGGTAGGCGGTTTTAATGCCCTGGGCGCCTGTTATGACTTAACAGAAGCCATGGAAGCAAACGGATCAGAGTGGAAGAATGAGTTTATCCAGGCTTCTGTTGACCTGGGAACTGTAGGAGGGAAGATCTATGGCGTTCCCTTCCGTTCGACCTGTACGCTGCTGGTGTATAATAAAACCATGATGGATGAGAACGGATGGGAAGAGCCAAAGTCCCAGGCAGAGCTTGTGGAGCTGATGGACAAGGCGGTGCAGAAGGGTGTGATCCCGCTGATCGCTCCAGGAAATCCTGAGGGCTTCCAGCTTGCGTCCCTCACAAAGACTTTGGCGGAGCCGGAGCTTTACAAATCCGGCAAGCTGACTTCCGATGAGTATTTAAGCGGACATTTGAGCGATGTTTCTGCGGAGTATGAGGCGGCAGGCAATAAGATCAAGGACTGGATCGGCAAAGGTTATATAGACAAGAACGCGCTGGCATTGACAAAAGAGGAGGCAGCAGCCCAGTTCTATACAGGAAAAGGGCTGATCTATTTTGCTAACAACAATGAATTGACCGCTCTTGAGGAGAATGCGAAAGAAGCGGGTATTGAACTTGGCTTTATGGCGTTCCCTCCGGAAGAAGGGGTGCCGACCCTGCTGTTTAACTACGGAGTGGACGGCTGGATGGTATATTCCGGGACCGAGTACCCGGAGCAGAGTATCCGCTTCCTGAAGTATTTAAGCTCCCTGGATGTCCAGCAGGCGTTCGGAGAGGAAACCCTGTCCGTCATGGGCAACAAAAACTGTAAGTATGAAAATGCGAACCAGAACAAATTTGTTGAGATCTTCTCTGAGGCCAAATCCTACAGGATCAAGTTTGATTATTCCCAGGGATCCCTGATCACGGACGAGGCGCTGGCTATCGCAGATTTCGTTGCGGACAGCAGTAAAACAGGCGCGGATCTGGGAAAAGCGATCGCAGATCTGAAACAGAAATGTATTGAGGAAAATGCAAAATAGGCAAAATGTGTATTGTCATATGGGAAGGTGCCATAAGTATATGCGCCTTCCCATGATGATAATATTCCGAAAGGAGATGTGACGTTGAAGGGTAATAAACTGGAAACGAAGAAAAAGATCGCCGGATATTTTTTTCTGATCCCTTCATTCCTGTTTCTGGCAACGTTTCTATTATATCCATTAATAAAAAGCATTGTCATGAGTTTCACGGACTGGAATGGATTTAATCCGGAATACAGCTGGGTTGGGATTGAAAACTATGTGAACCTGTTTACCGATACGCCGGCATACTGGTCTTCTATAAAAATCAATCTGACCTTTGCGATCGTGTCCACACTGATTCAGACCGTTCTGGGATTTTTCCTGGCATTTGCCGTGTACCATATGACTCACCGGTGGCAGAATTTTTATAAAGTGGCCTTGTATATCCCGGTGATCCTGCCGGCTTCCGTGATCGCGGTCATGTGGAGGTTCATGCTGTCGCCGGATACGGGGCTGGTGAACACACTTTTAAGGTTTGCGGGGCTGGATTTTCTGTGCCATGCGTGGGTGGGGGAGAATGCTACCGCGCTGGGGACCATCATAGCAGTCAATACCTGGCAGTATGTGGGATTTACCATGGTCTTATATTATATTGCCATGCAGAATATCCCTCTGGATATCCTGGAATCCGCAGAGATTGACGGAGCGGGGAAATGGCAGAAATTCCGCTATTTCTTTCTTCCGCTGACCGCCGGCACGACTGAGACCAATGTGATCCTCTCCATAACGGGCGGAATGAAATCCTTTGCACTATTCTATATGCTGACAGGCGGAGGCCCGGGCACGGCTACAAGGGTAGTATCCATGCTGATCTACAATACAGCTTTTGTGGATTATAAATTCTACAAGGCGCTGACCATGTCGACCGTTCTCTTTTTGATCATTCTTGCCCTGGTGCTGCTCAGCCGCTGGTTGGGGTCAAGGCACAGTCAGACAGAGTGAAGGAGGTACTATGGGGAAAAAGAAAATTACCATATCATACATATTGTCCCAGGTGATATTGATCCTGCTGGCGGCCGTCGTGATATACCCGCTGTTTTTTGTCATCATGACTTCGGTAAAATCCAATTTTGACGTACTGACCCATCCGTTTACCATCCATTCCTTTAAGCTGGAGAACTATAACGAGGCATGGAGGATCGGCAAGATCGGAAAGTATTTTATGAACAGCGTATTTATCACGGCGGTGACTCTGATGATCCAGATGGTGGTGATCGTGCTGGCTGCCTATGCATTCGGGAAACTGAAGCCATGGGGACACAATGTGCTGCTGATCGTGTACATGACCGGCCTTTTCGTTACCTCGGAAATGATCACGGTTCCCAACTTCATGACCATGAAGGAGCTGAACCTTACGGGGACCAGGCTGTCACTGATCCTTCCGTATGTTACCAATGGGACGGCGCTTGCTACGTACATTATGACGAATTTTATCAAGGAACTTCCAAAAGAGCTTGATGAGGCCGCCACAATGGATGGCTGCGGCATCCTGCAAAATCTTTACCTGATCACGCTGCCGCTGATGAAGCCAGTGCTGGCGACCATCACGATCTTCAATTTCCAGGGAGTCTGGAGTGAGTTTTACTGGGCGCTGATCATGATCAAGAAAGAGAGCATCAAGACATTATCCCTGGGGCTTATGAATTTCCAGTCACAGTACAACACGGATTACGGGGTTTTGTGTGCAGGGCTGACGATCTCCATCATTCCGGTGCTGCTTTTATATTTGAAATGCTCCTCCCAGTTCATAGGCGGTATTACGGCAGGAGCGGTGAAAGGTTAAGGTGACGCTATGAAATATTTTATAGATAACGGAAGAACAAAGCGGGTCCTGATCCGTCTGGATACAGGCGATATGCTTTTAGAAACCATAGAACAGGTGATCGCAGAGGCGGGGATCCGGGACGGCGTGGTAGTGTCAGGGATCGGCACCTTGTCAGATACCCGGATCCATATGGTTACGACGACCACCTATCCCGCGGTTGAGATCTATCCGGAGTGGAAGGATGTGCCCATGGAATTGAGCTCCGTGTCGGGGATCATCGCGGACGGCGTTCCCCATTTGCATATGGTCTTTTCCAACCCGGAAAAAACCTGCAGCGGACATCTGGAACATGGATGCAGGACTCTGTATTTATGTGAGATCGTGATTGAAATATTTGATGACATTCATCTTCAAAGGAAGACAAACAGCAGGGGAATACTGGAATTGGAGGAAAAATAATGATATTATTAAAAGATAAAATGTTTGGATGCATTGCAGGCTGTCATATCGCTTCCTCCATGGGCGCTGTTGTGGAAGGGATGAAGTGGCAGGAGATAGAGGAAAAGTTCGGGTATGTAGAGCAGTTGTATCCTTACGAACACTACTGGAACGGGTGGCAGAGGGAGGCAGGGACCACAGAGGACGGTGTTGAGCGTCAGAAGCTGATGATCACGGCCATCGGTGAAAAGAAAGACCGGGTGAATGCCGAAGACATCCGGGCGGTCTGGCTGAGAGATGTCAAAGGCCAAGTGGGCGGATGGGTGTCAGAACCATTTGAGGACACGCTGCTTGCCATGGCGAGAACGGGGATCCCGGCTTCAGATCTGGGACGGTACTGTGATTATGCCGGCTTAAACAGCTTTGCCAGAGCCTGCCATCCCATCGGCCTGATCAATGCCGGTGATATCCAGGGGGCAAAAGAGGATGTCCTGCAGTGCGGACAGCTCTACCAGACAGCCAACAGTAAAGGGCTTAAGTGGGCCTGCGTGACGGGCGTGGCTATCGCTGCAGCCACAAAGCCGGACGCCACCGTGGACAGTGTGATCGGGGCGGTCTATGACAACTGTGACAGGGATCTGGTGGTGGCGGAGATCGACAGGCAGCTTGCATATACAAAGGAATGCAGGACCATCCAGGAGATGCGGGTAAAGTTTGACAGCGTGTACAGCGGAGAAGGAATGCCATACCCGTTTAGTTATGCCAATGAAGTGGTTACGAAGGGAATCTGTATTTTCAAGATGGTCCAGGGGGATACCAGGGAAGCGATCCTGGGCGGTGTCAATATGGGCAGGGATACGGACTGCGTGGCGGCGGTTGCGGCCGGCATTGCGGGAGCGCTGACAGGGGCGGAGTCCATTCCGGAAGAATGGATCCGGCAGGTGGATCACGCCACGTCGGTCAATCCTTATACCAACTCAAAAAGGACCTTAAGGGAAAACGCGGACATGATCTATGAGGCGTTTTTATCCAGGCTTGAAAAGGCAGAGAGGTATATCAAAGAAATGAGATACTAAAGGCAGGAGGTTATTGTGGACAAGGCAAATATCAATATTAAGGACATAGCGAAGCTTGCAGGGGTCAGCGTCACGACTGTATCGAGGATCATCAATAATACGGGAGAGGTGAAGGAGTCCACCTGCCAGCGGGTGAAGGAAGTCATCAAAGAATATAACTATGTTCCCAATAACAGCGCCAGGAATTTAAAGAGAATACAATCTAATGCAATCTGCGTTCTGACAAAAGGAATCGCCAACCCGGCCTTCAGCGATATGCTGAGCATCATCCAGAAAAAAAGCCTGGGCTACAGCTATGATGTGATGATCCAGCAGATCGATCAGTATGAGGATGAGCTGGATGTCGCCATCGCCCAGATGAAGGAAAAGCGGCTGAAGGGGATCATCCTGCTTGGCGGAACGTTGAAAAACCAGGGAAACAAATTCAGCGAGCTGAATACGCCGTTAGTCATGGTCACCAGCAACGCGGTGGAGAACATCCAGGCCGATGAGTATTCCAGTATCACTATTGACGACCGCAAAGCGGCATACGAGGCGGTAAAATACCTGTTGGGCCTGGGCCATCAAAAGATCGCCATGATCACTTCCGAGCTGTCCAGCGCGGGCATTATGAAGCTGAGAATGGAAGGCTACATGGCTGCCCTTAAGGAAGCCGGGATCAAGGCTGATCCAAATCTGGTCGTCAATGCGGATAATTTCTCCATGAAGAGCGGTTATGACGCGTTTGTACGGCTGAATGAGGCCAACCGGGGGAAGTTCACTGCGGTATTTGCCATGGCTGATACCCTGGCGATCGGATGCTTAAGGGCCGCCAGGGATGCAGGGATGTCTTTGCCGGATGATCTGTCGGTGATCGGATTTGACGGCCTGGATATGGGCAGATACTATGTCCCGTCCATAACCACCGTGAAACAGCCGTTTTCCTACATGGCAGAGCAGGCTATGGACATGATGTTCTGCCTGCTTGACGGAGAAAAGAACAGCCACCGGATGCTGGATGCTGAGATTGTAGAACGTGAATCCTGTGCAGGGATAAGCCGGTCCGCTGGAGAGAGTGGAGAAGTCGATGTATAAAACAACAGTATGTGTAGATTTGCGTAGTTTTGACAGGGAGGACCCTTCATATGGGGTGGAGGATTACTTTCAAAAGCTGGGATTTGTCCCGGATACTATCTGTTTCCTGAATTTTCAGGTAATGTTCCTTTTTGGATTTAAGGAGATAACGGATGAATACTTAGACCCGATCTGTGTTGGCCAGAACGGGACCCCCTGCAGCCAGAGGTGGACCTGCCGGGATCTGTATGGCCTGATCAGGTGCATACGGCAGCATGGCTCCAGTGCCTGTCTGGGCATACTTTCCAATACGATCAGTCCTGTCTGGAAGAACACACAGTATCAGTGGCAGTATCGGGAAGTATTGCAGACGATGCGCGGGAACCGGCTCATGTGGGGGGAAGCGCTGAATGTCTTAAAGCGTCTGAACGATGGACGGTATTTTGAAGATATCTATATAGAAAAATTGAGAAAGGTGATCGACGCCTTTGAATTTGACGGATATGTGGCCGGAGATGGGATGCTGGGGCTAAGAGGCCCGAGGGAGACCCTGGCGGATACGGATTTTTCCGTTGATATGGTCTCTCAGTTTACGGAATATATGGGGGTCGATCCCATTGAGATCGAAGATTACGATGAGAGAGCGGATTATATCACAGAGAATCTGATGCCCCAGTGGATCGAGTTCTGGTGCTTTCGATGGTCTGTTCATGCGTCGAAGGTTTCTGCAGCCCTTCAGGAGGGCGGAAAGGTCTTCATGGCGATCGACGCCTGGAGCCGCAATCCGGAGGAAGTGCGGACCGCGTTTGGCATTGATTATAAAAGGCTGTACCAGTGCGGCTTAAAGGCAGTCTTCGTCCAGGCCAGGGAGACCAACAAGTGGAGGAAACACCGGGAAGGGGAATATGTGAGGGAGCAGAACAGTATATATACGTTTCTGGCTCACAAAGCCTATGAACCGGGGCTTGAGTATTACTGGGCGCAGGCGACGGTCAATGTCCCGGAATTCTGGAACACGGTCCAGGATCTGCCAAATGTGGCTGAACGTGAAAACTACGGTTATCTGTGGACCCATTATTATGGCGGGGACGGGTGGAAGCCAGTATGCAGCGGCGTCTGTATCATATGGGGCAACGATCTGACAGAGGAGAACTGGAGATGGCTGAAGCAGCGCTGGGACCAGGCGTATGATCTGCGCAGTGCCTATCTGAGACCTGTGGGGATCACGCTGCTGTGGAGTGATTTTGGGGTACGGCAGCAGGATGCGGATAATAAAAGATATGGGAGCCAGATCGCTGGTCTGATCCAGGATGGGGTGTGTATACAGTCCGTGGTGAGCGAGGAGATGGCGGAGGCGCTGAAGGAGAAGGAGACCTGTTATTATGTGGCTGTGGACGACGGGATACTGAAACGGCATCCTCATCTGGCTGCCAACACGGTTTTGCTGCGGGATGGGTTCATGGAATGGAACCGGACCAGATACAGCTATTGTGAAGGGATACAACTGCTTAAGGGGCTGGGGGGAATAAAAACTACAAAAGGGCGCGTCCTTGGATTTGAAAATACCCGGCATGAATATGTTGTAAGTATTGAAAATCCGGACAATCTTTTTTATGAGCAGATCTATCTGGCGGTGGACCGAAAGATCCGTGACGTGCGGGCGCTGCCGCCCAGAGAATGGTATGTGCTGCCGCATTCCACCGAACAGGGAAGCCTGGCTGTGTCCGTATCGCCGGATGCCTCCCTGCAGCTTATGGTTGGAACGGATCCGGAGACGGAAGTGGAAATGCAGTTCAGGAAAAAGGATTTAGGTATATAAGCGCCAGGAGGATACGTTATGAGGAAGGCAGGGATACTATTGCCGTTGTCCTCCATTCCGAATGAATTTGGGATTGGGGATTTTGGGAAAAGTTCATATGAATTTATTGATCATCTGGCGGAGGCGGGGATCGGGATCTGGCAGATCCTGCCGCTGAATCCTTTGGGATATGGGAACTCGCCCTATCAGCCGTTTTCTTCTTATGCAGGAGATGAGATCTATATTTCGCTGGAAAAGCTGAGTGAATACGGCCTGCTGAAGCCGTCGGAGCATTATGAGATGGAACGGACGGATCATATTTTATATGAAGAAGTGCGAAAGAGGAAGAATATTTATCTGCGACTGGCCTTTTCCAGATTTGAGGAGAGCGCGGAGTACCGGGCATTCACCGAAAACAGCTGGGTGAGACAATATGCGGAGTATCTGACCTGCAAGAAGAAAAACGGTATGAAGTGCTGGACGGAATGGCGTGGAGATGTGGTTTCAGAACCCGGCGATAAGGATATCCGGTACGAAATGTTCCTGCAGTTTATATTCCTGAAACAGTGGAGAGAGCTGAAAGCATACGCCAACGAGAAGGGGTTACTGATCATGGGAGACATTCCCTTCTATGTGGGACTGGATTCCCTGGACGTGTGGGAGAACCGGGAGCTGTTCAAGCTGGACGAAAAGGGGTATCCGACTGTTGTGGCGGGAGTGCCGCCGGATTACTTCAGCAGTCTTGGGCAGAGATGGGGGAATCCAGTATACAACTGGGAGAAGATCAGGGAAGATCATTACCGGTTCTGGCTCGACCGGATCCATTATAACAGCCGTATGTTTGATATGATACGTTTGGATCATTTCCGGGCATTTGACACCTATTGGGAGATTCCTGCTTCCTGTGATACGGCGGTTGTCGGAAGGTGGGTGGAAGGGCCGTCCTATGATTTTTTTGATCAGTTGTTGGAAACATACCCGGATACCAATATCATCGTTGAGGACTTGGGGGACCTGCGCAGTGAGGTCTATGAGCTGAGGGATCATTTTGGATTCAAGGGAATGAAAATCCTTCAGTTCAGTTATGATCCGAAGGAAAACAATAATAATTTCCCGGACAGAGAGGAACTGGTGGTATACACCGGAACCCATGACAATATGCCGGTAAAGGGATGGTTTGATACCCAGCCGGAGGATGTGCAGCAGCAGGTTTTGGAGAATCTGGAAAAACAGGGGATCACGGAGGGGGATATTGCATGGAGGTTCGTGGTTCTGGCTTTTTCCAGCGTTGCCGCCATTGCGATCGTTCCCATGCAGGATATCCTGGGTCTGGGCGAGGACTCCAGGCTGAACGTGCCGGGAGAGCTTGGAAGCCCTAATTGGGAATGGAAGCTGAAAGATTTTCGGGCATTCCGGGAAAAAACAGGAAAGCTGCGGGAACTGGTGAAAGCCACGGGAAGGCAGAAGGAGAAGGTATGAACAGTACTTATCAATTAAAACAGGTAAAGGATGGAGTTTATCAGATATTGGAATCAGGTCTGGATGCGATGTATCTGATCTGTGGGTCAGAGCGTTCCATTCTTATCGATACGGGGGCAGGTACCGGGGATCTGAAATCTGTGATCGGGAAAGTCACAGACACGCCTGCGGATGTGTATCTGACGCACGGGCACCGGGACCATTTTGGCGGAGCGACCCAGTTTCCGCAGGTATACCTGTCGCCGCGTGACCTTGGGCTGGCCGGCGCTGTCGATGTGGACAGCCGAAAAGAATATGTCAGAAAGATGGTAGCCGCAGGGGCGGCGGATGAGTCGGTCCTTCAGGCCATGATGGTTTTGGACTGGGGGATGGGGCCGCAGATACTGCCGGTGCGGGATGGAGACCGGATCGAGACCGGAGACAGGACGCTTGTGTGTATGGAGGCCCCGGGACACACGGACGGCTCCGTTATCTACTATGATGAAAAGAACAATATTATTTTCTCAGGCGATGCAGCCAATCCGATCATGGTCTTGAGAAAAAGCGGGGATATGGACTATAAAACCTACATACACAACTGGATCGGCAGGATAAAAGAAATCAATGAGATGATCGATGACGAGACCTGTATCTGCGCAGGCCATGGCATCATTCCGAGAGAGGCATGGTATCAGCTTATGGAGACGGCGGAGCGTTATCTGGAGGGAAAGCTTTTGCCGGAAAGAAGAAAGATCCATTTTTATGATAATCTTTTTCTCATAAATGGTAACGTTTCCATAATGCTGGGTTAGAGAAAGGAGGGCTGCTATGAAGGAGCTGGTTTATGATCCGGATCCGAAACCGGTCAGGGAGCCGTTGTTTGAGCGGCACAGTATGAGTGAAGTCGGGCATTCCTGCAAATACGAGCTTTGGTGCAACGGCAGAAGGCAGACCGTTTATGAAACGGATTCCTTTCACTATGCGCCGGTGGCTGTGGAGGACGATATAAACGGGATCGATGTGGAGATCGATGTGAAAACCCCGTTTCATACAGTGATGATCCGTCCGTCTAATCATCAGATTGAATATGAGACGGAAGGGACGCGGGTCCGGTTCCGTCTGCCGGGAATCATAAAGGTGAGCGTGGAGTTGGACGGTGATCTGAAGTCTCCGTTATTTATATTATGCTCCCCCAGGGTAAAAAAACCGGAGGACACGACGGTCTGCTTTGAGGCGGGAAAGATCTACAATGTTGCGGCTCTTGAATTAAAGGACAATGATGTGGTCTATTTTGAAGAAGGCAGCATTGTGTATGGCAGGGTGTATGCCTGTCATTGCAGGAATTTAAAGCTTGTGGGAAACGGGATCTTAAACGGCGCGCCATGGCATCTTCCAGACAGCAACGGACGGGCATTCCTGGTGGATATCCGTTGGTGTACCAACGTGCTGATCGAGGGGATCACGGTGGTGGACAGCGCCATGTGGCAGATCGTTCCCGCGGCATGTACGGATGTGGTGATCCGCAATGTGAACTCTTTATCGCGCCTGGTGACGGGGGATGGGATCGACATCACCGGGTGCCAGAATGTGCTGGTCGAGGATTGCTTTGTCCGTGCGGCGGATGACTGTATCTGCATCAAATCCGGCAGGCTTCCGGAACCGTCTACGGTCAGGGATGTAAAAAATGTGCTGGTGCAGAGATGTGTGCTGTGGAACGCAGAGCCGGGTAATGCGATTGAGATCGGATATGGGCTGATGTGCGACGAGGTATCCGGCCTGACATTCCGGGACTGTGATGTGATCCACTGTGAGTATGAAGGAAACATGGGGGGAAGCGTGCTTTCTATCCACCAGGCGGACAATGCGTACATCCATGATATTCATTATGAGGATATCCGTGTGGAGGACGCCGCACAGAAGCTGTTTGATATTAAAGTGCTGCTGTGCAAATATTCCTCCACACTCCAGAGAGGGCGTATCGAGGATATTTATTTTAAGGATATCCGGGTTCTGAACGGGAATTTCCCAGTGTCCATTATAAGAGGATATGAGATGAAGCAGGAGGAGAGCAGGCCGGAGAGGATCTATTTTGAGAATATAGAGATCCTGGGCAAACGGTGCAGCTCTGTGCTGGACATGCACATGGTAGTGGAGCTGGCCCACAGGATTTATGTTGATGGGGTGATGGAATGCCCGAGAAACCGGTTTTAGGCACTGAAACAGACAAAATATGAGAGATCAAAAAGGAGAAGGAATATGAAGATTGTTTTTTTGGAACCATTAGGGATCCCGCAGGAGGATTTAAAGGCCATGGCTGCAGAACAGCTCGGCGGGGAGGCGGAACTGGTTTATTATGACACAAGGGTGGAGGATAGCCCGTCCCTGACCGAGCGGAGCAGGGGAGCAGACTGCGTAGTACTGTCTAACTTCAGGTACGGAAAAGATGTGATCTCCCAGTGCCCGGATCTGAAGATGATCTGTGTGGCTTTTACCGGCGTGGATCATGTGGATCTTGCGTATTGCAGGGAAAGGGGCATCACTGTGTGCAATTGCGCCGGATATTCAACGGTTGCGGTTGCAGATATGGTATTTGGTTTTGCCATCGATCTGGCGAGGAATATCCTGGCCTGTGACAAGACAGTCCGTGCAGAAGGAACGAAAGCCGGGCTGGTGGGATATGAGCTGGAAGGAAAGAAGTTCGGTGTAATCGGCGCCGGCGCCATCGGGAGCCGGGTGTGCCGGCTGGCTAATGCATTTGGATGTAAGGTATATGCATACAGCCGCACGCCCAAAGTATGGGAAGACGTGGAGTTTGTTTCCATGGATGAGCTGCTGGAAACCTGTGATATCGTTTCGCTGCATGTCCCGCTGAATGCTGATACCAAAGGGCTGATTGGCAGAGAACAGCTTGCAAGGATGAAAAAGAGCGCTTTCCTGATCAATACGGCCAGAGGGCCGGTGGTTGACAGCCAGGCCCTGGCGGAAGCTCTCGCACAGGGGGAGATCGCGGGCGCGGCGGTGGATGTGTTTGAGATGGAACCTCCAGTCCCGCAGGACCACGTGCTGCTTAAGGCCCCCAATCTGATCGCGACGCCCCATGTGGCCTTCGCATCCCAGCAGGCGTTTGAAAAGCGGGCGAAGATTGTCTGTGACAATGTGAGGAAGTGGCTGGACGGGGAGCCGCAGAATGTGGTTTAGAGTTTATTTTATAAGGGATTTTTAGAGGCATTGGAGCAGGATACGGGATATCGTCAGTGATATGCAGGAAGTGATATGTGCCGGGGGCGTCTTCTGTAATGGGGAAGAGGATGCCCCCGGCGTGTTTTTTGTAATTTTATGCTCTGTGAAATGTTATGATTTATAAAGTGAAGCGTAAAATTATTTTGCATATATATCATAAAAATAATTAATAATAGTATAATATATAAAATAAACGAAAAAATTAATTGCGTATAAAGACAAAGGTGATATAATGGACATAGAAAGGCTAATAGTTGGGTGTTTACAAAAGAAAGAGGTAGATAATTTGAAATTGATAAGTGTAAAGATAGAAGGATTCAGGAATATTGACAGTGCTGAAATTCGGTTTGATCATTTAACCTCTCTGGTTTCATTAAACAGCTATGGAAAGTCAAATTTGATGAAAGCGATCGATTTTGCTGTTGATTTTATTAAAAAGGATAAGGAAGAGAAGGATAGAATGATGTCCTGGACCGCTGGTCTTCCGCTCAATAAAAAAATTGACTCAAAAAATTTTATGGCAGAGTTTATGTTTTCTTACATGATGGATAAAAAAGAATATTATGTAAATTATGGATTTGAATTTATCTGGATCAAGAACCATGATGCCGGCAAAGAGATTGTAAGAGAATGGCTGAATGTAAAAGAAAATGAAAAATCACAAAAATACAGTAAGCTGATAAGCAGAGATGGTGTTGGAACTTACAGGACATCTGTTACCGGCAGATGTACAAATGTGCTGAATATTGATCAGAATGAACTTATGGTAAATAAATTACTTTTAAATGAGTCTCTGTATTATTATGACATTCTGCGGCAGCTTAATGAGATAAAAGTATATGTTGACAGGCATCTGGATGCTTCGGAGTGGTACAGCCGCAATAGTTTAATTATACGGAAAAATGCGGACGAATTTGATCTGGATGAGGTAGAGAGCATACCGAGAGTCATATTTTTCTTAAAACAAAAGTATAAGGAAAAATATGAATTGTTAAAAGATGTATTTTGTCAATTGTTCCCTAATATTATGTCTATTGATGTGCGGGAGATCGATCTTGGAAAAAATAGCTCTGTCCGCTTTTCGGGTGATATACCATATGTCATTTCCAACAAGGTTTACTCGATGTATGTTCAGGATAGAACCTTAAACCAGCCGATAGCCTTTACAAATCTTTCTGATGGGGCAAAAAGGATCTTCCTTATGTTGACGTATACCATTCTGGCTGATATTTCAGGAATTACTTTGATTGCATTTGAAGAACCGGAAAACTCCGTGCATCCGAGTCTTCTTCAGAGTTATTTAAATATACTTTCTCAATTGGCTAAGGACTGCAAGATCATAATTGCCAGCCATTCGCCTTATATTATTCAATATGTGAATGCAGAAAGCCTGTATATTGGAAAACCAAATGATCATGGACTTGCCGATTTCGCCAAGATCGACAACAGAAAAATCAATCAATTATTGAAGGATGCATCTGACAGCAATGAATCCATTGGCAGTTATATTTTTGATCTGTTGTCCGGTGGAGACGATGAGATTGGTATTTTACTTGATTATTTGGAGAAATAATATGAAAGATAAAATAGTGGTGATTTTTATTGAAGGAGATACGGAAGAAGAATTTTATAAAGAGTTGATTTCTTCCTTGAGGCAAAAATGTGGATAGACATGGATGCATTATTCCGGATGCAGAGTGAGGAACGCTGTCTCCTCTTGAGGAGAATGGGTGGGTATCTATATCAAATTGCAAACGCAAAAGGAGTGTTGCTATGTGACTATTTTTAGTACATATAGCAACACTCTTTACAAACTACTGGCTGTTGACCTCCATCCTGTGCTGGATCACTTTTATATTAGCCTTTTCTATCTCTGAAAGCACACTTTCGCTGAAGTCTTCCGGGGCGATGGATCCCTGGTACCAGGACTGTTCATCGAACCAGGATTGAAGCTGGCTGTCTTTAAATCGCCGCCCGTGTCTGGCGTAGATCTCGTTTTTAGCACGTCTTAACTGGTCGGGAGTCATCCAGTAAATATCTGTGTCGCTTATGTATTCCGTGCTGCTTTGTGGGATCATGACATAAGCGCTGTCAATGTCGCCTTCATCGCTGTAGTACGGCATGTTCGGCCCCGGATATCCACTGGGAAAAGTATCGTCGCCGGTATGGGAGGAGCCTTCGGCACTGTCGTATCCGTTATCTCCATAATAGGTATCATCCGATGGCATGTCACCTTGTACCGCGGCGTCTGGCAAGCCGTAGCCGAAGGGGGCATAATAAAGGTTAAGATCCACCAGGACTTCCTTATCGGCGTTCAGATAAGCCCTCATTCCGCCGCTATTAAGCGTATCGATGGACACTTCAAAGATTCGGGCGTCGCGTGTTTTGATCCCGGGGTTCATGTCGCTGATCATTTTGGAATCGGTGTATTTCTCAAAATACCAGGAAGCATCTGAATCCTGATTGTAAATGGCGTCATTCCCATCCACAAGATGAACGGATGGCAAATCCCAACTGCTGACAGGCTTCTTGGAGATGTTTTTAAGTTCATACTCTACGGCTACATATACAGCTCCTTCCGGAATATGTTTATCAGGACCCAGATCATCCACTACATAGGCATTGGTTACTGTAAATTCAAAGACATCGGTAACTGCGGCCTCTCCAACCTGTGGGTTCTGGCTGATCTCAGGCTCTGTCGGGACATCTTCTGGGATAGCTTCCGGAGATTCGTTCTGCGTCTCTGTGGTCCTTGTTGTTTCGGCTACGGCCCTGGTAGTCTCACTTCCATTGCTGCTTCCGCAGGCAGTCAATGCGATGGAAGATATGATGGTTAATAGTATAATCCTGCTTTTTTTCATATGTGTTCGCGCCCCCCTGTTAATAACATTCATTATACTACTTAAAGAAAGTATTTGAAAGATATTATGGAGTTTTTTATGTACGGATTTCAGGTTCCTGCAGGGGCCTCTGCCTCACCCCGCCCTAACTACCTGCGGATACTCCGCCCGGATCAGCTCCACATCCGACAGATTCTCCCTCAAAATAATATGGGTGCGTATATAATGGTTCTGAAACAGCGGTTCCTTATTGGCTGCAAGGTATTCAAACAGGATCTTCACCGCGGTATACCCCTGCTCCTGGGGGCACTGGGTGATGGCGGCTACGATGCTGCCGTTGCTGATCTCCGCCCCGATCTCATCGGAATAGTCGTAGCAGATGATCTGGGAGCGTCCTAAGTAGCCCTGTTCCCGGATGGCCTGGAGATTGCCGCGGCTGTAGGCGCCGGGACAGACAAAAAGGTCGGTGTCCGGAAACCGGGAAAGAGCCTCAGAGGTGATCTGGTAATCCTTGATATCATCTCCGGTCATTTCATAAATATGCTGAAGCGTAATCTGAGGGTACTGGGCTGTAAGCTGCTGCTCTAAGCCCTCTGCCCTCATGGTATGACCATACATCTGGAAGCTGGGTGAGAACAACAGCAGTTTTCCGCCCTGGGGCCTCAGCATGTTTAAGAGGCCGGCGGTCACTTCGCCGGACAGCCTGTAGTTGCAGCCCACAAAGCTCAGGCACCGGGTATTTTCTATGATATTCGTAAGGAAGACCACCGGGTAGCCGGAGTGGTGCAGCTCGTTTAACCGTTCCCGGATGAGCGGGCTGTTGATCGGGACGATGGCGATGGCGTTGGCTCCGTCCTCGATCGCTCGGTCGATCAGCGCAAGCTGTGCCGCCGCGTCGAAGTCGGGGCAGAAGCAGACCTCCACCGCGATCCCAAAATCTTTGATCTCCTCTTTGCACCGTTTTATCCCCGCGATGACGTCGTCAAAAAATATATTCCGGTTCTGTACGTGAAGGATCACCGCGATCTTTAAGTTCCGGTTCCGGGTGGACAGGCTCTTGGCAACCGAGTTGGGGCGGTAGTCCAGCTCAAGGGCGATCTGCTTGATGCGCTGGGCCACCTTTGGATCTACACGTCCCCGGTCATGCAGGGCCCGGTCTACGGTTCCCGCGGATACTCCCGCCAGTTCGGCAATCTTCTTTATCGTTACAGCCATATGATTCTCCTTTTATACTCATTCTGCTGTGTTTCTCCTGATTTTGACCTGTGATTTTGCCCCAACAGAAACTCAGATCAAACTCCAGTAAGTTCAAAGCAGTCGTCAGTCAGAATAACTTATCCCGTATTGCGTTTCCGATAACACACATCTTGATTTTAACAAATAACAGATTGGAAGTCAATGAAATATATGGTTCTACATGAAATCCATAGTAGAAATGTATAAAAGTGATGTTGCGTGTTTAGGGAATAATGACAAAGTTAATAAAAGTGAAGGTAAATCAATTGACATAACAGACAAGTGTTCCTATAATCGAATTATAACGCGTGTACGAAAACGCAATGAAACACACATCACACAATCAATTGGGAGGTATTACTATGAGACGTAGCAGAGTATTGGCAGTGGTTCTATCCGTAGCAATGGCAGCAGGTCTGACAGCATGTGGTTCTTCCGGCGGGAGCGGGGCGCCGGCGGGCGGCAGTGCAAAAGAGGCAGAGGCTGGAGGAGCGGGCAGTGCAGCCGGGGGAAGTGCAGACGGAGCGAAGGCAGCCGGGGCGTCAGGCGCTGCATCGGAGTATAAGGTGCTGAATGTGGGCACCATGGCCCTGACCTGCGGCATTCCGGTGCTGTATGCGGAGGAGAAGGGATATTTTAAGGATGCGGGGCTGAATGTGAACATTGAACTGTTTGCCACCGGCGCGCCCATCAACGAAGCGATCGCTGCAAATGAGATCGATATTGCGGTATCCGGGTTTGCGTCCGTGTACTCCCTGGCTAACGCCAACTGTACCTGGCTGGCAGACGTGAACACCACTGGCGGCATGGGGCTGTTTGCCCGGTCGGATTCCCCGATCGCGCAGAATGCGGAGAAGGACGGCATGATCGGTGATGCAGAAAACTTAAAGGGAATGCAGATCATGGAGCCTCTTGGAACCGCCGTACAGTATATGACCGAATCCTACGCTGAGAAGTACGGTCTGACCCCGTCCGATATCAACCAGGTGAACATGGAGTATGCGTCCGCGTATCAGGCATTTACCACAGGCGAGGGGGACGCCATGGCAGCCAACCCGCCTTATTCCTACCAGCTTGCGGAGGCCGGGTATACCATGCTTTGTTCCTTTGAGGCAGCTACCGGCGTGAATATGTGTGACGGCTGTTTTGCAAGAAATGAGGTGGTGGAAAAGAGACCGGAGGAGGTTCAGCTTTTTATCGACTGTCTGGTAAAGGCGATGGACGATATGCAGGATGAAAAGCTCCGTTCCGAGTACACGAGAAAAGTATATGATACCAATGCGATCACCTGTTCCGACGCGGATCTGGCCCATGAGATCGAGGATCGTGACTATGTGGGCACAGAGGCCATGAAGGCTCCTGAGTATAAGCTGGGCGAGGCATGGGTCGCGATCACAGATTTCCTGGTGAAAGCGGAGAAGATCACAGAGGACAACGCACCAAACGTGGCTTCCTCCATTAACCCTGCTTTCGTATCCAAAACAACAGGCGTTGAGATCAAGACAAAATAGTCCGGGAATCCATGGTTTCCTGAAGGGAGTATGAAGTCAGACATGAAAAAGAAAAAAGAGAATTACTGGTGGCTGTCGATTCTTTCCATTTTCCTGTTCATTGCGGTCTGGTGGCTGTGCTGCGATGTGATGAAGCTCACAAGCAGCTCCACCCTGCCGGGGCCGGCGACAGTGGCAAAGACATTTGTCAAGAAGCTTTCCAGTACCGCGCCGGACGGCGCGACCCTCCCGCAGCACATCTTTTCATCTTTGAAGATCGCGCTGGGAGGCTGGGCCATGGGGGTCGTCATCGGAACGCCGTTGGGAGTATTTATGGCGTGGTACAAAAAAGTGGATCTGTTTGTGCGCCCGGTATTTGACCTGCTCCGCCCCATACCGGGGCTTGCATGGATCCCGCTGATGATCATCCTGTTCGGCATCGGGATCACACCGAAGATCGCAACGGTCTTCCTCTCCGCCTTCGTGCCCTGTGTGCTCAATTCCTACACGGGCATCCGGCAGACGAAGGACGTGCATCTCTGGGTAGGGCAGACCTTCGGGGCTTCCGACAGCCAGATGCTGATCCACATTGCCGTACCCACGGCTCTGCCTATGATCATGACCGGCATCCGCGTGGCCCTGGGCGCCGCCTGGACCTGTATTGTGGCGGCTGAGATGCTGGCGTCCACCAAAGGGCTGGGCTACATGATCCAGCAGGCCCGCGGCATTTACCGCCCGGATATCATCATCTGCGGCATGATCGGCATTGGTGCGATCGGGGCTGTGTTCTCCTGGATCCTTTCCCTGATCGAGAATACCATAGTGAAAGGAGTGCGAAGGGATGGTTAACCGTTTTCATTTAAAAGCCGGGAATTATCAGAAGACCGTCTGTGCGGTGGTCTCTATATTCCTGTTCCTCTGCGTCTGGCAGATTGTTGTCAGCTTTACGAAAGCAGGCCTGGTGCTGGCGGGGCCGGTGGAAACACTGCGCGCATTTTTTGTATCCATCCTCCGTCCGATCGGGACCCACACCATTGAGGGACATATCCTCTGGAGCTTAAGCCGCGTGCTGGTGGGCTTTGCACTCGGCTCCCTGGCGGGAACCATACTGGGTATCCTGATGGGATGGTTCAAGCCGGTATCGGCCCTGTTCCGGCCCATCTTTGAGCTGCTGCGCCCGATCCCGCCGATCGCCTGGATCCCGCTTTCTATCGTGTGGTTCGGACTGGGCGAAGCGTCCAAGTATTTCCTGATCTTTTACTCCGCGTTCTGCGCGGTGACGATGAACGCTTATTCCGGCGTCCGCTCGGTGGACCCGGAGCTGATGGGGGCGGCCAGGATGCTGGGAGCCAACAACCGGCAGGTATTTTCCACCATCGTGCTCCCGTCCTGCGTCCCCCAGATCTTTGCGGGGCTGCAGATCGCCGTAGGCACCTCGTGGGCCACGGTGGTGGCGGCAGAGATGGTCCGTTCCTCGGAGGGCGTAGGCTGGGTCATCATCAAGGGACAGGACAGCAACAGTACCGTACAGATTCTGGTAGGCATCGTGGCGATCGGCGTTGTGGGATACATCCTGGCCGTTGCCATGAGAGCCATTGAGGCCAGGCTTTGCAGATGGAGTGTGAGGGGCAGATGAGCAGAGAGATCATTGTATGTAATAATGTGGAAAAGACGTTTGATACGTCCCGCGGCCCGGTTCCCGTGATCGGCGGCGTGACGCTGGATGTTCATGAGAATGAGCTTTTAGTCCTGTTCGGGCCGGGACAGTGCGGGAAATCCACCCTGATAGGCTGCATGTCCGGGCTGGAGCCGGTTACCGCCGGAACCGTGGAGGTGAGCGGGAAAAAGGTGACAAAGCCGGGGCCGGACCGGGGCGTGGTGTATCAGCGGATGGCGCTGTTTCCGTGGCTCACCGTGATGGGTAATGTAGAGTACGGCCCGAAGGTGTGCGGCGTCCCGAAGAAGGAGCGCCGGGAGCGGGCGCTGCACTACATCGACCTGGTCGGACTGAAAGGCTTTGAAAATTCCTATCCAAACCAGCTTTCAGGAGGGATGCAGCAGCGTGTGGGGATCGCCCGGGCCTACTGCAATGAGCCGGATGTGCTGTTTATGGATGAGCCCTTTGGGCACTTGGACGCCCAGACCCGGTACTTAATGCAGGAGGATCTGATGCGGATCTGGGAGAAGGAAAAACGCACCATCGTGTTTGTTACCAACAATATCGAGGAGGCCGTCTATCTGGCGGACCGGATCGTGGTGATGACAAACTGTCCCACCAGGATCAAGAAGGAATATGTTATCGACCTGCCGAGACCCAGAAACTATGTGGACGAGGAGTTTTTAAAGCTGCGGGAGGAAATCAGCGCGGTTGTGGACAAGGCGCTGTAGGCCGCGTGTGCTGAGTGCTCAGGTTATGGCAGATGTCCAAAACAGACGCTCAAGAGAGATGTCCATGACAGTCATTCCTAGCAAGGAGGAAAAAAGTGAACAAAAATGATATAATCCTGCATGTGGATCACATGACCAAGTCCTTCGGGGACTTAAAAGTGCTTGATGATGTATCCTTTGACGTGCGCCGGGGAGAGTTTCTGTGCATTGTCGGTCCTACAGGCTGCGGCAAGACCACATTTTTAAACTGCATCACCGGCCTCTACGACCTGACGGCCGGACAGATCCTTGTGAATGGGGAGCTGGTGGATACGAAAAAACATAACATCGCTTACATTTTCCAGGAGTATTCCACCATGTCCTGGCTGACGGTGGAGGAAAATGTGGCCTTCGGCCTGAAGATGAAGCGCAAACCGAAAGAGGTCATTGACCGGGAGGTGTCTGAGGTCCTGGAGATGGTGGGTCTTACAAAATACAAGGACTACTACCCGGTGGAGCTGTCCACCAGCATGCTGCAGCGGGTGGTGATCGCCCGGGCGTTTGCGGTGAAGCCGGACATCCTTCTGATGGATGAGCCATACGGACAGCTGGATGTAGAATTGCGGTTCCGGCTGGAGGATGAATTGATCAAGCTGTGGAAAAAGCTTGGCACCACCGTGATCTTCATCACCCACAACATTGAGGAGGCCGTTTATTTAAGTGAAAATGTGCTGGTGCTGACCAACAAGCCCACCAGCATCAAGAAGAAACTTGAGAACACGCTGCCGCGGCCCAGAAGCGTGGTTGCGCCTGAATTCATCGAACTGAGGAATCAGGTGACGGAATTGATCAAATGGTGGTGACAGAGGGGGAGTTTTCATGAAAGCAGTTATGTTGATGTTTGATTCGCTGAACCGCGGGATGCTTGCGCCTTACGGGTGTGACTGGACAAAGACCCCGAATTTTGCGCGGCTGGCGGAGCGCACGGTCCGGTTCGACCAGTGTTATGCGGGAAGCCTGCCCTGTATGCCGGCGAGGAGGGAGCTGCATACGGGACGCTATAATTTCCTGCACAGAAGCTGGGGGCCGGTGGAGCCGTTTGACGACTCGGTGCCCCAGATCCTGCGGGAAAATGGCGTATACTCCCATCTGATCTCAGACCACATGCATTACTGGGAGGACGGGGGCGCCACCTACCACCAGCGCTATAATTCCTGGGAGATCGTGCGGGGGCAGGAAGGAGATAAATGGAAATGCCTGCCGGAGCTGTTTGACGCGGAAAAGGACGCCAGGATACAGAACCGGGAAGGGGAGTATTTTTACGCCACCCGGGATCTGCAGCGCCACGACGCGGTGAACCGAAAGTTCATGGACACGGAGGAGGACACTTCCCTGGCAAAGACCTTTCAGGCCGGGATAGAATACCTGGATGCAAACCATTCCTGCGACCGGTGGTTTCTGCAGATCGAGTGCTTTGACCCCCACGAGCCGTTCTTTTCCCCGGAGGCCTTTAAAGCGCTGTATCCGGACGGCTATGAGGGGCCGGAGACCGACTGGCCGCCCTATCATCATGTGACCGAGGACGACGCGACGGCGCAGCACTACCGGTACCAGTATGCGGCCCTTTTGTCCATGTGCGACTGTTATCTGGGAAAGCTCCTGGATAAATTCGATGAGCTGGATCTGTGGAAGGACACGATGCTGATCGTCAACACCGACCACGGATACCTGCTGGGCGAGCATGGCTGGTGGAGCAAGGTGGTCATGCCCTGTTATGACGAGATCGTGCATTTGCCGCTGTTTATCCACGACCCACGGTTCGCCTGCGGCGGGACGTCGCGGGACGAACTGGTGCAGACGGTGGATATCGCGGCTACGATCCTGGAATTCTTCGGTCTGGAGAGGCCGAAGGACATGCAGGGAAGGCCGGTGCGGCCGGTGATCGAGAAGGATCTGCCTATCCGCGACTATGCGCTGTTCGGAATTCATGGGGCGCATGTGAATGTTTTTGACGGCAGGTACGTGTATATGAAGGCTCCGGTCTCGGAGGAAAATGCGCCGCTCAACGAGTACACCACCATGCCTACCCATATGCGGACGCTGTTTTCTGTGGGGGAGCTTCGGAAGGCGGAGGCGGTTTTAGGCGACACCTTTTCCTTCACAAAAGGCTGTCCGGTATGGAAGATCCCGAAAGGGAACGGAAGCGGCGACCGTGACTTCAGCGACCTTTTGATCAACGGAAAGGACAGCGAGGAGGCCAGGCACATCGACAACAACAGCCTGGTAAATGCCGCCAATTTCGGCGACCTGCTCTTTGACATGAGCGCGGACCCGCGCCAGGAGAGTCCCCTTAAGGACCCGGAACTGGAGGCGCGCATGGCAAACCTTATGAAGCGTGCCATGAAGGAAAATGAATGCCCGCCGGAGCAGTTTGAGCGGATCGGGCTGCCGGGGGCGGACGATACCGGGATCACGACGGAGGATATCCGGCGGCTGCATGAGCAAAATGAAAAAAAGGCGGAGCCGGTCATCCTGCCGGAGCTTGCCTGGACCAAAGGGGCCGTGAATACCTACAGGGCGCTTATGCGGTTTATCCCGGAAGTACGGAAGGCGGAGGCGGCGGATGTACTGGCGCGGGAGATACAGGAAGCGGTATCTGGGGATGGAGCGTCTGACGTACAGGCCGGTGAAACGGTGACGGCCCGGACTGTGTTAAACTGCATCCCGGCGGTTGTGCCGGCAGAGTATGTGGAGATGGTGGAGTATTTTGTGGATCTGGCGGGGCGGACCTCGTAGGATAGAAGTTTCAGCATAAAAGCGGGCGGCAGCTTTACGACTTTTTGATCGTGAAAGCGGCCGCTCCTTTTAGTTATGGTTTGTGGTCATTACGGGATAGTATCGTATTGGCTGATTGCTGCTCACTTGTCTTCAAAAACTTCAATCATCATTTTTACCCCCAGACGAAATCCGTCAATGAACATTTCCGAAAGTTCCAAAGGAATTGTTTCAAGCTGTTCATTCATTATCTTAATGAAACGGTCACCCAATGGTGTAGAGAGTTTATTCAGTTCCTGTACAAAATCTTCATAATGTTGATATTGCTCTTTCCACAGTTTTTTATATTCTTCCATAAATGGGAGATATTGCTCTGCCGGAGAGATTTCTCCATTATATAGCTGCTTAAGTATTTCTTGCATATGGATCCTCCTTTTCGTAATACATATTTGTATTACTATTTAGTATTCTATCAATGTGTCATATAAAAGTCAACGTGAAAACACTATAATTGATTTCATAGATAGAATACGGAGGTGTATTATGGCAGACAAGTTTATTGTCCGGCGCAAGCAACCGGATAAAAAAGAAGATAAATCCGTTGTAATGACCTTAAGAATGGACAGGGAATTGCAGGAGGCGTTTGACAAACTATCTGCACAGAGTGACCGTTCCAGAAATGAACTTATGTGTATGGCTTTACGTTATGCGCTGGAGCATTTGGAATTTATCCCTGAAGATACTGATGAAAATTAATCGCAAAACAGAATGGCCACCAGCGGCACATATTTAATAACTCAGATTGTAGCCAAAGCGGCTCTGGGATTTGCGTCCCAGAGCCGCTTTATCTACAATCTGCTTGGGCGGCTAAATACTGCCCGGTTTTTATAATGCGTCCTCTATCGTTCTTCCATATCCACATTCTGCTCTGCCTTCAAACTCCCATCACAATTCTGGTTCAACTGGCAGTAATGCGGGCACCCGCCGCAGGCGCAGCCTCCGGTCGGCAGGCCCCGTTTGCGGGAGTCATAATTCAGCCAGCAGGCTCCGCCGCAGGCAGCAAAGATCGCGATCAAAATAATCCATTCTACGAGACTCAGGCTCAAAAAGATCTCCATACACAGCTCCTTTCATAATTTCAATATAATAACGGTAACTATTATCAATAATATATCATAGCCATGGAGATACGTCAAGAAATCTTAGTTTCGTTTAGCCAATCTTTTAGTAAATTCCTTTCTTTTAGCACAGAGATCATGTCCTCAGCCCAATGGATAAAACATCGCAATGTATCCAACAGACACCACAATACAGATCAGAGTAAGTGGAAGGCCTGGCTTTAAGTAGTCAATGAACTTATAGCCGCCTGGCTCCACCGCCATGGAATTGGCGGGCATCGCCACAGGTGTTGCGATGGCAATGGAAGCTGCAAAACGCACTGCGATCAGGATGGCTTTCGGTCCGATCCCCAAAGTCTCTGCCACGATCAGCGCAATGGGGGTAAACAGGATAATGGTTGCCGCATTTGACATAAAATTCGTGAGCGGGGTGATGATCAGGAAGATCAGGCACAGGATCAGGACCGGGCTGCCAAGGCTTCCCAGCACTTTTAAGGAAGCGTCTGCGATCAGATCCGCTGCTCCGGAGTTGGTCATTGCCTTTGCCACAGGCACCATGGCGGCGTAAATGATGATACCGCTGACCGGGATTGCCCTGGTGGCTGCTTTTACGGTGATGCACCGTGCACTTACGGCAATAAGCGCGCCGATGATAGCGATAAAGTGCAGCGGGATTCCTATCTGTTCTTCAAAGATCATCCCCAGGAAGGTAGCTACCATCAGGCCAAGGCTTAAGGCAGTCTTCCATTTGGGGATGCCGGAAAAATCAGCGGCATCTGAGGAGGAACCCTGGTCGGTGCTTTCATTTCTGGGCGAATCCGGCAGAAGCTTATAGCCTAAAGTAGCCATATAGATGGCCGAGATCACCAGAAGGATCAGGGACAGTGGGGCAAACTCGAAGAACCCCATGGTCTGGCCGATATTCAGCCCTTCTAAGGTCTCTTTGAGGAAAGGGCCGGAGGTAGTACCTACGATGGTGATACCGCCGCCGAAACAGCAGCCGACAATGACCGGGTACATGAGCTTGGAGCGTTTCATGCCGGTGGAGGCGCTGATTCCCAGGATCAGTGCGATGAGCAGTGCGGCAGCCCCGGTGTTGGACAGAAATCCGGACATGATGCCGGAAAACATTACAATGGCAAAGATCAGATAACGTTCATTTTTTGCAAACTTTGTGAGCAGGTGGCCGATCCTGTCGGCGCCGCCTGTCTGGAAAACGGCTTCCCCAATGATCGCCATGGCGGCAATGATCATAGCTGTACTGCTGGCAAATGATTTCAGCGCGGTATCCGCGTCGATGGCGCCGATCAGGTAGAAGCTGACAGCCACGGCCATTGCGGTGGCGGGAAGCGGGATCCATTCTGTCACAAACAGGACCAGTGCGATCAGAATGATCAAAATAACAAGAATTGCAGGGTTGATACCCAGTACCATAACAGATCCTCCTTTAATAAACGCATTTAAATATCATCTCATCATATCGAATTGGCCAATTTTCTGAACTGATAAACTGAGTATAAACCAGACTATGAGGTTACACAAATTGCAAAAAGTTTCATGGGATATAACTGTTGATTATTGACAAAAAGTTATACCGCCTGAAACTCTTTGTCATTATGCAAATCCAGTGTCAGATACTATAATGATTCCCATAAAAATGATGGCATTGCCGGGAAAGGGAGTCGATTATGGAAGAATTAAAAAAACTGGCTGGGTTTGTGGCGGATTTTAAGCTGGAGACCGCAGGACCGGATGTATGCGAGGCAGCAAAGGGATGTGTCCTGGATACGGTGGGGCTGGCTCTTGGGGCTGAGACAAACACTATGTTCCGAAGCATACGGAAGGTGTATACAGAGACGGATGGAAAGCCCACGGATGGAGGAATCGCCCTGTGGGGCAGCAGGAAATATGGAAGTTTAAGGACGGCGGTATTTTTAAATGCCATGATGGGGCACATTCTGGAGCTGGATGACGTCCATATTAAGTCCAAGACACATATCGGTACGGTTGTGATCCCGGCGGCCTGGTGCCTGGCGGAGTATCTGGGAAAGAACGGAAAACAGTTTCTGGAGGCCGTGATCTGCGGCTACGAGGTTATGGCGCGCATTGGCATGGGCTTTGGGGTGTCTGCTCACAGGAATAGAGGCTGGCATGTAACCGGTACGGCTGGAACCTTTGGCGCTGCGGCAGCCTGCGGGAAGCTTCTTGGATTTGATGAGGAAAAGCTATTGTCAGCCTTTGGCCTGGCGGGAACCCAGTCCTGTTCCACCTGGGCGTTTCTATCAGACGGGGCCACGAATAAGGTGCTCCATCCGGCGCGGGCGGCGGTAAGCGGCCTGGAATCCTGTATGCTGGTCCTGGGAGGGATGAAAGGATCCGGGAGGATCCTGGATGCTGACGACGGAGGTATTTTCCCCATGATGTCGGATGGATATGATTATGCTCTGCTAAATGCCGGATTGGGGGAGATCTATGAGATTCGCAGTATGGATAAAAAGCCATATCCCTGCTGTAGGAGCACTCACTGCGCGATCGATGCGGCGATTGCCCTGCGGGAATCCAGAAAGATACCGCCCGAGTCAGTCCGTGAGGTGAATATAGAGACTTATCTGGTAGGAGTCAAGCAGTGCGGGATGACAGAAGGCAGCCTCCGCCCAAAACAGCCGACGGAGGCAAAATTTTCAACCCCTTATACGGTGGCATGCGCGCTGCTTAACGGGAATGTAGGGCTTGCTGATTTTGAGCCGAAGGCCATTGACAGAAAAATGGTAAGGGAGCTGGCGGAAAAAGTCCATGTAAGTGAGGCAAAGCGGTTTACGGATAAATATCCGGAGCACTGGGGATGCAGGATGGAGCTGATCTTAAAAAGTGGAGAAGTTTACACAAAAGAAGTGGAGGATGCGTCGGGAAGTATCTCCGCTCCGCTTACGAAAAAACAGATCCTGGAAAAAGCAAGGGCCTGCTGCAGCAGTTATGAGAGATCCTGGTGCGATAAAATCTTTCAGGATATAGAGAATATGGAAGGCATTGGAAGCATGCCGTCTCTTTTACTGGGCCGGGGATCTGTGGTACAATAGGGACAGTTGGCGTTTCGTGAGAAGCCGGTAAAGAAAGCGGGGGAATCTGGATGAATAAGGGTGACTTGGAAAAGATCGTGGCGATCGCGGAGGAGGGCAGCATGGCGAAAGCGGCTCAAAAGCTGTATATTACCCAGCCAGCTCTGAGCAAGTGCCTGACAAAGGTGGAAGAATCTCTGGGGGAAGCGCTGTTTACCAGGCGCCCCAACGGATTAAGCCTGACTTATGCGGGAGAATGCCTGGTGAAAAGGGCATATCAGATTATGAAACTGTATGACGAGGTGGAGATAGAATTTTGCGAACTGAACCATATGCGCAGAGGGATCTTAAAGATCGGTTCTGCGGAGCGCATCGGTGCGCTGGTGCTGCCAGGCCTTTTAAAGCGTTTTAAGGAGCTGTATCCCAATATCAGGATCGATATAGTGGAAGAGAACAGTATGATCCTGGAAGAAAAACTGCTGATGGGCGCGCTGGATCTTGCGATTCTCTGCCTGCCCTTAAAAAATACAAATGTAAACTATCATGTGTTTTATGAAGAACCGCTGTATGCGGCGATTCCGGCTGACCATCCGCTGAATGAGTATGCATACAGAAAAGAAGAGGAAGACATGGCGTTTTTACCTTTGGAAAAGCTGAAGGGCGCAGAATTCATCCTTACAAAGTCATTTAAAAAGACCAGAATGGCGGCGGACCGTATTCTGGAGTATTTAGGCGGGGATTATTCAATCACGATGGAATCTCAGAATATCGAGACTGTGATCCGTCTGGTGGCAAACGGGCTGGGGATCTCCCTGATACCTAACATCTATTCCAAAGTGTATCGGACCGGAGATAAGATTGTTTATTATAGACTTGAGGAGGAGTATCAGCCGTTCTGGCAATGGGCGGTGATCTACAGTGAGGGAGTAGAGAACCTGACCCGCCCGTCCAGGGAGTTGTACCGGATCTTATGTGAGGAAGGGTGTCGGCTGCCGAATTATGTGGAGGTTTAGGGCCCATGCTGGACTGCGCCGAAATGATTGCGCGGGTTTGATTTAAATGTTATACTGGAAGCAGGAGTTTCACTTGCAGGAACCACCCCGGCAACGCACTGGAAAGGAGCAGTTACAGATGGGAGTTTATTTAAACAGCACAGCTGCTTATACATTATTTAAAGATGAAGTGCAAAAACCATATTTTGTAGATAAAACACAGATGTTGAAGGAATTATTCCCATTGGTCAGCAAAGGGAACAATCACATATGCGTTACTCGGCCGCGCAGGTTCGGAAAGACCGTTATGGCAAATATGATCGCCGCTTATTTTTCAAAAGGCTGCGATTCCAGTGATGTTTTTGATCATCTTCAGATCAGCGAAGCGGACGAATATGCACAGTATAAAAATCGGTTTTCTGTAATTCATATCTCATTTAATGACATAGCCGGAACGTGCGCTTCTTACATGCAATATATTAGTCGGATTCAGGCCCGGCTGATTCGTGATCTGAAAAAGGAATATCCGGAGGTGCAGGCGTCAAATGAGACGGATATTGTTGATCTGCTGATTGATATAAATGCAGAGAACCCGCAGGTACGTTTCATTTTTGTGTTGGATGAGTGGGATTATATTTTTCATCAGGATTTCGTGACCGATCAGGACAGAAAATCTTACCTGCAGTTTTTGCGAAGCCTGCTCAAAGACCGTTCCTATGTCCTTTTGGCATACATGACGGGGATTTTACCGATTGCCAAGTATTCCAGTGGCTCTGAGCTGAATATGTTTCTGGAATATACGATGATTACAGAAGAACGCTTCAGCGATTCATTTGGTTTTACTGATACGGAAGTTGACATGCTGTATCAAAAATATCTGCAAAACAATTCCAAAATCCGGGTGACAAGAGACGGACTCAGAGACTGGTACAACGGATATCACACCGGTTCCGGTGAGCGTGTTTATAATCCCCGTTCTGTAGTCAGCGCATTGGGGAATAACAATCTGGGAAATTATTGGACGAGCGCGGGACCATACGATGAAATATTCTATTACATTGAGCAAAATGTAGATGAGGTAAAGGACGATCTGGCGCTTATGGTATCCGGCATTCCGGTTCCTGCCAAAATTAGGGAATATGCAGCTACCTCTATGAACCTACAGACAAAGGACGAGATATTCTCTGCAATGGTAGTATACGGTTTCCTGAGTTATGAAAACGGACTGGTCAGCATACCCAATCAGGAGCTGATGGAAAAATTTTCAGATATGCTGCTGAAAGCTATCTTGCTGCCCGTGACAAATATCGGATAGAACGTGAAGACAAAGCCGGTAAGGGATATGTGGATTTTATTTTTTATCCGGTTATGGACAAAAAAGCCGACTGCATTATTCTGGAATTGAAGGTTGGGCATTCTCCGGAGGAAGCTATCCGACAGATTAAGGAGAAGAATTACGCACAGCGTTTCCGCGGAAAGTATGCACAGCCGGCTGAATACAAAGGACGGGTTCTGGCTGTCGGAATTGCATATGATAAAAAAGATAAGCGCCATAAATGCAAAATAGAAGTTTTGCAATGATCATTCAGAAAGAATTGACGTATTCCCGGCATACGTGGTAACCTGTGACCATAGATTTCTTAACACAGATAACCATACCACCCAGGCGGGAGGCCGGATTTATGAACATAAACAATCAAAAACTAAAACCAGTAGACCATATAAACGGCTTTGATGTGCGGCCTGGCTTATATGAGGTAAACGGCGCGTCGGCGCTGCCGGACGGGGTGAGCTTTACGATCGCCTCCCGGGGCGCCACGTCCTGTGAACTGCTTTTGTTTCACAGGCAGGAGTCAAAGCCGTATGCGTGCATTCCATTTCCGGCATGTTACCGGATCGGCAATGTTTTTTCCATGATGGTATTTGGCTTGGAGATCGATGAGTTTGAATATGCCTACAGGCTGGACGGTCCGTATCAGCCGGAAAAAGGGCTGGTCTTTGATAAGACGAAATACATTCTGGACCCTTACGCGAAGGCGGTCACCGGGCAGAGCCAGTGGGGCGTTCATCTGCCGGGAGAGGAGCACCGGTACAAGGCCCGGGTGGTGCAGGACAATTTTGACTGGGGCAACTGTAAGCAGCCGCTGATCCCCTTGCGGGACAATATTATCTATGAGCTGCATGTGCGGGGATTTACGAAACATGCTTCTTCCGGCGTAAAGCATCCGGGCACCTTTGCCGGCCTGATGGAGAAGATACCGTACTTAAAAGAACTGGGCGTCAATGCGGTGGAGCTGATGCCGATCTTTGAGTTTGACGAGGTAGGCGGCGGCCGGGAGGTGGACGGACGGAAGCTTCTGGATTACTGGGGCTACAATCCCGTGTGCTTTTTTGCGCCCAACACCAGCTACGCGGCGCAGACGGAGTACAATCAGGAAGGGATGGAGTTAAAATGCCTGATCAAAGCGCTCAATGACAACGGTATTGAGGTGATCCTGGATGTGGTGTTCAACCATACGGCGGAGGGAAATGAGAAGGGGCCGTTTTTCTCCTTCAAGGGCCTGGACAATAATATCTACTATATGCTGACGCCGGACGGGTATTATTATAATTTCAGCGGCTGCGGCAATACCTTAAACTGCAACCATCCAGTGGTGCGGCAGATGATCCTGGACTGCCTGCGCTACTGGGTCATCAATTACCGGGTGGACGGTTTCCGGTTTGACTTGGCTTCGATCCTGGGCAGGAGTGAGGAAGGCGCACCCATGAGCAGCCCGCCGCTGTTAGAAAGCCTGGCCTATGACCCGATCCTGGGCGGGGTGGATCTGATCGCGGAGGCATGGGATGCGGGCGGACTGTACCAGGTAGGGTCATTTCCTTCCTGGAACCGCTGGGCGGAGTGGAACGGAAAATACCGGGATGATATCCGAAGCTTTCTAAAAGGCGACGCCGGCTATGGCAATGCCGCCCTGCTGCGCATTATGGGCTCGCCGGATCTGTACCCGCCTGAAAAGAGGGGAGATCACGCGTCGGTCAATTTCCTGACCTGCCATGACGGATTCACGCTCTATGACCTTTATTCTTATAATGAAAAGCATAACGAAGCCAATGACTGGAACAATACGGACGGCAGCAGTGACAACCGGAGCTGGAACTGCGGGGCGGAGGGTGAGACTGAGGATGAGGCGGTAAATCTCCTGCGGCTGCGCATGGTAAAGAATGCCTGTGCGGTATTGCTGTGCAGCCGGGGAACGCCGATGTTCCTGGCGGGGGATGAATTTGGCAATACCCAGTTCGGGAATAACAATGCATACTGCCAGGACAATGAGATATCCTGGCTGGACTGGTCACTGCTTCAGAAAAACAGGGAGATATTTGATTTCTTTAAATTCATGACCGCATTTCGCAGGAAACACGCGGTCATACGGAGGAATACCGCACCGGCGTCCTGCGGGCATCCGTGGATGAGCGGATATGGGTTTGGACAGACGCCTTCACAGATTCCGGAGCTATGGAATGGCAGCTGCGGGCCAGAGACCAGGACCATCGGCGTTATGTTTGCGGGAAAGGATGAAGATACCGGGCAGGATGATGCAGTCTATCTGGCGGTCAATGCATATTGGGAGCCCAGGCGGATCGTGCTGCCGCTTGTCACGATCGAATGTTACTGGATCCCGGTTGTGGATACAGGACGGGGACCGGCTGCCATCATAGACGGTGAGGAGATTCTGGACCGCCGTGAGTATGTCTGCGCGCCGCGCTCTGTGGCGGTGTTTGTGATGAAAGGGCGGCGGGGAAACAGCCCGGACAGGTGATTGTGAAAGGCAGCGGTAAGGCTGGCAGGGAAATAGCCTGCGCTTGCATTTTCAAACATTTTGTGATATAGTAGCCCCTGCAACACGAAACGGTCAGTTCGAGACCTTCCTGACCGAGCCGAAAGGCAAAAAAACAAAACTAAAGGAGAAAACTGAATATGAGAGAATCAAAAAACAAGGTTCAATTTATGACGCAGTCTGCGATGATCGCGGCGATCTACACGGCGCTGACGGTCGCATTTGCGCCGGTTGCCTACGGGCCTGTCCAGTTCCGGATATCCGAGGCATTGTGTGTCCTGCCGTTTTTCACACCGGCAGCGATCCCGGGGCTGTTCCTGGGGTGCGCCATATCCAACGGGATCGGTGTGGCGCTTGGAACGGCGGTCCTTCCGGATGTGGTCTTCGGAAGCCTGGCTACGCTCATTGGCGCGCTGGGATCCTACGCAGTGAGGAAGAACCGGTGGCTGGTGTGTATTCCTCCGATCGCAGCCAATACGATCATCATCCCGTGGGTGCTGCGCTATGCTTATGGCGCGCCGGATCTGATCCCGGTCATGATGGTGACGGTGGGGATCGGCGAGATCCTGGCGGTCGGCGTGCTGGGGAATTTCCTGCTGGCGGCGCTGGAGCGTTATAAGGGCCTGATTTTTAAAAAGATATTTGTAGGATAAAGGATTCCGGTATCAGACAGTTGCGGCTGTCCGATGCCGGGATTTTTTTTGTATAATTTTGTCCTGAATCTAAAATCCAGACATGCTGTTTTCTGAGAATATTCTGGCTATGAATTAAAGTCATTCGCTTAATTTCGTAAGTCATTCACATAATTTTATTGATGTATGGTTTATTGTGTTTAAAATGAAAGCAGGGAGGTGGACCATGAGAGAATATAGACGGATAGAACGAACAGAAGAGAAACAAAAAAGTCATACAAGCGCAGGAAAAAATGCAGCACAGATGTTAAAAGCAGCAGGGAATCAATCGGTATTGCAGATGATGGGAGCATCAGCTGTTGTCCAGTGTATACGAGTGGCTGATGCCAGAGACAGTGACTGGTATTCTGCGTTGCCTGAAAAAGTTAGAGAAAAAGTGGAAGAACAGTTGGGGGATACTAACTATTCATCTGAAAATGACTTAAAGACAGCAATCAATGAGGTGATGGCAGAGATGCATTTAGAGGCAATGGCAGATTTTATTGAGACTAAAGAATATGGGGGTGCTTTTAGGCCTCGCAAAAGTTCTGGCAGCATAAGCAGCAGTGGGATGAATTGTTGGGGAGCAGTGTTGATGAGCGCTTTTCAGGCGGGACTCATTACTGCGGATCAGGTCATAACGTTAAATAAATCAACTCCCATTTCCGAGACGGCAAAGAACAGCGCAGATGAAGATTTACAAGATTTTATGGATTTATCGGATACCATTACCATGAATCAGCATCTTCACCAGGTCAGAGATGATATTCCTAAGGGCCATATCATTGGCATGGGCACGAATTTTATTGACCATGTTGCATTATCACGGGGAAAGGTGGACGGGAAGCAGTCTGCACTGGAGTTTGATGCCGGGCATAAGGGTAGTACTACGCTCGATGACATGAAAGCTGTGCATGCATTATCCTACGAGGGAAGGGCTGTGTTTGCAGGGGCGCCGCCATGGTTTTTAGATATTGATTCATAATGTAAATTAATTAATTTATTGACAATCCAGAAATGACTATGATACACTAATATCATCATGGAAGCTGTTAATGCAGAATGATCCAATGGGAGGTGGAAGGATGGATAAAAAAGAACCGAAGCCAACACCCTACGAGCCGCCGGGGATGCGCCGGCTGTGCCGTGAGATCTTCGGCACGGATGAGGCGGAGGAACTGAGGGAGATTGCCCGCAAGGCGAAAGCCTATGACCGCCTGATGAAAAAAGACCGTCCGGTCAACCTGCGGGGAGCCGGGCGCAAGCAGTGTTTTACCGACGCGGAAGTGGATATGCTGATCACCCTGTACCAGGAAGGGAAGTCCATCCAGTTCCTGGCAGAGCATTTTGATGCCAGCAGGCCCACCATATACAAGTATCTGGAGTCGGAGAAGCGGTTTGAGAAGAATCCTTTTTTGACCATGCGGATGATCTTTATGGACGGGGATAAGGAGTGCACAGTCATAGATGTGGATTTTAAACACAAGAAGATCTATATCAGGAACAAGACAAAGGATATCCTCCACAGGGCCTTCGGGGTGGTGGAGGATCCGGACTGGGAGGCTTTTGAAGAATTTTTAGAGAGCCGCTGTTTTCCCATAAGCCGTGCCAACTTAAAACTGGTCTTGCGGGATGTGGGCGTGCCGACATATGATCCCCTCCAGATCATTGAGAAGACCGGGGGGCGCATGGCGGAGGATAACCAGTGGATCAGGATCCAGTACCGGGAGGAGGTGCTAAAGCGTGGAATACATCAACTTGGACCTTGTCGAAAGGACTGAGACGGCGGGCCATTCCTCGAAGGGGAACCAGCTTAAGTGGAGGCAGGGAGATATCTGGTACAAGGCGGACTACATGGGGTACGAAGGGATGGCGGAAGTGGTCATCTCCGATCTGCTGGAGTGGTCGGATGTGCCGGAGCATGTCCGGTATGAGCCGGTGATGATCCAGTACGGCGGCAAGCTGATGCGGGGATGCCAGAGCCGGAACTTCTTAAAAGAGGGTGAAGAACTGGTCACAGCCGACCGCCTGTTCCGCCTGTACACGGGTAAAAACCTGACTCAGGAGCTGGCCCGATTGCAGGATATAAAGGAGCGGGTCCTCTATCTTGTGGAAAATATGGAGGAGCTGACCGGACTCAGGGGATTTGGCGCTTATCTGACAGCCGCGCTTGAGATAGACGCCGTATTCTTAAACGAAGACCGCCATACGAATAATATCGCTGTGATCTATAATAACCGGACGGAGGAGTATCGGCTCTGCCCATATTTTGACCATGGGCTGTCCCTGTTTTCGGATACGGTCACAGATTATACCCTGGATATTCCGGTCTTTGACTGCTGGAGCCGGATCAAGGCGAAGCCATTTTCCAGGGATTTTGACGAGCAGCTGGACGCGGCGGAGGAACTTTACAAGAATCAGATCCATTTCTGGTTCGGTGATAAGGAGATTCGCGCGGAAATGGAGAAGATGGAAGGGATCTATCCTCACGCGGAGGTGAAGCGGGTAGAGACGGTACTGTATCAGCAGAAGCGCAAGTACGGATATCTCTTTGGAAACCGGAAATAATATTTGGCCCCCGGCATGTTACCATATGCCGGGGGCCATTTTTGATGTATTACAGCATTTCCATATAAGCCAGCAGCTGGTCTAAATACCCTAACCCGATGTAGACCAGGATCCCGAGAATCAGCACGGAAACCAGCAGAAATATCAGTTTATAAAACAGATAGGCCCGCGCGAAGCTGCGCCGTTCGGTCTGTTTCTTGCTGAATGCAAGATACAGAAGGTAGATCCAGCCAACGATCGGGATGTTCATGCACATGAAGGTAAAAAACCAGGTGTGTACCTGTGTATGATCCGATCGCTTCTCAGACTGCGCGGGATATTCGCCGTCGTTTTGTGGACTTGCAGCATCGTCTTCCTGAGCATCCAATGGGTATGCGGTCTTTGTCTCCCCGGATCGCTCTGATGCATCAGGGATACCGCTCAGCGGAGGCAGGGCGGCAGTTTCTTCATCTACGACCTTTTCGATAGCCTTCTGGATCCGGTCGGTGTCCTCCATCGGGTCTAAAGCAGGCTCTAAAGCTTTCTCCTGTTCTGTACTCATGTGGTTCACTCTCCTTCCGGCCCCGGAATGACTACCGGGCTGGGGCTTACGCCCGGCCCTACTTCGTGCGGGGTGCTGTTATTCCATTTTTTCTGTTCCTGGTTTAAGGCGCCTTCGAGCTTTGACTGTTCCTGGCTGATCTGCTGCTGTACAGATTCCTGTGCAGCAGCTTCCTCTGCAGCTTTCTTTTCCTCCATCATCTGCCATTCTTCAGCGGTCGGCAGGGTGGAAACGCGGGAAATAGCAGCGTCCAGGCGTGTGCTGTAGGAAGCGGCTTCCTCATAGTCTGCGACCAGAGGCAGCTTGCTGATGGCAGTCTGGATCAGTTCAGAAGCATTGGGAGCCTGATACTCCAGGTTCTCCACATCCCGCAGGGCGATCAGAAATTCGTTCTTCCTGGTCTGGATCTCCAGCTCCTTGCGGCGCTTCTCGGCAGTCTCCTCCGCGCGCTTCTGAGCGTCGGCCTGTTCCCGTTCTTTCTGTTTTTCATAGAGGGCGATGGTGGACTGCATCTCTTTGATCGTGACGGAAAATTCCTCGTACCGGGAGGTGACCCGTTCCAGAAGCTCTCCGCGCAGTTCGCCCTCATCCATGAGGTTCAGTTTGGATACCAGAGACTGGTAGCGGTTCTTCACCCAATAAGTGTCCTCCACAGTCTCGATGGTCTTATTCTCGAATTCGTCTACAGAGGCTTTCAGCTCATCCTCCAAACGCCGCTGCTCCTTGTCGTGGAGACTCTGCTCGGCGCGCAGCTTGGCTGTGGCGCTGACCAGATCGGTGATCCCGGTCTTTTCGTCCGGCTGTTCCTCCACTGTGGCAGGCTGTTCCCAGTCCCATGGTTCTTTGCCGGTGTGGATCTGGTCCATGACCTGCTTCCAGATCTTTCCCGCATAGGTTTTGCCGTAGATACCGGGCATGGCCCGGGGAATGTCATATCCCACCCAGACAGCGGTGGTGTAATACCGGGTATATCCGCAGAACCAGGTATCCTTGCTGCTGTTGGTGGTGCCGGTCTTGCCTGCGGCGGGCATGTCATTGTCCAGGGCCAGGCCGTAACCGGTGCCGTAGCTCTCGGTCAGGGTACCTTTCAGGATATCCGTCAGCATGTAGGCGGAGTCCTCCTGGTAGACCTGTCTGGCATGGGGCTTTAAGTCTTTGGTCAAGTTGCCCTGCTGTTCATGGTCGATCTGGCGGATACAGGTGCGGTCGTTATAGACACCGCTGTTGGCGAGGGTACTGTAGCCTTTTGCCATATCCACTACCCGCACGCCATTTGTGAACCCGCCGATGCTTAAGGACGGCACATCATTGTCAATGTAAGTCAATTTCAGGAAATCCATCTGTCCCAGATAGTCCAGTCCGAAGTTGACGCCGATATCTGTGAGGATCTGCCATGCTACGGTGTTCAAGCTGCGGTTGAGGGCTTCGCGCACAGTCACATTTCCGTAGTAATGACCGCCGCTGTTGGAGGGACCGTCCTCCCATTTGTGGTCGTCCACCATCCGGGCGGGATAGTATTCTCCCGTATCGAAGGCGGGGCCATAGTCGATCAGCGGCTTGATGGTGCTGCCGGGCTGCCGGGCGCTTAGATAGGCGCGGTTGAACATATCCTCCGTGCCGCGTCCGCCCACGATGGCGACCACATAGTTCGTCTGGTTGTCCACGATGACGCCTGCACCCTGGAGTGCGAATTTGCCGTTGTCCTGCAATTCTGTGTAGGAGGAAAGCCCGTTATCGATCTGAGCCTGGAGGACCTGCTGGAGGCTGTTGTCCAGAGATGTGTAAATACGGTAGCCGCCTGCGCGGATCTCATCATTCTTTTCATTGTAAACGGTCTGATAACGGTCTACATAGCTGTCGTAATCGTCCTTGTCTTCGAATGTGTACTGGAACTCAAACCCGTCCAGCGCCATAAGCTGTAGTGCGGCACAGTGGATCGCGTAGCTGGACTGGTAGTTCTCGTCTGTGCCCTCGGCTTCTTCCTGGACAATGCTCAGGGACTGGGCGATGTCCGCGTCATATTCTTCCCGGGTTAAGTAACCCACCTCATACATACTGTGCAGTACGTCGTTGCGCTTGGTGAGCGCTGCCTCTGGATTCTTGATGGGATCATAGGCGGTAGGACTGTTGCTTAAGCCTACCAGCACGGCAGCCTCGTAGGGCTGAAGTTCGTCCGCATTTTTGCCGAAATAGTAGCGGCTGGCAGCCTGCACGCCGTAACAATGATTGCCGTAGAAGTTGGTGTTGCAGTAGAATTCCATGATGTCGGCCTTGGAATACTCCTTCTCCACCTCCGGCGCCAGAAGGATCTCGACGATCTTGCGGGTGAAGCTCTGCTCCTGGGTTAAGTACGTGTTCTTGATGACCTGCTGGGTGATCGTACTGCCGCCCTGGGTGATCTCACCGCGGTTTTTTACAAGTGCAAGCCCTGCACGGAATGTGGCGATCCAGTCTACGCCGGTATGGCTCTTGAAACGCCTGTCCTCCTGGGCTATGTATGCGTTCTGGATATTTAGACTGATCTTGTCGATCGGTACATATTCGTAGTGTCCGGCGTTGATCAGGCCGATCAGCTGGTTATCCTTGTCATATATCTCGGTGTCGGAAAGCATGCGGAAATCCTGGCGCTGCATCTGGGAAAGCTTGTCGTAGGCGACTTCCCGGCAGTAGTCTAAATCCGGCTTGGCTTTTACGTAGATTAAAAGCGCGGCCAGAGCGCCGATGATGAGTGTGGCGGTCAGAAGCTGCATCATGGCCTGTAAAAGCCATCCGAGGATTCCGAACAGGCTTACGAAAAAACTGGCAATGCCTTTGAGGATTGCCTTGATGGTGTTGCGTGATCTCATAGTGTGATTCCTCTTTTTGTTTACTCGTGGTGGGACTCTGTGGTGCGTGGGCGGTGGCTGGTGAGTTGGTTGCGGTTGGGAGATATTTACTCAGTTGCCTGCTCCGCAGTGCGTGGGCGGTATTGCGCTGCGCTCCATACCGCTCACGGGCTTCGCCCTATAGGAAAAGCAGCGTGATTTGTGCTTGGTGAGCAAGCTCCCCATTCACAGATCTCGCTTCTTTTCCTGCACTGCTCATTGTCTACGTGGACATTATAATACAAAAACTCAAAAAGGGATAGAAAAAGTATAAAAATAAGAAGAAAACATTGACTTTCGGGGGAAAAAGAAGTAAAAAGGTAAGGAATAATAAGGGGAAAAGGATGGATTTAGTATGTATCAGATAGATTTTAAGAAACCACTGGCGGTTCATTTTATTGGGATTGGCGGGATCAGTATGAGTGGGCTGGCGGAGATTTTGCTGGGGGAAGGGTTTCGGATCAGTGGTTCGGATTCTCATGAGACCGAGCTGACGGATCATCTGGCAGCCGGCGGGGCCAGGATCGCTTATGGACAGAGGGCGGAAAATATTACGGATGATATTGAGCTGGTGGTCTACACCGCAGCAGTGCATCCGGACAATCCGGAGTACGCGGAGGTGGTGCGGCGCGGAATCCCTATGATGAGCCGCGCGGACCTGCTGGGGCAGATCATGAAGAATTATACGGAGTCGGTTGCTATCTCCGGCACCCACGGCAAGACGACGACCACCTCCATGGTGACGGATATCCTGCTTGCGGCAGGGAAGGATCCGACCATTTCTGTCGGAGGGATCCTGCATTCTATTGGCGGCAATATCCGCGTGGGCGGCCCGGAACTGTTTGTCACGGAGGCATGTGAGTATACCAACAGCTTCCTGTCGTTTTTTCCGACTATAGAGGTGATTCTGAATATTGAGGCGGACCATCTGGATTTTTTCAAGGATATTGATGATATCCGCCACTCCTTCCGGCTGTTTGCCGAGAAACTGCCGGAGAACGGACTGCTGATCATGAACAGCGATATCCGGGACTATGAGCAGATCACAGACGGCTTAAGCTGCCGTGTGGTGACAGTGGGGCACGGTCCGGACAGCGATTACAGCGCTGCGGACATTTGTTATGACGAGCTTGCAAGGGCTTCCTTTACTCTGCTGGCAGGTGGAGAGGAGCGTGGGCGGATCACACTGAATGTCCCGGGGGAGCACAATGTTTACAATGCCCTGGCTGCCATCGCAGTGGCGGAGGCCCTGGGGATCTCTGGTGATGCCATCGCAGAGGGCCTGTCCCATTTTACCGGGACAAAACGCCGGTTTGAGAAAAAGGGTGAGATCGGGGGCGTGACCGTGATCGATGACTATGCACACCATCCGCAGGAGATCGCGGCGACACTCTCCGCGGCAAAGAATTATCCACACAGGAAGCTGTGGTGTGTTTTCCAGCCCCACACGTATACCCGGACGAAGGCGTTTCTGGATGAGTTTGCCCAGGCGCTGTCTGCGGCGGATGAGGTGATCCTGGCGGACATTTATGCGGCGAGGGAGACGGACACCCTGGGGATCAGTTCCCGCGATATAGCAGAGAGAATTGAAAAACTGGGCGTAAATGCGCATTATTTCCCGACCTTTGACGATATCGAAACATTTATTTTAGAAAATTGTTCAACCGGTGATTTGTTGATAACTATGGGCGCCGGAGACATTGTAAAAGTTGGGGAAAGGCTGCTTGGGCAGTAGTTATCCACATTATCCACATAGTTTTCCACTTTTTATGTAAAGGGGCTATGTGGATTTTTTGATTTACATAAGAAAATATCTAAAAATTTGGAAAACCTTGAGTTTATAAACAATTCGACCGGATTCGACGAGTTTTTCACCGTTATGTTGACCTGTTATCCACATTATCCACAGAATCCACAATGATTTCTGTGGATAAACCCGCCTATTTTCTTTTGAAAACAGATGTGCTAGAATGGAGGAAGACAGGAGAGGATGAGGATCTATGGATTTGACATGCAGTTTTGGAGTGGAGGCGACCATGGTTGCCAACGAGTTTATCGACCGTTATATGGCTGAGGCCAACGGTGAGTATGTGAAGGTGTATTTATACATTCTGAGGCACCAGCATGAGAAGCTGGATATGGACGGGATCGCCGACGCCCTGAACCACACGGAGGCGGACGTGCGGCGTGCTCTGGCTTATTGGGAGAAGCTGGGGACCTTGAAGCTGGGAGGCGGAGATAGCCGTTTTAACAGGCCGGCGCAGGAACGCGCGGCGGAACGGGCGGAGACGCGTGCAGATCGTGGAAAGGCACGCTCGGTGCAGCAGGATCCGGTATCCACAGCAGAGCCGGCGGCGCGTCTGGGCGGCAGTGAGCAGCCCGGTGCTGTCAGCCGTGAACCGATATCAGCGCCAGGCAGCGGGCATTATGGGGGCGGGGCGGCGTTGTCCGCGCAGAAGCCGGCGGCTGAGACGGCTGCTTCCCGGCCAGTGTACAGTCAGGAGCAGGTGAACCGCCTTCAGGACGACGGGGAGTTTGCGCAGCTTCTTTACATTGCGCAGCGGTATCTGAACAAGATATTCACCCAGAGGGAGCTGGAGGTGTTTGCCTATCTGTATGATGGCCTCCATATGTCCACAGAGCTTTTGGAGTATCTGGTGGAGTACTGCGTCCAGAGCGGGCACACCAGCATCCGGTACATAGAGACCGTGGCCTTAAGCTGGCATGAGAAGGGCTTTGCCACTGTGGAGGAGGCGAAGGCTTACGCCAGCGGCTTTACAAAGGATTCCTTTTCCGTTATGAGGGCGTTTGGCCTGACGGACCGGAAGCCGGGGAACGCGGAAAAAGAGATGATCGAGCGGTGGTTCAAGATTTATGGCTTTACACGGGAAGTGGTGCTGGAAGCATGCAACCGGACTTTAGAGGCGACGCACAAGCCCAGCTTCCAGTATGCGGAGAAGATCCTGTCCGAGTGGAAAAAGGCGGGCGTCAAAGGGCTTACGGACATATCTGCGCTGGATGAGAAGCGGAGGAGCCAGGGACGCCAGACTGCCCGGTCACCGAAGAAGCAGACCAACCAGTTTCACAACTTTGAACAGCGGAATACGGATTATGACTCCATGGTACTTGACCAGGTGAAGGAATGGCTGAGCGAGTAACAGAGTCTGAAGCAACAGAAATACCACAGGCAGAAAGGAGCGGACACCATGGCACTGAGCAATTCCCAGTACAATGCGGTGATGCGGCAGTACGAACAGCAGCAGCTTACAGACCGGCATGAGAGAGAGGCGCGGGTGGCGGAGGTCTTTTCAAAGATTCCCCGCATAGAGGAGCTGGAAAAGGAGATCAGCACCCGTGCGGCTGCATGTGCGCGGCGGCTGCTGGAAGGGGACACCGGGGCGCGCAGCCAGCTGAAGGCGGAGCTTGCCGACCTGCGGGAGGAGCGGGTGGCATTGCTAAAGAGCGCAGGATTTCCAGAGGACTATATGGAGATGCGCTACCGCTGCCCGGACTGCCGGGATACCGGGTACAGCAACGGGCGCCGGTGCCACTGCTTTGAGCGGGAGAGGATCCGGGTGCTCTATGCCCAGTCCAATATCCAGGAGGTATTGCAGCGGGAGAATTTCGGCACCTTTTCGTTTGACTATTTTGATGACAGCAAAAAGCTGCCGGGGCTGGGGATGACGGAGTCTTTCTATATGCGCCAGGTGGTGGAGCGGTGCAGGCGCTTTGCAGCCCGGTTCCCGGACGACGGGATGAATATCCTGTTCACCGGCAGTACCGGCGTGGGCAAGACTTTCCTTACCAATTGTATTGCAAAGGAGCTGATCGACCGGTATGTGTCGGTGATCTATTTATCCTCCCATGATCTTTTTGAGATTTTTTCCCGGTACAAGTTCAGCCGGGAAGCCGAGGAGGATGTGGAGGAGACGTACCGCCATATTCTGGAATGCGAGATGCTGATCATCAACGACCTGGGTACGGAGGTGAACAACTCTTTTGTATCCTCCCAACTTTTTTACTGCATCAATGAGCGGATCAACCGCCGGAAGGGCACGATCATTTCCACAAACCTTTCCATGAATATGCTGCAGGACACCTACTCTGACCGGGTGACTTCACGGATCATGAGCCATTATATTCATATTCCGCTTTATGGCGGGGATATCCGTATGAAAAAAAGGCAAAGTTCCAGGGATTAACTTGACTTAACCGATGCATAATGATATAAAAGATACTGTTCAGGACGGCGGGCAAGCAGACAGGGATATCTGTACGGCATCATGCCGCGCAGGAAGATAAGAACATAAGCCGTCCGATATACTTTGCAATCATACAAGATCATAAAACACATAAAGCGTACAGAGCACATGGAGGATAAGATGATATACGAAGAAAAAACCATTGAAACCATCCCGGTAGGGCCGCTGGGCCTGATTCCGCTGAAAAGCTGTTCCGAACTTGGCGCAAAGGTCAATGACTGGCTGGTAGAGTGGAGGAATGAGCGCGAGAGCGAGCATAAGTCCACGATCGCATTTGCAGGTTACCAGAGAGAATCCTATATCGTGGAGGCGAAGACCCCGCGTTTCGGTTCCGGCGAAGGCAAAGGGACCATCGATGCATCGATCCGCGGGGATGACCTGTATATCATGGTGGATGTATGCAACTACAGCCTTACCTATTCTCTGTGCGGTATGACGAACCACATGTCACCGGACGACCATTTCCAGGATTTGAAGCGTGTGATCGCGGCAGCGGCAGGCAAAGCCCGCAGGATCAATGTCATCATGCCGTTTCTGTATGAGAGCCGCCAGCACAAGCGTTCCGGCCGGGAGTCATTAGACTGTGCCCTTGCGCTGCAGGAGCTGACCAATATGGGCGTGGAGAACATCATCACCTTTGATGCTCATGATCCCCGTGTGCAGAATGCCATTCCGCTGAAGGGCTTTGAGACCGTGCAGCCGATCTATCAGTTTATCAAATATCTGCTTAAGGTGGAGACGGACCTTCAGATTGACAGCGACCATATGATGGTGATCAGCCCGGACGAAGGCGGCATGGGCCGCGCTGTATATTTTGCAAACGTGCTGGGACTGGATATGGGCATGTTCTACAAGCGCCGGGATTATACCCGCGTGGTAGACGGACGGAATCCGATCGTGGCGCATGAGTTTTTGGGTTCCTCCGTGGAGGGCAAGGACGTGCTGATCATTGACGATATGATCTCCTCCGGTGAGAGCATGCAGGATGTGGCGAAAGAGTTAAAGCGCAGAAAAGCGAGAAAGGTATTTATCTGTTCTACCTTTGGCCTTTTCACCAATGGGCTGGCTAAATTCGATGAGTACTATGAGAATGGCCTGATCGACCGGGTACTGACCACCAACCTGGTGTACCAGACCCCGGAACTGCTTTCCAGGCCGTACTATATCAATGTGGATATGAGCAAATACATCGCATTGATCATTGACAATTTAAATCACGATGATTCCCTGAGCGAACTGCTGAATCCGACCAAACGGATTAACAAATTGTTAGAGAAATATCGCAACAAATAAAGGCGGGTTACTGCATGAAAGAAGATATAAGAGAGATGGAGGAGATGGAGCCGGAAGACTCTGCCGTGAGGGACCAGGAGGCGTCCGGACAGGAAGATAAGAAGGAAGGCTGGCAGGTGCCCAAGCAGGAGTCAGGCGGCTGGAAGCGGGAAGTATGGGAGTGGCTGAAGATCATCATTTCAGCCGCCGCGATCGCCTTTGTACTAAATACCTTCATTATTGCCAACAGCGAAGTGCCCAGCGGTTCCATGGAAACCACAATCATGACGGGGGACCGGGTGATCGGTTCCCGGCTATCCTATAAATTCGGAGATCCTGAGCGCGGAGATATTGCTATATTTCATTTCCCGGACAATGAAAAGATATATTATGTAAAACGTATCATCGGGCTTCCGGGGGAGACTGTGGATATTGTGGACGGCAAAGTTTATATCGATGGTTCCGAGACACCGCTGGACGAACCCTACATTCGGGAACCTATGATTCCAGAAGCTCCCATGCATTTTGAAGTGCCGGAAGACTGCTATTTCATGATGGGAGATAACCGGAATTACTCCCTGGATGCGCGGCGCTGGGAGAACACCTATCTAAAGCGGGAAAAGATCATCGCAAAGGTATTGTTCCGCTATTTCCCCAAGCCTGGGAAGATTGAATAGGGCAGGAGAGATCAAACATTTATGTTGTCATTGACGAACACCTCTCAACGTGGATATAGCAAAACCATCAGAGACCAGCGGTGCTGTATGCAGTCGTTGTCAGAGGTAAGTACGGGTGAGGCTGCACCAATTTGATCATAGGGATTGATGCTTTGCGTTTTGCCGTTGGGAATGATGCGGCAAAGCGGATAAAAGTTAGATCAGAAGATATACAATTGAACACGGGAAGTATTCCATGTATGTATGCGGCATAGTCAGAAATGGCTATGCCGTTTTGCATGTCCGAAATCAATCCGGGCTGGGACTTGGACACAGAACTGTTATATCTTTCATATAGTAACAGTAGACTGGCGGGATATGCCAGATCCGGAAGGAGAAGGGAGAATATGATGTGTTTTGACTATCCAGGCGGGATACCCGATAGAGATGAGTGCTGCGGAAATGAAGGACGGTGCTGCGGCTGTCCCTGTACCCCCTGTTGTTGCCGTGGACCAGAAGGCCCTATGGGCCCGACGGGAGCAACTGGAATGCGGGGGGCTACAGGCCCTATGGGCCCCACAGGAGAGCGTGGAGCGGCAGGCCCTACAGGAGCAACCGGCCCTACAGGAGCGGCGGGGGCGCCGGGAGTTACAGGAGCAACCGGCCCTACAGGAGCGGCGGGGACGCTGGGAGTTACGGGAGCAACCGGCCCTACAGGAGCGGCGGGGACGCCGGGAGCTACGGGAGCAACTGCACCACTTTTATAAGGAAAGCGTACTACCTATAAAAACGCGGTTTTTCTAAACCGCTTCACTCGGATTGTTGACCTCGATAAATTCTTGTATTCTGCGGAGCTCGTCAGCAAACCGAAATACTATGCTGATGTTCCCGCCCTCGTACACCTTGATATGGTCAACCAATTCAATCAGAACATCTCTTGTCAGCTTTTCAATATTGCCGTATTGCCTGAACGCCTTCAAAAATGGGTTTTCGGTATCAATGCCATTTTCAAGCTCTGCCTGTTCGACCCGGAGCTTTTCGATGACTTCATTTAGTGCCTCGGCCTGTTCCTCGTAGTCCTCTTTCATGTGGCGGTAGTCGGAATGGGTAATCTCTCCGTCTTTCCAATCCTGATAGATTGCTTGTTTATACCGGGCAATTTTGGCAAGCTCCCGCTCCTTTTGTTCAATAGCGTCCGCCAGCTTCTTTGACTGGCTCTTCACGAGTGGAGCCCGGTTTATCCGTTCTATGGTCTTTGTATAGTCAACCGCCAAATAAACCTGTTGCTGTATAGCATAAAGAACGGCCACCTCTAAGCGGTTATGTTTGATTGTGTGTTTCGTGCAGGCACTTTTAGATTGGTCTTTGTAGGTACGGCAATAATAGTAAACCGTCCCGCCTACCTTGCTTCGGGTCATAGCCTTACCGCAATCAGCGCACCGAAGAAAACCGCTGAACAGGTAAATCTGCTTTTTTTGTGGGGCTGTGCGGGTGTCTCGAAGCAATAACCGCTGAACCTTATCGAAGGTATCACGGTCAATAATGGCTTCGTGGGTATTCTCCACGATATACCATTCGTCCTCGGGTACGACCTCCTGAACGTGTATCTTGTAGCTTTTCACACGGTAACGGCCCTGTACCATATCCCCGCAATACATACGGTTTTTCAAAATTCCTGTGATTGTCACAGCGCACCACAAAGGCCGCTTTGCCGGGTCAATGCTCGGATTTTGGTATTTGAGCCCTAACCGCTCCCGCTTATAGGCGGCGGGGGAAAGTACGCCGTGTTCATTGAGATAATGAACAATCGCGTTTTTACTCATACCGTCCAGAAACTTTGTGAAAATCTCCCGGACTACTTCGGCGGCTTCTTCATCAACCACTAAGGCGTTTTTGTCGTTGGGGTCTTTTATGTAGCCGTAAGCGGCGAAAGAACCAATATGTTCCCCGTTGCGCCGCTTCATATCAAATACTTCCCGGATTTTATCGGAAGTCTCGGCACAATGGTTTTCATTCAAAACACCCTGAATGGGAACCGCGATACTCCGCATATTCTGCGGCTCTTTGTAGCTGTCTAATGGCTGATGATAGAGGGAGATAAAACGGACGTTAAATCTCGGGAACCAATCATCTAAATAATAGCCCTGATCGCTGTAATTTCGGAACGAACGGGCAAGGTCTTTTACAATCACACAGTTAATACGGCCTTTTTTAATGTCACCCAACATTCTTTGGAAATCGTCCCGCTCGTCATCGGTTGTACCGGAAATTCCATCGTCTACATACTCGTCAACAATAATATATTCGTCTCCGTCATTAAAGCTGGCAATATGTTCTTCAATGATAGCCCGCTGATTTGAAACACTTTCGCTCTCGTCATTGTTTCGGGCATCCTCTTTAGAAAGCCGAATATAGATTGCGATTCTCCATACCCTGAATTTTTGTTTTATCGTATCTGTGATAGTACGGCTTTTGCGTGCCATGTGAACCTCCTTCCCCTATCACGTTACACCTATATTATACCTCTTATAGGTGCGGTGAACAATGTTGTCGAGCCCTTGCAAATCTCGTCCAGAGGCCAACACAAGCGGCCTGAACGTTGGTTACAGGCCGCTTTTTTTACGTTGTAGGAAGTCAGTGAAACAATCTTGGAGGGGCGGGGCGCTATCCAGAAATTCCAGTTTTACGCCCATATCGCCCACCCGAAAGCAGTACGGATTTTTTACTTTGCGGAGCACTTGCACCGCCCGTTGTTCTCTTGGAACCGTGTTATCGAAAACCAGCCCGGACACGTCAACTAAGTCCTCTTTGTTGACCGCCGTTATATCAACGCCCGCCAGCTCCGATAAATGAATTTGTTTTTGCATGGATATTCGCCCCCTTTCTTCCATGTGTATGTCATTCCCTGATTGTCCTATGAGAAAATGACAAAAGGCGGCCCGTTCTCACGCGCCGCCCTTTGCCATCTGCTCATAAGACCTCGGGCCAAGTTGGCCCGAGGCCAGAGCAGCGAAGAAAGGTTTAGTAGGGGCTTTGGCAATAGTGCTCGTCGGCTTCTTCAATGGATTTCATATCGAAAACCCAATGAAGCTCACGAACCACCCGTTTAATATCCTCGGGCTTAAAGTCACAGTTTTCCATCGCCCAAATGACGTAACCACGGCAGGCGTTGTTGCTCCACTGCTCGGTCAACATCATATCCAAAGTCAAATCTTTTTCCATTTCGATTCTCCCTATCAAAAAATAGGTGGAGCGCAGGGCCGGGAAGTTTTGGGCTGTTATCAGACAGAATATCCGGTCCGGCGCTCCTGATCGTTTGCTTCAACAGATAACCCGGACGGGCGGCGGCTTGTCCACCCCATAGGAATTTCACCTCTCCCCATTCTTATGGCAAGGCGTTCTCAATGCCTGCGACGGCTCACGGCCTTTGGCCGCTTCAACGCTCGGACTATGACTAAACGCAAGTATCAGGGCTTGTCTGCTTTATCCGGCGGAACCAGCCTCGGCCCGCCTGCGGCATGGGCCTTGTCGCTCTCTCTATTCTCTGGCAATAGAGGTCATGGCGGGCCTGTCACTCAGCATACGCACCCTTCGTATCCGGGTATCTTTTTATGAAATTGTCAAGCTACACGGGGGAGCTTCAAGCCTCGGGCTAACTTGGCCCGAGGTAGTTATCCCTCTCAATAGCCATGAGAATAAACGGGCAAAATCGGGCCGGTTTAGATACGATTTTTCAAAAAAATTTCCATGTTGCGGAGCCCGCGCTCAATCGAAGTCCGAACTGTTTTCTCATGGACTCTCTCGGCTCTTGCAATTTCAGTTTTGCTCATTCCGAGTATGTAATGGCCGTAGACCCTCCGGCCCTGTGTATAAGGGAGAGCGTTCAGGGCGGCGCGGAGTTCCTGCGCCGTAACCTTGCGCTCGTAAATCTCACAGGGAGAAAGGGCAACAAAAAGAGCTTCGTGCTCGATACCGTCTCCGGCGTCCAGTGAAAAATACGCCTTGTTCCAGTAAACACGGCGGATATAGTTCTTCTCCATGCGCTCGGCCTCGGCCAGAGCCGCCGCCACTTCGTCAGAGACTTCCACAAACAGGTCGTTATAATAAAACGGGTACAGATCCCGCAAGTTGATTTTCTTCATGGTGATACCTCCATTTCGGTTTTGGTGGACGAGTGAACCGAAATGGAGAGGGCGGGGAACGGCAGCGGGGCAGTTCCCCTTTGTTTGGTACCTCGGGCCAAGTTGGCCCGAAGCCAGTTTGTAGCAAAAGAAAAGCGCCCGAATGGCATACGGCCATACGAGCGCAAGAGTGACAAGAATCGACTATGTGATACGCATAACTATCCCGTTGATAGATATGACTTTTTTTCGCAAGCCGATATTTGTAGAATTATGTTGTAGATAAAGAAACACGGCGGCAACCTCCTTGTACCGCCGTGTCCTTAAAGAAGCGCGACTTTACCACGCCCCCCGCTATTTCATTTTTCAAAAACAGCGGCGGTTTTTATTGTTACTTTAAAACCGCCGCTCCATTTAAAGAGACAACACAAAATACTCCCGCAGCAACGGTTTTTTTCTTTCGCCGTTTAAGCGGCGGGAGTTTTATAGGCTTCGGGCCAAATTGGCCCGAAGTTATATTTGATTGTATATTACATAACCTGTTCCTTATATTTATTCCAAAAGGATAGTTTTACAACAGAGTGATTTTATAAATATCGGCTTGTTCTCCCTCAAATTCAAAACTTCTTTCGTAAATGCCACCATTTTTAATTATTGTCTTTATTGATGGAGTATTGTTTTTCTCTACTGATAGGTGTAATTCTTCCATTCCTGCGTTCTTTGCAACTTCAAGAATTTGTCTTAGCATTTCAGTTGCATACCCTCTATTTCTCATAGAGGGCCTCACACTGTATCCACAATTTCCAAGGTTGATTAAAAAGTCATTTAATGTATGCCGCAAATCAATAATACCTACAATTTCTTCCTGTTCATCAACAGCAAAAAATGTATCCGTCAGCACCCAATTTGGATTTACTGTCTCCGGGCATGAATTTTCTGTTACAGAATATAACCATTCTTCATATGTATCTGCCTTATCAAATAGCTCGCTGCCATTGATGATGTTTTCTCCAGTATCAAAATGTTCTTGTCTATACTGTAAGGCTTTTTCTTTTAATTCTAATGTAGGTCTTACTAAATGAATATTTCTTTTATTTTCCATGTCAAACCTCCTCTGGTAACAATAATCTTTTTATCTCGGTTATTATCTTATTAGGGATAGTTTCATCAATTTTCATCAGCCTACTATACATTCGCACCCCTTGGTATGAAAAAATAATAATATTAAAAACGCCTTCGGGATTAACTTTTTTAAATTCTTTAGTTGCCATACCATAATTGATTAAATCTACCCATGTAGATTTTGATATTTCATATTGCCTAACTACAGAATTTTTAGTTTTCGATATTTCAGGATTGCTATAAAATTCATAAATAGCTTGGCTTAAAGAATTTTCACTATCTATCATTTCATTTGCATACCTTGAGAGAATTTCATTTAAAATTGTAGAAGCAGGAACATGGTTTGCAATTTTAGTCGAAACCTCGTCCTTTTGTTCAGTTGAAAAATCGTTAACAATTTCCAAAAATATTTGCTCAACACTATCATAATGCCGATACAATCCACCACGGCTAAGACCTGTTTGTTCACATATATCTTTCATCGTGATGTCTTTATATCCTCGTTTAGAAAATAATTTATATGCTTCATCACAAATATTTTGTCTTGTTTTATCTCCCTTAAAACTCATTTCCTTGCCTCCTTTGCAACACTTGTGTCTCTTTCTATTATGCGACACGAGTGTTGCTTTGTCAATAGCACCTGCAATAATTCCAACGAATTAGCCCGAAAATCATATCTGCGTTAAAGACTTGCGCTAAACGGCAAGCGATGCAAGTGTCTATACACTTGCGAATTTTCCATGTTCCGGCCTCCGCCGAAACCTGAAAAATCCCGCTTGTTGGGGCCAGCCCCAAACCCTGCGGAACCTCGGGCCAACTTGGCCCGAAGCTCCGGCGCTCCGCTCGATTGGTTGCGTCTCATTCGCTATCGCTCCTGTTCCTTGTTTTTCCCCTGCCCGGTCAGGCCGAGCAGATAATCAATGTTTGCTTTTGCCGTTGTGACTTCCCGCATATCTTTCCGGGCCTCCCGGTATTCAGCGTAAAGCTCCTTTTTTTCAGCCGCCAGCCTGCGGCCTTCCTCCTTCTGTTTCTCCATCTTCGGGAGCTTCGCCCCGGCCAGAATGTCACTCATTTTGGCCCGGGCCGCCCGGTAGATTTCAATATCTGCCTCATGCTCCGCAAAGAATTTTTTACTGTACCGTGAAGCCTTGTACGCCTCAAACACGGGGCGGGTCTTAGCGTAGTTTACCGTGGCCCCTTTGAGCTCCGCATTGGCGGCAAGCGCGGCCTCCACTGTTTTGATTTTTCCGGCCAGAACGTGAAAACGCTCCGTGGCCTCCCCAGCCTTTTTCTCCAACTGCTCATACTCCGTCAGGCCGTTGTCCTGCAAGTAGGCCAGAGCCGCCGCCATCTGCTTTAGGTTGAATACCTTTGCCCACCGCTCATAGGCCGGGCCTTTTCCTTGAAGCCGGTTCTGAATGTCGATAATCAGGTTGAGCCTGCGGCCCGGCTTCACAGGCTCCGCCGCCCGGCTGGAGGGCAAGGGGGCGCGGCCTTCGATAACGGCCCGTATATTCTCCGGGCCATAACCTTCCCCGAGTGTGGAGGCCCGACAACGGGTAAACCGTTCCTGTCCGGGACAGCGAAACGAGAGAGAGCCGCCGCGCCCGTGTTTTACCTCGTAGCCCGCCGCCTTCATCAGTGAGAGAAAAGCGGCAAAATTGGCGGGCTTCTGCAAGAGGGCCGCGTCGATCTGCGCCCGCAGCCGCTCCTGAAAGGTGGGCGGTTTGTTATCCCCAAGCCATTCCCTGTAATTCTTAAACTTGCCCTTACTCCGGGGCTTCGGATTTTTCACAATCGAAAGCCCGTGTTCCAGACAGATCCGGTCACTTACCCGCCGGATTGCAAAAGAACTGTTCCAGAAATTCCGAAACTTCCGGGCACAGTCAAGAGACGTTGAATTGTAGTAAATATGGTTATGGACGTGTGCCTTATCAATGTGTGTTGTGACAATAAAAGCGTGGTTGCCTTTTGTCCAGCTCATGCCGAGCTCGTAGCCGATACGGTTTGCTTCTTCCGGGGTCACTTCTCCGGGGAGAAAGGATTGCCGTATCTGATAACATAAAATGTCCTCGTCCCACTTCTGCACCCGGCCCGTGATGGCCTTATACTTGCTCTTAGAAAGCAAAAATTCCGCGTCCACCGTGGCCGGGTCGCACTCATAAGCGGAGATAAGTTTACCGCCCCGGGTCTTATCGGGATTTTTGCCGTAGTCAATACAGTCCTTGATTGCCTCCGCTATCGTCTCCCCGGCGTTGATATGCCGGGTAAAATGGCGGGTAGTTGCCATGTCTCACCTCCATTCCATGAAGAACGGCGGCCCCGCAGAGCCGCCGTTTTGCAGTTCCTGCTTCGGGTCAACTTGGCCCGAAGTCCCGCCGCCTGTCAGCTTGTGATGAACCGCCGGAGGGAATAGTTCAGCCCGTCCAATGCGCTGATGATAAATTCCGCGATAGCCGGGAGCCCATAGGGCGAGAGCAGGAAAGCAAGGACGAGAAACGCCACGCCGCCGACAGGCTGATGTTGGAGCACGAACAGGCCCACGGCAATCAGGGCCAGCACCCCGGAGGCCAGAGACAAAAGCCACCCGGCCACATCGAACAGGAACATCAGCACCGCCACCAGAAGTGACAGAACCAGCAGGAACGGCAAAGCAAAAATCTTAAATATCAGTCTCATGTAAACAGCCCCTTTCTTTGTTTTATCCTACTATAATTTTACCATTTCAGGGGCCGGACAACAATGTTGTCGGGACTTTGCAAATCTTGTCCCGGCGCACTTCGGGCCAACTTGGCCTGAAGTCCATAGAAAAGAAAAAGAGAGGGAAAAGCCGGAACGCTTTTTCCTCTCTAAAATTTTTTATACACCTTTTACCAAAAAGGCGTACTTAAACAGCCCTACAAATTGGAATTTGTTGCTAATTCATATTTTTTAATTTGCATCCAAATCCAAGAAATTAATAATAGAAAATACCAATTATAATCATAAATAATTCTGTTCACAGTTTTTTAAGATATATACTTTCTTATTTCTTCTCTAAGCATTTTTTCATTTACTTCGGTGCCATCTATTCTAGGTAAAATAAATTCAATTATTGAATCAAAATCCTCAAGTAACAAATCAAAAATAAGGTCAATGGAAACAAGAAAATTAGTATCACCTCTCTGAAGGAACCCATTTAAGTTTTCTCTGCGAATTACATATTCAGGATGTGAATTATCTTTTATATGTGTTATAGCATTAAGCTTTTCAAATAATGCAAAAGTTCTTAGACATAAATCAATACCAAATACGCTCAAAGGATACTGTACATCATTTTTGTTTAATATTAAATCTGAAAACATTGCTCCAAAAAGATCTGCTTCTAATTCGTCATTCTTACTTTTCAATGAAAACTGAGCATCATCATTGAATGGTTGTGAAATATTGTCTTTAAAGGTATGCCCTAGTAAAAAGTGGCAGTATTCATGTGCTACAACAAAATGCAAGAACCCTTTTACCAAAGTTTCAGTCATGGGTATAGTATTGTCATTCATTAATGTATTAGCAGGACATCGCTTTGAGAAGAAATATGTTAGTATTAAACAGTAAAATTCTTCCTTTATATTTAGCCTTTTTATTTCTTCTTTAATAAATGCTTCTTCAAGAAAAAGACCAGATAATGTTAGTGGTCGATTCTTGCTAACAGGATAGAAGCACGCTACTATTGAACATAGATAAAATGCAAATGATATCAGTCCATCAGAAATAAGGATGATTTCGTTCGTATCTTCATTTTTTGCTTTAATCAAAGCTGTAAAGCGATTGGACGGAATGGTGCCAAATATAGGTATGTCGTTTTCTAGATTTATAAACTTCGTTTTAAAAGGGTCAACCGAAAAAAGGTGCTTTACATCAACAATATTCTCAAATATTTCATATATATCAAGATAAGAGAGTGTATCTTGATACTTCGAAGGAATATTTATTTTTCTAGCTTTATCAATATGAATACTTGTAGATGGAAAAGATGGTCTGATTTTTTGTGCATATTCATCTACTTCTTTAAGGTGCTGAGACAAATAGTCTACTCTAAATGTTGATGGAATTTTTTGATAGGAACTCTGTATAGTCTCAAGGAGCTCAACTGTTTTTTTATCAGTCATTTCTATGGTTCTCCTCTAATCATCTGGTGAATTTTTTAACAACAGCATCAATTAATTTGTCTTTTTGTGAGTCGGTCAACTCAAAATTTATAGTTAATGATTCAGTTTGACCATTACATGTTAGCTCAATTGTTGTTTCCTTTTTTCTAATATTAGTAGCTTTATTCACTACGATAGATAAACAATACTTTAACATATCATATAGAGCACTGTACCCAATATTTTGAATTGCTTGCACCATAACCATTACTACTCCCGCATCAATTAAGGATAACGCTTCAATTTTACTAAATTCGATTTGCCTATTGGCAGACTCTTTATTCAAGCAAATAATATCTTCTTTACTCAAATCTAAGCCACTAATGATTACCTTATACATTTAATTTGCCTCACCTTCGATTTGTAATTTCTGTATAGTTTTATATGTCTCGTTAAATTCCGATTTGTCTAGTACGCCTTCTCCGCCAAAAGCGAACCTATTATTATCAAATCAAGTATACAATAGCTCGAACAATCCGTCAATCTTCGGGTCAACTTGGCCCGAAGCTCCCGGACAGAAAGAAAGCAGGGGAGCGAAGGCCCGGCCCCCGCTCCCCATGCTCACAGCTCCACAATGGCGGATAGCTGTTTCAGTATGTCATTCATGCGCCCCCACAGCTCGGCGTAGTCCTGTTGAAGCCCGGCAATTTCGTCCGGGTATATGCCGTAGGTGTTGGCGTGGATCGCCACCTGATTCAGATTGTTGGAGCACCGCCGTTGCAGGGAAACCAGTTCCCGGACGGGCGAGAGGTCAACATGGAGGATATAGCCGTTTAAGGCCATCTTGCGGACAAAGGCGCTCATGTTGCGGACGCCCGCCTCGTCCATGCGGGCGTGGAGCTGTTCCAGTTCCTCCGGGGATACCATCACATAAAGCGGGATATTCCGCCTGCGGCGGGGCATTACCGTTCCTCCCGCTCCCGGCTCCGCTTGTGGTGGGGCGGCTCCTTTACCTTATCCAGCGGCTTTTCCCGTTCCGGGGGAACCGGGGCGGGCGGCGTGTTGTTCAGCACACCGTCAATCATGTTGTAATTCTGTTCAGCGGAGAGCTCCGCCGACTTCAAAGGGTTATCCTTTTCCTGCATGAAATACCTCCTATCTCTCCTCATGGGCGGGGCCGCTTTTCTTTACGGGCGGTTCCTGATGATCCTTTGCCTGCTTCGAGCCCTTGCGGAGCTGGGCGGCAATCGAAAGTTTTTCTCTGCGCTCCGCTTGTAATTCCTGCATAATTTCAAGCCGCTCCGAGAGCTGTTCCGGGGTCACAAAGTCTTTCAGCACATAGGAACCAAAATCCGGGTGGAACCACGTCAGCCGTTTGCGCTCGGAGAAATGGCGGCTGTCCTCCCATTTTCCGAGAGCCTGTGTCTGTTCCTCCATGCGTTTTTTCAGGTCAGGATTTTTCCGGGAGGGTTTCAGTTCGTAGTCCTCCATCTGCTTATCTGTCAACGGCTTTGCGTAAATCAGTTCGCCCCACGCCCGGAAGGCTTCCCCCGGTATGGGAATACGAAAATCACAGTCATAGTTTTTAATCTCCACGGGCTTATTATCGGGCGGTTCAGGGAACGTCGATATATCCACTGGCCGCTGTGTAGAGTAGTATTTATACCCGTCCAAACAATTCCTCCTTTCCAGCCTCGGGCCAACTTGGCCCGAAGTCCTTATTTGTTACGATTTACCCCACAAAACAGAGGCAAGACGTAGATTGATATTAAGACCGCCAAAACCGGGCGCGGAAAGCCCGGAAACACAGGGATTTTACAGGGCCTAATCGTAACGCCTCCCCCTGTTTTTTTCCCGCTTTTTCCGCATACGCGCCCGGCTCCGGCGGCGGTTGCCCTCGGCCTTGCAGGCTTCGGAACAGTAGGCTTGCCGCCCCTCGGGAATAAAGGCCCTCCCGCATACGGCGCAGCGCTTTATTTCCGGCCCCGCCGCCTCCCCTGTGAGGGCGGTTTCCAGCACCGGGGCCAGAGGCAGCACCGCCGCCCGGAAGTAGCGGCACAGGCTCCCCGTCCACCACTTGCCGAGCATATAGCAGGGGCAGTCCAGCGGGAGACAGCCGTATTCGCTGTCATAGTTGGCGCACATACCCGTGACCAGCCGCCGGATTGTTTTCCTCTCGTCACGGGTCAGCTCCCGGCACATCACCGCTTCGGGCCAACTTGGCCCGAAGTCCTGCGGGGCTCCACAATCAGGGTGCGCCGCTTCTTCCTGCAATCGCCGCTGCGCTCCCGGCAGGCAGGGCAGGGCTCCGGGTCGTGCCGGGAGGGCCGGGGAACCTGCTTCATCATTCGCTCATAGGGGCTGTCGGTAAAATTCATTCTTCGTCCTCCTTCCCCGGCTCGTCCTCGTCCCACGGCGGGAGGTCGCTGTCCCCGTCAGGCTCGTCCCCTTCTTCCTCAAAGTCGATTTCTTCCTCGTCCAGATCGGGGGCCTGATGTTTCGGGCGGTAAATCTTGAAGTACCAGCCGGCCCCGCCACCGATTGCCACCACGGTCAGCACCAGAAGGATTGTCCCGATGGGACTGTCTTTCTTTTCGGGCTCCGGGGCGGGGGCGGGTTCCGGCTCGTCGGCGGGCTCCGGTGGCACAGGTGTGGGCTTCGGTTCCGGTTCCACCGTCTCGGGCTCCTTCTCACTTTGCGCGAGGGAGAGCAAATCCTTTTCCGTCACAGCGTCAAGGAAATAGACGTTTTCGCTTGTGCGCTGTTTGTCAATGACCAGAAAGAAAACGTGCTCGTCCGGGGTCTGAATGGTATAAAACTCTTTTCCGTCCTCGTCGGTGGCGTTGTCAACCACTGTGCCGGTTCCCTCCGGGGTGAAGGGCTTGGCGGTGGTGGTTTCCTCCTGTGCGGGCGGTTCCTCCGTAGGCTCGGTGCTCTGCGCGAAGGCCGGAAGGGCAAAGACAGGAAGGCAGAGAAAAACGGCGGCCAGCGCCGCCGCCATACGGGATTTAGTTTTCATCATCAGTCGGTTCCTCCTTTCTTTCGCCGGACTTCGGGCCAACTTGGCCCGAAGCGGCAGGGGCCTTTTTCTGCTCCTTCAGGAAGTCGGCCAGCGCGGCGGGCGTCAGGTTGAGAGAACGCACCAGCTCGACAATCTCTGTGTTTTCCAGTTCGGTTTTCTGGCGTTCCAGCTCCCGGAGCCGGGCCTGCTGTTCGCTGATTTTCGCCTTGACCTTCTCAATCTCGGCGCATACCTTGTCAATTTTACTGCTCATGCAAAACCTCCTTTTTCAGTTGAGCCGCCCGAAGGCGTAAAAATGTTCCTGCCAGTAGGACGTGCTGATACTGGCATATTTGATGGGGTCGCCACAGTGGATCATCATATTGTCGCCTACATAAATGCCGACGTGGGAGACAGGCCCGGCGCTGTCATAGGTGCGGGTAAAGAAAATCAGATCTCCGGGCCGGGCTTCACTCTTTGGAATGATGGCGCATTGGTTGTAAATCCCGGTTGCCGTGGTGCGGGGCAGGTTGTAAACGCCGGAATGGGTGTATACCCAGCACACAAAGCCCGAACAGTCAAAACTTGTGCTCGGGGAGCTTCCGCCCCACACATAAGGGTAGCCCAGGTACTTTTCCGCCTCGGCAATCAGGGCGGCAAAATCCGGGTCGGTCAGGGCCTCCCCCGGTATCTCGTAGGAGGGGCCGGGGGCGGTATCGCCGCCCGTATAGATGTTATCCCACAGATAGGGCTTGTTGCCCTTCGTCCACATGGTAGCCGAATAGAGCTCCTTCTGGTCGGCGGTCAGCCGCTCGTTGATAACCACGGGCAGGGTGCGGTTTTTCAGGGTGACGGTGAGAATGTAATACTCGTAGGGGACTTCATAGGTGTCCGTATGGCTGTTGCCTTCCTCGTCCGTCCATGTATCGGTTTCCGTGCGGTAACGGATTTCCACCGTCTCGGTCAGGGTCAGCTTATACTGTGCGTCAAATACGGCTTGAAGCTCCCCCTGTACCTCGGCGCGGGTGTAGGATTGGAATTTTGCGGTTAAGTAGGAGGCCAGCTCATAGGGGTTGTGTCCCACCTCGTCCACCTGATAGCGGTACTCGTCATAGCCGGGGTGGGTGCTCTCGATATTGGCGATTTCGTCCACCATCGCCCGCTCTAATGCCGTGTAGTCCTCGTCGGCCCCTAACAGGTCGCTGTCCTCGGAACCGTAGGAAGTGCCTAAAACAGCGTTCATGGCCCCGCCCCCAATCATGCCGGGGAGGGAGGATAAAGCGCCCATCAGCAGCATGACCACCAGAAGGACGGCAAGCACAATCAGGACGCCGACCGGGTGGCGTTTCACAAAGAGGGCCACACGCCGGGCCAGTTTTTCCGTGGTAATGGCGGTTTTCTCCGCCGCCCTTGCGCCTTGCTTCGCCGCCTCCCGCGCCCGCTTGGCATACTCCCGTTTGAGTTTCCACTTCTGCGAAAAGCGGGACAGGGGATTGCTGTATAGCTCCGGGTGTTCCTGCGCGGCGGTGTGAAACGCATAGTCCGCACTGGCTCGGATTTCTTTTTTCTCCCACTTCACCACGCTTCGGGCGTGGCGGGTACGCCACCGCCTTTTGGCAAACCGGGACACCTTGCGGATACCTGTCTCGGCCACAAGCTCGGATTTGTGGGCTCCTTCCACGCCCACATTTTCATGTTCCACTTCATGTATCTTGTTATGAGCGTAAATCCATGCCCCGGTGCGGGCGCTTCGGGCCAGCCTGCGGGGGATACCGGGCTCTTTGGGCGGCTTCTGTGCGTCCAGCTTAGTCCGGGCCTTGCCGAGCTTTTCCCCGGCTTTTTCAGCCCGTGCCTTTGCCTTCTCCGTCTTTTTCCCTTCCCGTGTCTGCGGCCCTTCGCTGTCTGTTTTGCCGGGGTCTGCTCCTGTCCGGGCCTCCCCGGCGCTGTTTCCGGGCGGCGGCTCCCCTTCACGGCGGAGCCGTTCCGAGGGCCGGGGCCGCTCTTTGTCCTGCCGGAATTTCTTCTGCCCCTGCTTCGGGCCAACTTGGCCCGAGGTAGTTTCTTCCCCTGTCCGGCCTGTGCTGTTGCCCGGTTCCCCTTCGTCCTCAAACCGCAGGCGGGAGGAAGGCCCCGTCGCCTCCGGCTCCGGGCCGGGCGGGGCCTGTTTCCTTCTGGCGGACTTCGGGCCATGTTGGCCCGAAGTGTCCAGTTTCTTTCCGGGTGTCCGGTCTATCCATTTTGCGATAAAATCAACCTCCTTTCCCTAAAAATGAAATGTACCAGTCAATATCTCTGGACATTGAACTGGCATACCTCTTTGTTAAACCGGGGCTGTTGAATTGGAATGTAAGTGCCGGGGGCGCTCCGCATGGAATAGAACAGGTCTTTATCCTTTGGATAGGCCAGACCTTGATACTCCGGGTAGCTCTGTAAAATCCTCCGCCCCCGTTTAGTAAGCGGGTACAGGTAGCGGAACATACGGCCATTGATTTTCTCAATCCCCTTGTACTGGCAGTAGCCAAAGGTCAGCCAGTAACGTTTTGCCACGCCGTCAAAGGCCGCGTTTTCTTCCAGCAGGAGCCGGGCGCTTCGCGGGTGGATTTTCTCCCCGGTCAGGCTGTCCCGGTAAACGCTTGTTGTGAAACTCCCCACATACTGGAAGTTGCTGGCCTGATACACATAGCCGCATTTTCCCATGATACCGTCCGCCAATGTGTAAAGATACAGATAGCGTGTGTTGGCTTTCAGCCATTTCACCATCTGGGAAATGACGATACTTCCGAAGCATTGGGTGTCGTTGAAGTCCGGCAGGAAACACATCTTCCCGATTTCGATATAGTCCGTTGTCCGCAGTACATGGCAGGGGAACAGCTTGCGGATTGTCTGCAAGGGCTGCGTACCCCATCCCAATACCACCACACCGGCTAACCGCCCATCAATGAAAAAGCCTAAGTAAAACCGGTTCAGCCGCGGCATGACCTTTGAATAATGGTACTGATGGATAAAGTTTACGGCCTGATCCTTTGATATTTCCTGTACCGCTGGAATGGGCTTCGGGCCAACTTGGCCCGAAGTGTCCCGGTCATACGCCCGTCCCTTCATCTTTCAAATCCTCGGGGCGGGTGGTCAGGAGACGGTAAATCTCGGTATTCTGCGGGAACCTGTCAGAGAATGGGATAATCACATTTCCGAAGAATAAGAGCCCTTCGCCGCTGTTGCTGTTGGTGACAAAGGATAACTGGGTGGGACTGATTCCTAACTGCTTCGCCAAAATCTGCCGGTCGCCCTGGGCCTGCGAGAGCATAACGAGAAAGTCGCTGTTTTCAAAGATGTTCTCTATCTCCCGGCTGGCAAGAAGGTCTTTTACATTCTGGGTCAACGCACTCGGGACGCAAAATTTCTTCCGCAGCATTTTCCAGACGGTCACGCAGTAAGAGGCCGTGAGCTCGTCTTTCAAGAGTAAATGGAACTCGTCAAAGTAGCACCATGTGGCGGTTCCCTGTGCAAAGTTGGCCGATACCTGCGAATTAACTAAATCCTGCATAATCAGCATGGCGATTGTCCGCAGGCCCGCCCCGAGCTTCTTTAGGTCGAGGCAGACAAGGCGGCTTGACAGGTCAACATCGGTTTCATGGTTGAATACATTGAGGGAGCCCGACACATAGATTTCCAGCGAGGTTGCCAGCCGCGCCGCCTCCGGCTCCGTCTGTTTGCACAGGAGCGTATACAGGTCTTGGAGTATCGGCATTTTGGCCGTGCCGGGGGCTTGCAGATAGTCCCGGTACATGAGCCGCACACAGCGGTCAATGACTGTCCGCTCCACGGGTTGAAGGCCGTCCTTGCCGCCCACAATCAGCTCCATCAGCGAGAGAATGAAGTCCGCTTTCAGCGCCATTGGGTTTTCCTCCCCAGTGTCAAAGTCTGCGGATATGTCCATCGGGTTGATGTGGTGCGGGCTGTTAGGCGCAATCTCCACCACCTGCCCGCCAAGCCGCCGTACCAGAGCGGAATATTCCCCCATTGGGTCTACGATGATAATGCGGTCATTTGTGGCAAGGAATACGTTGACTAATTCCCTTTTTCCGGCAAAACTTTTCCCACTTCCCGGAACTCCAAGGTATATCCCGTTGGGATTTTTAAGTTTCTTGCGGTTTGCCATGATGACGTTATGGGAAAGAGCGTTCAGGCCGTAATAGACCGCTTCCCCGTCCATGCGGAGCTCTTGGGTCAGGAAGGGAATGAAAATCGCGGTGCTGCTGGTTGTCAGGCCCCGCTGGATCTCCACGGCATTACAGCCGAGGGGAAGGGAGGACAGAAAGCCCTGTTCCTGCTGGAAGTCCAGCCGCCGGATTGTGCAGTTATATTTCTGCGTGATACCGGAAACCGTGAAAATCTCGTTTTCAAGCTGTTCCCGCGTGGGGGCCATGTTGACAATCAGGAAGGTTAAAAGAAACATTCTCTCGTTGCGGCTCTGCAAATCCTCCAGCAAGGTCTTTGCGTCCTTGCTGAACGTCACAAGGTCGGGCGGGAGAATGTCCATATCGTAGCCCGAGCGGACAGCCTTTTTCTGTTCTTCCATCTTCATTTTGTCAATGTCCGAGAGCTTGCCCTTGATGGTCTTGATGGCCTTTGACTGGTCTACCGTCTGAATGTGCATGGTGACGGTCATTTCCGTGTCCAGTTCCAGAAGCTCCGCAAGCAGTTTGTCGGAGAGCTCCGAGGCGGTTATCTGCAAATAAGAGGCCGCGCCCCATGTTGCCCCCACCTTGAAGAACCGGCCCCGGCGGAAGTCAAAGCTGGTCGGGGCGATAAAGTCTTTTGTGGTCATGCCTGTCTGTGGTATCTGCTCCCATGTGAATGTGAAGGGCTCCCGGCCTCCGGGGTGGAGTTGGCCGTGTAGGATTTCCAGACGTTCCCGCCCGGGGAGGGGCCGCGACTGGACGCCTAACTGTTTGAAGTTCCCCATAATGTCGGCCTCAATCCGTTCCAGCCGGGGCCGCGCCGCCTTCACGCTATCTGCCGGGACGCCGAAGGTTATCAGCTTCGTGCGGACAATGCCGTTGTTGCTTTTGGCAATCTGGTTTTCCAGCATTTCCACATACTCGGCCCGGATACTGTCAAACTCGTCATGCCTCGGGGCGATGTTCACGGTGTACTTGCTTTCAGGCCGGGAGCGGTGGTTGATGAAGGAGAGCTGGAAGGGCAGGGCGCTGTCAAAGTAGTTCAGGAAGGAGCTCCACCCGTCAAAGATAGCCGACTGATCTTCGGCCTGCGCGAGCTGGTAGTTGATGTCCTCAAACTCCACCGTCTTTGTGTAAACGCCGTTGTTTAAGCGGCATACGCCGTCCTTAAACATTTCCCGGAACGGGATTGTCTGCTGTGCGGTCTGCGGCCCCGCCTGTTTCCGGCCCTTATCGCCTGCCCGTTTGGGCGCGGCCTGTTTTGCCTCTTTTCCTTTTCGCAATCCTTGTACCTCCTTTCGGTGTGTCCTCCGGCTTCGGGCCAACTTGGCCCGAAGCGCCGGGGCCGCTCCATGCGGCATAGAAATTTTCGGTCTTGTAGGGCCGGACTTGGGGCCAGAGGAACCGGGCCCGGATATAGTTTCGCAGTATCTTTTCAAAGGGGAGGCCGTCACGCTCGAACATGGCAAAGAAAAAGAATGGGAGCATGAGGCCAATCATCAGGAACAGTGCCGGACTGTTACCGATGACGGGGCGGGTCAGCAGATAGACGGGGATTCCCACCGCCGCCGCGCCCGAGAAACAAATAAGCTGGCGCTTCGTCAGGTTGAAGGCCAGCTTGGTCTTTACTTTGGATAAATCTTTCGGAACCTGCACATAGGGCAAAGCTCAAAACCTCCTTTCATCACCTCGGGCCAAGTTGGCCCGAAGCGGTTATCGTGTCTCGTCCCGGGCCGCGTCCTGCCGGACAGCGGGCCGGGCGGTTTCCCTCCCCCGTGTCCGCGCCCTCCAATATGCGGGATTGTGTTCCCGGAGAGATTGATTGATGTTTTCTTCATACGCCTCCTTGTTTCTGATCCGGTCGGGGATTTTCCAGAGCCGCTTATCCAGCAGTTCCCGGAAAACGACTTCCTCCTGTGTATCTTCCTCAAAGCAGAGATAGCCGCCCTGCCGGAACCCGCATTTCTTTGCGGCGGGGGAGAGAAAAGCCGCCACTTCCTTTGAAACCATTGTCCCGCCGTGGCTGGCGGTGCTTACCAGAAAGACGCCCGGGCAGAGAATATCACAGACCTGCACACGGCCCCACGGCGATATTTCCGGCTTTCGGTACATGGGCTGTCCTCCTTTCCGCCGGGGAACCTCGGGCCAACTTGGCCCGAAGTGTTACCGCTCCGCCGCCTTCGCTGGCTTTTCCTTCGGGGCTCGGGCGGCGTTCTCCTTTGCCGCCTTCTTCGTTCCGGCCTCCAACTGGCCCTTGATGGACGCCTTTTCCGGTGGCGGGGCCTGCCGGGCGGCGGCAATCCGGGCCTGTAACTTTTCTATCTCCTGTTGGTACGCCTCTAAAATCGCCCCGTGAAGTTCCTCCCGGAACTCCTTTGTGATGGGCTTCACCGTGTCCCGGTAGCCTGTCCGGCTGCTCTTGTCCGGCTTGCTCGGCATACCCACATACAGGCCCTTGTCACTCTGTAAAATCTTGAAGTCCTCCACCACAAAGCAGTCGTTGAGCTTCACGGTGGCAAAACCCACCAGATTTTTGATGGGGTCAATGGGCCGGGCGGTCACGTCCAGCTTTAGGCCGGAGCCGCCGGGGGCCTCCTGTTCCGGGGCCTGCGTGCCCGTGGTCTTTTCCTCACTCATTGTCATTTCCTCCTTTCCGGGCCGGGAAAGAACCTCCCCGCCCTCGTAGCGGTAGCCTGCCCGCCTGATTGCCGTCAGCGTGTCCGCAGACACATTTCCGTTTAACTGAATATCCGTGTCGGCCATGAAGCGCAGGGTGTCCGCCTCGGTGAAGTCCTCCGCCAGTTTTCCATGCCATAGCGGCTGAATACTTCCGTCCGAGGCCACGCCGTACCGTCTCGGGGCCATAGCCTCACCTCGTTTCTGAAACCTCGGGCCAAGTTGGCCCGAAGCTCCGCCTTATCAATGAGCGCCAAAGATGGATTTTGCGAGGGAGCCCGTCTTAAAGAGCGTAAAGCAGAGCAGGACGGTATAGCCCACACAGCCCCATATCGCGCCGATCATGTCCCCGCCCGTGGCAATTCCCTGTATCAGCACCGCATAGATAGCGACACAGACGATAATCAAAAGCCCTTGGAAGCCCACCGCCAGCAGGGAGCGGAAATAGTTCTGGCCCATACTCCCGATTTCCCGGTTGACTACCGTTGCAAGGGGAATCGGGGCAAGGCTCGTCATTAGGTAAATTTCAATCATTCTCCCGTAGACAATCACGAAAATCACGATATTGAGAGCGGTCATGGTAAAGCCCACAAAGAAGGATTGGAGCCAGAGCCCCAAGAGGGGGCCGAGCTCCATCGCCTCCAACTGCGTCTCCATATCGGCCATCATATCCGGGGTGATTTCGGTGCTCCCCTGTATCAGTCCCGCCGACTGCTGGACAACGGACTGCGCCATATCAAACACGCCCATCACGATATTGAAGGTATTGGACAGAATGAGAATGGCGCAGAAGGTCTTGAATATCCACTTGAAAAATATCCATGTGTCTATATCGTGCAGGTTGTTCCGCTCAACAAGTAGCTGAATGAGCTCGTAGCACATGACAAAGGTGAGCACCAGCCCGGCGATTGGGAGAATGACAGTCTCGGAGAGCTGCCGTATCATGGAGAAAACCCCGGCGTTCCATGCCGCCGGGGCCGTCCCCACTTGGTCTGCAATCTCTCCGACCTGCGCGTTTACGTTGTCAAAGAGCCCGCCGAGGTTGCCCATGATACCGGCAACCAGCAGGCCCTTGAGCCATTCCGCGATTGCGTCGAAGATTATCTGCATGGCGTCTCCTTATCGTTTAGCTGAACAGGCCGGACAGCAGGGGAATGAGCGTTGTTCCAATCAGGATAATCCCGCCGCCGCTCATAAGCTGTTTAATTCCCTGGCTCTTGGCTCCCGGGTTGTCCGAACCGTAACCTTCCAAAAGATTGACCACGCCCCACACGCCGAGGCCCGCGCCGATAGCGATAACAAGGATTTTCAGGGTGTCGATAGCAGAAGCAAAAAATTCCATATAGTTTTCCTCCATTCAAAATGTTTATTGTTGTGGGGCAAACGCCCCGGCTACGAAAAAAGCCGCCCATTTCAGGCGGCGGGAACCTCGGGCCAACTTGGCCCGAGGTCAGGCGAAGGCGTCCGGGTCGTCCAGATCGTCATAGTTGAGAATATCGTCCTCGGCGCTGTCTACGTCCCCGGCCCCGTAAACCTCGTAGACTTCTTCGGGGTTCAGTTTCAGCCGGGTGCTAATCAGCTTTTCCAGACGGAAGGCGTTGCGCTTCTTGTCGGCCTCCGCCGTGTATTTATAGTTTGGGTGCTTTTTCAAATCGTACTTTGGGGACAGGAAGGGCCGGAGCCCCCGAAGCTGTAAGATACATTTGCTCCCGTCCATTGTGGTGAGCTCGTCCATTGTCATCAGCTCTTTGCCGAGCCGCTGGAGGTTCTGGCCGTAGCTTTCCGACTGGCCCCGCGTCCGGCTCTCGGTATACATGGAGATAGTCTCTTTTCCCAGTACCTCCGAGATTTCCTTAATCGTGGAGTGCTCCCGGCCCCCGAGGAAGATAACCGAATCCATGTTTCCCAAGATGGTTTCGGAATTGTCTTTGTACAGGGCCTTGCACTGGCTCATGGCCTGATAGAACAGGCACAGGCTGATTTCCCGGGAGCGAATGACAGCGACCATTTTTTCGAGCTGCGGCACTTGTCCCGTGTTGGCGGCCTCGTCCCACAGCACCCGTACATGATGGGGGAGCCGCCCGCCGTAAACGTTATCGGCTTTCTCACAAAGCAGGTTGAACATCTGCGAGAAGGCAAGGGCCACGATAAAGTTGTAGGTGCTGTCCGTGTCGGAAATGCAGAAGAACAACGCCGTTTTCTCGTCTCCGAGCCTGTCAAGCTCTAACTCGTCATAGCTCATAATCTCCCGGAGCTCCGCAATATCAAAGGGGGCCAGACGTGCGCCACAGCTAATCAAGATACTTTTCGCGGTCTTGCCGCTGGAAAGGCGGTACTTGGCATATTGGCGCACCGCGAAGCATTGGGGCTTGCGCTTGGCGAGGCCGTCAAACATATAATCAACGGCATTTTTGAAACTTTCATCATCCTCCCTTACTTCCATGCTGTTAATCATTTCGACTAACGTATTCATGTTCCGTTCTTCCTCCGGCCCCTCAAAGACGATATAGGCCACAAGGGCGCAGTATAAAAGCGTCTCGGCTTTCGTCCAGAACTCGTCCCCCTCTTTCCCTTGTCCCTTTGTGTTGGTTATCAGGGCGTTGACGAATTTCAGAACGTCGCTCTCTGTCTTAATGTAGGCCATCGGGTTATAGTGCATACTCTTTCGGAAGTCCACCGAATTGAACACCTTGATTTTATAGCCCTTCCTCTTTTGCAGGAAATGTCCCACTTGGGAGAGGACGCCGCCTTTCGGATCTACGCACACATACGAGGAATGGGCCTGTAATAGTTGCGGGGTCAGCCAGAACCGGGTCTTTCCCGAGCCAGACGAACCGATAATACAGCAGTTGAGATTTCGGGCGTTGGCCGGGATTTTGGGCCGGGTGTTCATGGTGAGAAATTCCGTCCCGGTCAGTATCACGTTGTTTTCAAACTTCGGGTCTATGAATGGGGCTATGTCTTTGGCCGTTCCCCAACGGGCCGAGCCGTATTCCACGTCCTTCCTGAATTTCTTTGCGTTCTTCACTTTGTTGTAGACCACCAGCCGGAGCGCCACGGCCCCCACAAGGCCCACCAGCAAATCGAAGCCAGAGAGGCCCGGCGCGATTGTCCCGAAGGCCGGGCCTATGGTTTTCATCATGCCTATGAGCTTCGCGCCGAAGTCCGCACCTGTCGCAAGGCGGTACGCCTCCCCGAGCTTACAGAAGAACCAGAAAATAAACAGGTACGGGAGGTTGGGAACCACATATTTTTTGATTTTGGCGTTCACCGTTCCTGCACCGCCTCTCTGGTCTTTTCCCGTTCCTTCTGCCGGGTCTTGACACGGCCCACGGCCTGCCGGAGCCCGCGCCGGATAGAGGGCTTGTCTTTCTGGCGGGCCATCACCCGCTTGGTATACTCGGAAAATGCCGCCGTGATGGCGTCGGCCTGTCCCGCCTTGAAAAACAGGAGATAGTCCTTCGGGCCTACCTTGTGGAACGCATAGTCTACATTGAATTTCCGGGCCACCCGGTCAAACAGGCGGGCGTCCCCCTTTAGCTGGATACTGTTGGACTGTCCGACGTGGCCCATGAGCTGTTTCACGGTCTGCCGCCCGTGGGGCGTGAGCGCGTCCCGGTTGTGTTTCTGCACTCCGGCCAGAAACTTCTGGCACGCCATGAACAGCACCCGGCCCGTCAGCTTTGCCGCCTGTACGGATATAGCCACAGTCTTTCTTGATACTTCTTCTTCCATTGATACCTCCTTCCCGTCCGGGAGCCGCCGGTTAAAACCGGAGGCCCCCGGGGATATGGGAAACCTCGGGCCAACTTGGCCCGAGGTCTACCGCTCGTCATGTGCCACCGCCGGAGCTGTCTTTTCCTTCTTCGGCGGGCTCGTTTCCTTATGCTCCTGCATGGTTTTCAAGATCGAAGGCTGTCTTTCGGCGGCGCGTTCCAGACGGTCAAGACTGGCAACCGCCTTATCCAGACTGTTCCGGGCCGCAAGGAAACAGGCCCGTTCCGCCCGGTAGGGGGCCTGTACCGTCTTTGCCAACTTTCCGGGGGCCTTCGCCTCCTGTACGGCCTCCTTCCCCATCAGGGCCCGTCCTATGTTTTTCAAGTGCCGCCCGGCTTCGTGGTATTCGGCGCTTACGGCCTCTATTCTGGAAATGGCCTTCTCGTCAGCCTGTATGCCTTCGTTAATGTTGTTCCGCAGGGCCGCAAGCCCCGGCTTGATATGGAAGAACCGGGCGGCGTGATCCAGCGCGGAAATTCCACGCTCCTTCACAGCGGCCAATGTATTTTTACAGCCTTCAATGATACCGGCTTTCAGCTCTGCGAGACTGTCACGCAGGGCAAGAATACGGTCTTGCAAGACAACGATTGATTTTTGCAGGACTGATTTTAACGGGTGGTTCTTCATTTTCTCCAAATCCTGCCGCATGGCTTTCAGCTCGTCAACCGCGCTGGCAAGCTGTTTTTCCATCTCGGAAACATGGCCGATAGCCTCTAACAGTTCCTTTCCTGCCGGAGACTGGTTTGCTTTCAGCAGGGCCAGCAGTTCCTTTACATACTCATTTTCAGCAATCGGCGTTTCCACGGCGGGCGCTTTCTTTTTTGGCAATATTCACACCTCCTTTCGTCCGGCCAGCAAAAACCTCGGGTCAAGTTGGCCCGAGGCGGTTTACTGGCGATTGTCACGGGGCTGTGTCCGGCCCTGCTGTTTTACCGCGATTATGCCCTCTAAGGTGGTCGCTGTGATGTTGAGCCGCCCGGCAACGGCAATATCGTTCTTTACGTCCTCATTGACACCGCCGCCGCAGAGCACCAGCACATGAGCCCGGCGGAGCATATCGCGGGAAATGTCAATCCCGCTTTTGTGTTCCTCGGGAATATCGTCATTCAGGAACAAATGCAGGTAGAGCAGGGGGCAGACCGGGGAAAATCCGGCCTCATAGACCGCCCTGCAATACCGCGCCGCCTGCTGTGTGTCAGCCTCCCGGTCGCCCGTCCATGCGGCGGTAATGTATGCTAAGGGTCGTTTCATGGGGTTTCCTCCTTCCTGTTTGCGCTTAATAGGGAGCCCATCCCCTCCGCCCCTTCCCGTGGGAAGGGGAACGGCTCAAAGGAATATATATCCCCGTCGCTTGACTACTACAAGCACAACCGGGAAAGGCTGTCAAGGGCTTCGCCGCCGCAGGCGGTGGCGCGGGCGCCACCCTTGACCGCCTTCCCCGGTTGCGCTATACAGACCACGGCGACGGGGAATATATTATATCCTTTGAGCTTCGGGGCGCGGGGCTTAAGCCCCGCATTTAGGCAGGAACCTCGGGCCAACTTGGCCCGAAGCCCCGTCTTATTTCTCCTTCTCCGCCTTTTTCTCGGGCTTTGCGTGTTCCTTCTGCTTGCCCTTCCAGTCGTCCAGCAGCTTGATAATCTGCTCCTTCATTTCCTGCGGGGTCTTTTCCTTCCCGAAATACTTTTCCAGCTCTGCACCATTGATAATCACTTTGTCTACCTCCTTCTTTTCTTCCAGCATAATTCCGTCAATCACATCACCGTTGAGCACGCCCTTCTGATCGAGCTCCCGCATACGCTGTGCCTGTGAGAGAGAAGGGGCCGACTGCTGTGCGTCAATAGCAACGGCGATATACTGCTGATTTTTCGGCGCGATATAGGCAAGCTCCACGGCGGGAGTGAATTTGATCCGGCCCTCGTCCATGGCCTTTGAGAGCTCCGGCACAAGGTCATTGAGCTTGATATACCGCTGAACCTGTTTAACCGTCATTTTATTGCGGAGGGCCACAATCTCATTGGAGCGTTTCCCGGCCTCCTTCGGGTCAATTTGGCCCGAAGTCTCCCGCGCACCCTGATGTTTGATAGCCTCCAACTGCATTTTCAGGGCCTTTGCCCGCTCACTGGGAAGGATATTTTCACGCTGGTTGGTATTGTCCTCCACCATCTGCGTGATGGCCTGTTCATCGGTAAGGTTGCGGACGATACAGGGCATATCCAAATATCCGGCAAGCTGGCTTGCCTTCTGGCGGCGGTGGCCGGACACGATTTCATAGCCGCCGCCCTCACGGGGCCGCACAATGGCGGGCTGTGTTACGCCCTTATCCTTGACACTGGCAACCATAGCCCGCATTTCTTCATCATCACGCACCTGAAACGGGTGATTTTTGAAGGCGTGGAGCTCGGACAGGTTGATATGGACAATCTGCTCCGGCTCCCCGGAACGCGGGGCCGCCACAGGCCCGGCGGGCTTTTCCGGCTCCTTCGGCTTCTCGGGGGCCGGAGCCTCTTTTTTCGGCTCGGCCTTTTTGGCGGCGGGCGGCTTATCCGATTTTTCAGGGGCTTTTTTTACCGCCTTCGGGGTGCGGCCCGCCTGCTTCTCCGACTCTTTCTTTTCCTTCTGTTCCGTTTTTGCAGGTTCGGCGGGCTGTTCTTTCCCGGCCTCCGCCACCTTTGCCGCCTTTTCTTTCTCCGCAACGATTTTATCAATCATAGCGCCGGAAATATCAATGACGTTTCCGGGGCGGCTCTTATCCGCCGGGCCTGCCGCCTCCGCCTTTTCCTGTTTCGGGCCGCTGTCCTTTTCGGGGACCGGGGCCTCTTTTGCCGGGGGCAAACCTGCGGCCTCTTTGGCGGGCGGCGTATCCTTGCCGGGGGTATGCTGTTCAGGAGCGGTGGGGCCGTTCTTGGCCTGTTCCTCCGGCTTCAAATCTTTTTTATCATCAGCCATTCAATTAACCTCCTTCATTTTGGCATGAAAATAGGGCCCAACTTTTTCAGTCAGGCCCACAAGCGGCCTCGGGCCATGTTGGCCCGAAGCATGGGAATTGTCCTCCTTTCCACCTCACAACGGAAAACGCCGCCCGTAGTCTCTACTTGGGCGGCGCTTGTCCGGTAACGTGATAAGCTCATATTTTATTTTTTCCCTTGTTTACGGGGTATATAGTCACTTTCCTTTTAACAGCGGCCCGACCGGCCCTACAGGAGCGGCGGGGACGCCGGGAGCCACGGGAGCAACCGGCCCCACTGGAGCGGCGGGGATGCCGGGAGCAACCGGTCCTACTGGAGCGGCAGGGATTCCGGGAGCCACGGGAGCAACCGGCCCCACTGGAGCGTCGGGGACGCCGGGAGTTACCGGCCCTACAGGAGCAGCGGGGACGCCGGGAGCCACGGGAGCAACCGGCCCTACAGGAGCGGCGGGGATTCCGGGAGCCACAGGAGCAACCGGCCCCACTGGAGCGGCGGGGACGCTGGGAGCCACGGGAGCAACCGGCCCCACTGGAGCGGCGGGGGCGCCAGGAGTTACGGGAGCAACCGGCCCCACTGGCGCAACAGGGGCCACGGGTCCAACGGGGCCGGTGCCGGATGATGTATTTGCATCTTTTAAAAATTTTGGAGTCGGGCCAGAGGATGGTACATTGCTGCCGCTTGATCCTGTAGTGGTAGATCCGACAGGACAGATCGTGACACAGGATAATCAAAGAATCTTACTGGCAGCAGGATATTATCTGATCTCGTATCAGGTATCGGGACTTCTTAGAGAAAAGGGATATATGCAGATCACGCCGTATTATAATGATGCAGCGCATTTGGACGAAGGTATATATTTTATGACGGGAGACGGGGTCAGCAGTGCGGCTGGATCAGCGCATTTGATTGTAGAGACATTAGAGGGGACCAGATTCAGCCTGACCTTTAACAGCAGTGTCCGGGTTTCGGAAGTTCAGACGACGATAACCATTCTAAAATTGAGGAGGACATTATGATTACGATCAGTCTGTGTATGATTGTCAAAAATGAGGAACCTGTCATTGCACGTATTTTGGAGCAGATGAAAGACATTGCAGATGAAATGATCATTGTAGATACAGGATCAGTAGACCAAACAAAAGAAATAGCAAAAAAATATACAGATCAGGTATTTGAGTATCCATGGAAGCAGGATTTTGCCGCGGCTAGAAACTTTGCATGTTCCAAAAGCACTATGGATTATTGGATGTGGCTGGATGCAGATGATGTTTTACCGGAACCGGAACAGAAAAAATTGCTGCGTCTGAAAGAAGAGCTTGATCCTGATACGGATGTGGTGATGATGAAATATCAGACCGGGTTTGATCAGAGCGGAAATGTATCATTTTCTTACTACCGGGAACGGTTATTGAAAAATGGACGCGGTTTTTACTGGGAGGGTAAGGTGCATGAAGCTGTGACGCCCCGGGGAAAGATCCTGTATTCCCCAATCTCTATTGAACATCGGAAATTGGGGAGTGGGGATCCGGACAGGAATCTGAATATCTATGAAAACATGCTGGAGAACGGGGAACGTTTGGGCGCAAGGCATCTGTTTTATTATGCAAGGGAATTGTATTACCATCAAAAATATGAGAAGGCAGTTGAGGTATTTGGAGCATTTTTAGAAGACAGGGACGGATGGGTTGAGAATAAGATAGAGGCATGTATACAGATGGCTTCCTGTTTTGAGCACATGGAAAAGGAAAATGAGCGTCTTAAAGCATTGTTTGCCAGCTTTGTCTTTGATATTCCGCGGGCGGAGGTCTGCTGTGAGATCGGCAGGGCCATGATGGACCGGAAAGATTACCGACAGGCTGTTTTCTGGTATCAGCAGGCGCTCCTTAAGGAGGCGCATGAGGATTCGGGAGCATTTATCCAATGGGACTGTTATGGTTACCTTCCGGCAATACAGCTATGTGTCTGCTATGACCGGATGGGGGATTTTGAGAAAGCGCTGGAATACCATAAAAAATCTATGGAATACAAGCCTGATTCACCGGAAGTCAAATGGAATAAAACGTATTTTGCAAAACGTTCTGCACATTTGGAGGAACCGGACGTCCGGTAACTTGTACACAAACCACATCGCTTTTTCATATAGTACAGTATGCCGGCATGAAAAAGCCAGCAAAGTATAAGAAGGGAGAATGCGATGGATTACAATTGCTATAATAATACAGAGTTTCGTGAAATTCCGGAGTATGGTGGCTGCAACAGAAGTTACTGTTGCTGGCAGTGATGGGCCAATGGGGCCGATGGGACCAATGGGGCCAATGGGGCCACAGGGGTGTCCGGGAATGGAGGGCCCTGCCGGGCCGACAGGGGCTACAGGGGCAACTGGTTCCACCGGACTTACGGGAGCAACAGGCCCGACGGGAGCAACCGGTGTCACGGGAGCAACAGGCCCGACGGGAGCAACCGGTGTTACAGGGGCGACTGGACCTGCCAGCAGTACGAGTACTGCTAATTGCGCCTGTAAAGAACAAATGAGAAATATAATACAGCAAATTATTACGTTATACCCCAATAATGATCTATTTATCACTTTGGAGAGTGGAGATGCAGTTGTTGGCCGTCCGGGACTTTTGACATTAGGCCCCAATGGACGTGCTGGAGTATTTGAGGTGATAAATTCTCAGAGTTTAGGGCAGTATTTGTCTGTATGTAGTATCGATACAATTCAAATAAACAATGCAACATATAATGATGCAATTACCTATTTGCCAGGACCGGTCCCTGCTCCGACAGATTGCTGCGCTGATTGCGAAATAACGATTCGTTCTCTTTTACCTGTCGGAACGGATGCGAATATAATAACAAATACTCAAACCCCATCAACGGGAACGGTCATAAGGAATGAATACGGTATGATCGTGCTTGCGAATGAAGCTGTTACCAATATAACCTTTGTTTCAACCTGCAACATAGATCTGTTTTACAGATAAAACCTGAAATGGGTGGGCACAACTGTCCACCCATTTGCGCGTTATCTGACTTGTACACCAACATCATCCATTGCTCATATATTATAGTATGCTCAGAGGAAATATCCAGTATGTTATGAGATGGGCAGGCCGGACTGACCGGTGAAACAGACCAGGCCGTTTTCGACAATTTATGATACGGGTATCTGATGGCTAATAGAATCAAAGAGAGGAGAACATCATGTTTTTTAATTATCAAAATGATAACGTCGGAGATTTTGGCGGTTGCAGGTCCGATGATTCTACATTACAAAATAGAGAGCTGACAGAAGTTGGGTGTGGCAGATATAACTCATATGGGTGTGAGTGTAATAATCAATGCGGCAATTGCTGCAGTCAGGGACCAACAGGACCCAGAGGTCCCATGGGGCCTCCCGGATGTCCTGGGCAGAGAGGTCCCATGGGGCCGCAGGGATGTCCTGGTATTGTCGGTGCAACTGGCCCGACAGGAGCAACTGGTGCAACAGGGGCTACTGGAGTGACAGGCCCGACTGGAGTGACAGGCCCGACTGGAGTGACAGGCCCAACCGGAGTGACAGGGGCTACTGGAGTGACAGGCCCAACTGGAGTGACAGGCCCAACGGGTGCAACAGGCCCCACCGGTGTAACAGGTCCAACTGGAGTGACAGGCCCAACAGGCCCAACAGGCGCAACAGGTCTAACTGGTGCAACTGGTCTGGCAGGAGCAACTGGTTTAACTGGAGCGACCGGCCCGACCGGGGTGACAGGCCCGACTGGAGCGACAGGCCCAACGGGTGCAACAGGCCTGGCAGGAGCAATCGGCCTAACCGGTGCAACTGGTCCGACTGGAGCAACCGGCCCGACTGGCCCGACCGGTCTTGCGGGAAGTTCTGCTATTGTTCCATTTGCTTCAGGTATCCCTGTAACTTTGACAACGATTGCGGGAGGACTGGTTGGTACTCCGGCTTTTGTGGGATTTGGCAGCTCAGCTCCTGGATTAACCATTACAGGTGGTGTTATCAACCTTACGAATCCGGCAGGGACGTTAACTAACTTTGCTTTTTCTATGCCGAGAGCTGGTACGATTACAAGCATAAGCGCATTCTTCAGTACAACGGCAGCATTATCATTGGTAGGCTCTACTATCCAGATTACTGCCCAGCTTTACAGCTCCAGTACGCCCAATAACCAGTTTACTGCTGTGCCTGGCGCAGTTGTCACACTTTCGCCGGCATTGACAGGTGTGCTTTCAGTTGGTGCGATTTCATCCGGTATTACAACTGGACTAAATATTACTGTGACAACACAGACTCGTTTAATGCTTGTATTTTCAGCGACTGCGTCAGGTTTGTCGCTGGTCAATACTGTTGTAGGGTACGCCAGTGCGGGTATTGCTATTTCTTAATAGATGAATCATTTTGCAAGTGCGTTTTCTGACAATGTTAATACAGACGGCGGCATATAAAGAATAGGAGGGGAATAGCATGTTTTTTGGCTACCAGAATGATATGAATTATGGCAGGGATTTTGATTGTGACGAATCAGAAAATTCTTTTGTAAGAAGCATAGAGTCGGAAAGATCTGTGGCTGGCAGATATAATTCGTGCGGGTGTGGTTGCAATAATCCATGTGATAATTGTTGTTGCAATCGGGGACCTACTGGTCCTGAGGGCCCAATGGGGCCGCAGGGATGTCCGGGACCAATGGGGCCGCAGGGATGTCCGGGTCAGAGGGGCCCGCAGGGAGTAACTGGCCCTACGGGAGTAACTGGTCCTACCGGTGCAACTGGGGCCGCCGGAATGACAGGCCCCGCGGGAGCAACTGGGGCAACCGGGCCGACTGGTGCGAGTGGAGCGACAGGCCCCGCGGGAGCAACTGGGGCAACCGGGCCGACTGGTGCGAGTGGAGCGACAGGCCCCGCGGGAGCAACTGGGGCAACCGGCCCCACCGGCGCGACTGGATCTACCGGTGTTACCGGACCTGCTGGTGACAATGCAGCCTGTGCCTGTGTTGCTCAGATGCAAAATGTACTTCAGCAGATTATTCAGCTTTATCCAACGGATAATATTGTGGTATCAATGGAAAGCGGGGACAATGCAAGCGGTCGAGCTGGCAGCCTTTTGCCGGCTCCAAATTCAAACCCCAATGCCGGTCTTCTCCAGCTGACCAATAGCCAGGGCGTGGCACAGGAAGCAGTTTCCATCTGCAGAATTGCCTCGGTCAGGGTTACCAGTACAACCTATAATAATGCCATCACATACCTTCCTGCGCCAACGCCAACACCAACAGGCTGCGGAGCGAACTGCGAAGCTGCTGTCCGTTCCTATCTTCCGGTAGGAACTGCTGGAGTCAGTATCAAGGCTGGGGGACAAACGGTAGGGCAGGGAACTGTTCTGGTTAATCAATTTGGCATTCTGGTACTTGTAGGTGCCAACAACAGTGATCCCACCTTTGTTTCTGCATGTAAAGCAGAAATACTCACCAGATAAATCCACGAAGCATATCCACGGAACATGTGACACTGCTGGCATAGATTTTTTGCCGGTTAGAAAAAATTAGTACGGTATGCTGGTTCTTTTAAAGCCTGAAGAGGGTGTCGCTCAATCATCTATGTTAATGATTTTGCGCCCCCTCTTTTTGTGTGCGGTATAGTGATAATGCTGATTTCTAATGCCTGTCCGATGACTTGTACACCAACTTTGGGTTTTATTCATATAATACAGTATGCTGACAAAGAATGTTAAGCATGTTTCATCAGACCATCCGCAGGAGTGAAGGCTGGAGAAAACATCGCTGAACTTGTGCCGAATGGCGATTCTGTGCTAATGGCCTTTTGTTTTTAAACAGTCATGGAACCATGTGTTGTAAAAAGTTAAGAAGGAGGATTGTTATGTTTTATAATTGTCAAAATCATCCGAATTTCAGTGGGGGTTATGATTACAATGGATCTGAAAATTGTGGATCAGAAGATAATGCTTTGGTAGAAACGGGAGCTGGCAGATGTAGCACATGTGGGTGCAACAGCAATTGCTGCTGTAACCGGGGACCGACCGGTCCTATGGGACCAATGGGGCCACAGGGATGCCAGGGACCAATGGGACCACGTGGGTGTCCGGGGCAGATGGGACCAATGGGACCACGCGGGTGTCCGGGCGCAACAGGAGCCACTGGGCCAGTCGGAGCACCTGGAGCGACAGGAGAACCCGGTCCGACCGGAGCCACTGGAGCCACCGGAACCGCCGGAGTCACCGGTGCAACTGGCTCAACCGGACCCACCGGCCCAACGGGTCCGAGCGGAGCCACAGGAGCCATCGGCTTAACCGGAGCAACCGGGTCAACGGGTCCCACCGGAGCCACCGGCCCAACCGGTGTAACTGGCCCAACGGGTCCAACGGGTCCAACGGGTCCAACCGGCCGCAGCGTCGTCATTCGCTCAACTACAACAGTAGAGCCGGAAGAGGGAGCTCGGGTGATAGATGCGGGTGATGCTAATTTTGCTGTTCTGGACTTTGAAATACCGCGTGGAGCCACCGGAGCCACCGGAGCCACCGGAGCCGCCGGAGCTACCGGAGCCACCGGAGCTACAGGAGCCACCGGAGCTACAGGAGCCGCGGGAGCCACGGGACCTGCCGGAGCCACCGGAGCCACAGGAGCCGCTGGGGCTACAGGAGCTACAGGAGCTGCCGGAGCCACCGGAGCCGCCGGAGCTACGGGAGCCACGGGACCTGCCGGAGCCACCGGAGCCACAGGAGCTGCCGGAGCCACCGGAGCCGCCGGAGCTACGGGAGCCACGGGGCCTGCCGGAGCCGCCGGAGCCACCGGAGCTACAGGAGCTACAGGAGCCGCGGGAGCCACAGGAGCCACCGGCGTTACCGGCCCTACCGGCCCGGAAGGCCCACAGGGCCCGGAAGGATTGCAGGGCCCAGAAGGACTACAGGGTCCGGAAGGACTACAGGGTCCGGAAGGTCCACAGGGTCCGGAAGGTCCACAGGGTCCAGAAGGACTGCAGGGTCCGGAAGGGCTGCAGGGCCCAGAAGGTCCGGAAGGTCCGCAGGGAAGATCGGCAACGATCCGTGTTGGTGCGGTGATAACAGGTGAACCGGGGACACCGGCGGAAGTGATAAACGTTGGTACAGAAGAAGATGCTGTGTTTGAGTTTGTTATACCGCGTGGTGAACCGGGCGGTGGCGGCGGTACGTTGGATGTATTGGCAACAACAGATACTTCAAGACAGTCGCCTCCGGCAGGCGGAGCGCTCTATTATGGCAACAATCCGTTGATAGCCGGCAGCGCCATCACTCACCAGGCAGGATCGACAGATGTTATCATCACTCAGCCCGGGGTGTATCAGGCTACGTTCCACAGCTCCGTATCGGTCAATCCAGGCACGGCTATTCCGGCACAGTTAAGACTTCATCTGAACCTGGATGGAGTACAGGTGGCAGGTGGTGTGGCCAGTACGATCTTCACATCATCTTCGGAACAGGCGAACTTGTCATTCAGCGTTCCGTTCCTTGTGACTAATGTACCGGCAACACTCCAGGTAGTTGTGGACGAAGATGGTTTTACCTTTGATGAGATCGCATTTACTGTTATCCGGCTGGGCGATAATACCGGTGTCAGGATCAGCGGCTAAAATACTATCAAACGAGATTTTAGCAGATACCGTGGATGAAATGGGGCCGCCGGGCAGAATTGCCTGGCGGCTTTGTTGTGAAAAGAGAAGGCCGCCAGACTGGTATGTTTTACGCAAAAGTAAAAAAGAGATGGTAAATCAGCAGTGATTCAGCTACAATAGGAATATATCAGGGCAGGAGGAAAAAAGATGAGTATATTTCGCAAAAAGAGCGCGCCGTTAGAAGAGCAGCCTGCGGATAAATCATTGGCGGAAGAACAGAGGTCAAGAAACGCTGTCTATGAAGAGAAAAAAGAGAGCGACAGCCGGATCTGCTACCGCCATTTAGATGCGCAGTTCCAGCTGGGAAATGAGGGCGTTGTTCTGAAGCTGTATATTGAGAACTTCAAACGCATGAATGAGCTGTTTGGATATGAATATTGTGAGGAGCTGCTGGAGAATATCCTCGGATATCTGGAGGAGATGACGGGCTGTACCGTGTACCGTTATGTGGGTGTGGAGTTTATAATTATCCTGAAGGATTACAGCCAGGGAGATTCAGTCAGGCTTGCAGAGAAGCTGATCCGGCGGTTTGACCATGGCTGGAAGATACAGGATATGGACTGTCTCTGTTCGGTGCAGATCGGGCTTTGCTCCTATCCGGGATATGCGGACAATGCCGGGGATATGATAAAGTGCCTGGACCTTGCCATATCCAGTGCGGCAGAGTCGGGCAGCAACCAGTATGTCATGTATGACAAACAGCTGCACACCCAGTTTCTGCGGCGTCAGGCGATCGCGCGTTATCTGAATACAGCCCTTGACAATGATGAGATCGAGGTACGCTACCGTCTGACCTATGACACCAGGGCAGATAAATTCACACGGGCGGAGATCTATCTGCGCATTTATGTAAAAGGCATAGGCATGGTCGGAAGCGCGGAGTTCCTTCCGGTGGCGGAGGATACGGGACAGATCCGTGCGGTAGAGTTTTATGTGCTGAATAAAGCGGCGGCTATGATCGCCGGGCTTATAAAGGCGGGTAAGGAATTTGAGTCGGTCGCGGTGCCTGTTTCACCGGCCCTGTTCTTACAGGAGGGCTTTCTGGACGAGATATCCCGTCTGATAGAGACCTATGAGATCCCCGCAGGTAAGATGGCGATTGAGATTGACGAATACGCTATGAGCACAGCGTATATGAATATAGCCGTGCTTATGCAGGAGCTGTCTGAGATGGGGGTGGAGGTGATCCTGAACAATTTTGGTTCCGGTTATTCCGGTATCAGCCGGATCTTCGAGCTTCCTGTAGATACCCTTAAATTTGAGCGGATGTTCATCTGGCAGCTGGAGGCGAACCCGGAATCGGAAGCAGTCATTGAAGGTTTGGTACATATTGCCCAGAAGATGGGCAGACGTCTGATCGCGGAAGGGGTGGAGACTGACAGGCAGTTAGATGCCCTGGAGCGGTTTGGCTGTGAGCTTCAGCAGGGATTTTACTATGCGCCTACCATTCCGGAAGAACTGCTGCCGGAGCTGATCGATACCTCCATGGAAGAATCAAGGATCGCGCTGGAGCGTGAAAAAGAAAAATTAAAACGGTAGATGAACGGAGCATGGGGCCTGGCCCACAAAAGCTGCTCCGCCGGACTGCAAAAATAAGAGCTGTGGAGCTCGGATTTGGATCAAAATATCCCAAATCAGAGACTCCGCAGCTCTTTTACGTTTTTTTAACCCAAAGTTATCCGAAATCCGGTAGAAGAAAACCACCAAAATATGGTTTTATGTAGAGGCAGGGAAATAGAAAGAAAACGTGAGAGGAGTTCCTATGCTGGAAATCAGAAATTTAAAAAAATCATATGATGGAAATACGATTCTGCACGACATTAACCTGAATATTGAGGAGGGAGAGATCGTCTCCATCCTGGGACCTTCCGGGTGCGGGAAAACGACGCTTTTAAACCTGATCCTGGGACTGACTGATGCAGATGAAGGGGCTATTTTATTTGACGGCAGGGATTTAACGGCCATGCCCATGGAACAGCGGGGATTTAACATCGTATTCCAGGATTACGCTCTGTTCCCCAATCTGAACGTCTATCAGAATGTTACATACGGGCTTAAAAACAATCCAAAGATCTCTACATCCCAGGAGGTGGAGGAGCTGATCGACCTGCTGGGGCTGCGGGAGCATCTTCACAAGAGGATCGAACAGCTTTCCGGCGGACAAAAACAGAGAGTGGCATTGGCAAGGACCATGGTGATGAAGCCCAAGATCCTGCTGCTGGACGAGCCGCTGAGTGCGCTCGACGGCGTGATCAAAGAGTCGATCAAAGAAAAGATCCGCCAGATCGCCAGGGACTATCGCCTGACAACGATCATTGTCACCCATGACCCGGAGGAGGCCCTGACGCTGTCGGATAAAGTGCTGATCGTAAATGAGGGGCAGATCTCCCAGTACGGAAAGCCGGAGGAGATCATCGAGACGCCCCAAAATGACTTTGTGAAAGAATTTATTTTAAACCAGCTTGTCATCAAAAGGAATCATATCTTCACCCTGTTTAAACAGGGTACAGCGCCCCGGCTGGAAGTGCGGGTGGGGTAAGGGTATGGGGAAGAAAAAAGAACCAGAGATAAAAGGAATATTCCTGGCGGTCACCCTGCTGTTTTTTGCATTCCTGATCCTTCCGATCTGCCGGCTTTTTTATAAATCCTTTGAAAATGGCGGCGGCATTACCTTTAGGAATTACGCGGAGGTCCTGACTGGCAGAGGATTTGCGGAAGCCTTCGGCAATAGTATCTGGATCTCTGTATGCTGCGCCGTGCTGGCAACCCTGCTTGCATTCCTGCTTGCCTATACGATCCACTACAGCAATCTTCCGGCAGGATATAAGGCCCTGATCCGCAGGTGTGCGGTGATACCTATGCTGCTGCCTACCATAACCTATGGCTTTGCCATCATCTATTCCTTTGGCAGGCAGGGGCTGATCACAAAGCTGTTCGGACGGCAGATATTCGATCTGTATGGCTTTTACGGGCTTCTGCTGGGATATTTGATCTACACTCTGCCGGTGTCTTTCCTGTTGGTGTCCAATACGATGGGATATATCGACAAGAAATTCTCTGTCGTTTCGCGGATCATGGGAGACAATCCGTGGCAGACCCTTACAGGAACTGTAGTGCGCCCTCTGCTGGGAACTCTGGCGGCATCCTTTGTGCAGTGCTTTTTCCTCTGTTTTACCGATTATGGCATCCCGGCGTCGGTGGGAGGCCAGTACGAGGTGGCAGCGTCCGTGCTTTACAATGAGATGTTGGGCAGTATCCCCAACTTCAACCGGGGATCCGTGGTGGCGGTGCTGATGCTGATCCCGTCGGTACTGACCATAGCGCTGCTGCATTACCTGGAAAAGTACAATATCCGGTATAATAAGATCTCTGTCATAGAAATACGGAAAAACCGCCTGCGCGACGGGCTGCTGGGCCTGGGAAGCGCGCTGGTGCTTGTGTTGGTGCTGTCGGTGTTTGCTGTTATTTTCCTGGTACCGTTTGTGGAAGAGTGGCCTTATCGGATCAGCTTCACACTGGAGCATTTAGAGAACGTGCTGCGGGATAAAAGCCTGCTGGGAGTATATAAAAACTCTTTGGCGGCAGCGCTTTTAACAGCTCTCTTCGGTTCGCTCACCACCTACGGGGCGGCTCTTGCCACGGCGCGGAGCCGCATGCCGGACCGTGCAAAAAGGGTGATTGAAAATATCTCCCTGATCACCAACACTATTCCGGGCATGGTGATCGGTATTGCATACTTGCTGGTATTTTCCGGGACTTCCCTGCAAAATACGCTGACGCTGATCGTGGTCTGCAATGTCATCCATTATTTTTCCACGCCATATCTGATGATGAAGAATTCCCTGGCAAAGATGAACGCGTCATGGGAGACAACGGCGATGCTGATGGGAGATACCTGGCTTAAGACCATTGTACGCGTGGTGACGCCCAATGCAATGGCGACGATCCTGGAGGTATTTGGCTATTATTTTGTCAATGCCATGGTAACAGTCAGCGCGGTGATCTTCATCGCCGGGGCGCGGACCATGGTGATCACAACTAAGATCAAGGAATTGCAGTATTATACGAAGTATAATGAAATTTTTGTTCTGTCTATTTTTATCCTTATAACGAACCTGGCGGCAAAGACCCTGTTCCACCGTCTGGCAGCAGACCGGAACAAGGGGAGCATCAGACAGAAGACCTGTATCAGAATAAAACAGAATCAGGAGGAGATCATCCTATGAAAACTTTTATAAGAATTGCGGCAGCAGGCATGGCCTGTGCGCTGCTTGCCATGACAGCCCTGACCGGCTGCGGGAAAAAGGAGCAGGAGGTCGTGATCTACACGAATGCGGACGACGAGGCGATCAATGCCATGAAAAAAGCCCTGGACGGCAACGGCTACGAGGGAAAATACATCCTTCAGTCCTTTGGGACCTCGGAGCTGGGCGGCAAGCTTCTGGCGGAAGGGACCGATATCGAGGCGGATATGGTTACCATGAGCTCGTTCTACTTAGACAGCGCCCAGGAGACCAACAACATGTTCAGAAACCTGTCCTTTGAGACAAAACCGCTGGCAGAGTACCCGGCATTCTATACGCCGATCACGGCGCAGGAGGGAGCGGTCATCGTCAACACGGAGGTGCTCAAAGATGATGGACTGCCCATGCCAACATGCATCAAGGACTTGTCTGACCCGGTATACGCCGGCAATGTATCCGTGACGGATATAAAAAGCTCCTCCACGGCGTGGCTGCTGATGCAGGCGCTGGTAAGTGAATATGGAGAGGATGGGGCAGAAGAAGTCCTGGCCGGCATTTATAAAAATGCAGGAGACCATATTGAAAGCTCCGGCTCCGCGCCCTTAAAAATGGTCCGGGCAGGGGAAGTGGCGGTTGGTTTCGGACTGCGACATCAGGCGGTGGCGGACAAGGCGGACGGACTTCCTGTGGACTATGCAGACCCAACAGAGGGTAATTTCTCTTTGACAGAATCCGTGGCTGTGGTGGAAAAAGGGGATAAGACAAATCCGCTGGCGATGGAGATGGCGGAATGTATCATAAAGAACGGCAGGGAAGATTTACTAAAGACCTATCCTCTTCCGGTCTATGAGGGCGAGAGCGGCGATTCCGCCGATCAATCAGCTTATCCGATGATATTCCCTGAAAAGCTGACGGTACAGCTTTTAGAGAAGCATCAGCAGATTTCCGAGAATGCAAAGGCACGGTAAACGAAAACCGGGTAAAAGAAATCAAGACAAGAAAGAGAAACGGAGAAAAAACATGGTACAATATAAATTACTTACCCCTGGTCCCCTGACTACCACGGAGACCGTAAAAAAAGAGATGCTGGTGGATCACTGCACATGGGATGACGACTACAAACAGATCACCCAGTGGATACGGAAAAATCTTCTGGAGCTGGCCGGTGCAGATGAAAAGGAATACACGGTCGTTTTGATGCAGGGCAGCGGGACCTTCGGTGTGGAGTCTGTCCTGACCAGCGCTGTGCCGGAGGATGGCTGCCTTTTGATCGCAGCCAACGGTTCCTATGGGCTGCGCATGGGGGAGATTGCCGCCCATGCAGGGATCAGCCAGATGGTGTATGAGACAGAGTACGACCAGATCCCGGACGCAGGTACGGTTGCCCGGATCCTGGAGGAGAACCCGCAGATCACCCATGTTTCCATGGTGCACAGTGAGACTACTTCCGGCATTTTAAATGATATAGAGTCTGTGAGCCGGGTGGTAAAAGCCGCAGGCCGGACCATGATCGTGGACGCCATGTCAAGCTTCGGCGGCATGGAGATCCCGGTTGGAGAGTGGGGCATTGATTTTATCATCAGCAGTGCCAACAAGTGTATCCAGGGCGTGCCGGGATTTTCTTTCATCATTTGCAGGAGGGATGCGCTGGAGGCATGCCGCGGCAGGGCCAGAAGCCTGTCCCTGGATCTGTATGACCAGTGGAAGTGTATGGAAGCAGACGGAAAATGGCGCTATACCTCCCCGACCCACGTGGTCCTGGCTTTTGCCCAGGCGATCCGGGAGCTTTTAGCAGAGGGCGGTATCCCGGCGCGGCATGACCGGTATGTGAAAAATAACCGGATCCTGATCGACGGTTTAAAAAAGCTGGGCTTCCGGCCCTATGTAGGGGAAATGTATCAGGGACCGATCATCACCACATTTTTCTATCCGGAGCAGAAGAATTACAGTTTCCAGGAGATGTATGACTATATCAAGGAGCGGGGATACGCGATCTATCCGGGTAAGGTGACGGATGCAGAGACCTTCCGGGTGGGGAATATCGGAGAGATCTATCCGGAAGATATGGAGAAGCTTTGCAGGATACTTACTGATTTTTTAAGGGAAAGGGAGGAGATTTGAGTTATGAGATGGGAAGCAGTGATCTTTGACTGGGCGGGTACGACGGTGGACTATGGTTGTTTTGCGCCGGTCCAGACATTTATAGAGGTTTTCCGGGAGTATGGGCTGGAACCGACCATGGAGGAGACCAGAAAACCTATGGGAATGCTGAAATGGGACCACATTAAGACCATGTTGGGAATGGAGCGGCTTCATAATGAGTTTGTACATGTTTATGGCCGGGAACCGGAGGACCGGGATGTGGACGTCATGCATGATTTGTTTATCGGTAAGCTCTTAAAGGTGCTGGACCGTTTTGCAGAGCCGAAGGATTACGTGCTGGAGACGGTGGAGCGCCTTCGGGCCGCGGGGATCAGGATCGGTTCCACCACGGGATACACCGACGAGATGATGGCGATCGTCACCAGGGAGGCAAAAAAGGCAGGATATGCGCCCGACTGTATGTTTACCCCGGATTCTACGGGCCATATGGGGCGTCCGTACCCTTACATGATATTCCGCAATATGGAGGCCCTGGGGATCTCCTCCGTCAAGGCGGTGATGAAGGTGGGGGATACAGTTTCCGATATCCTGGAGGCAAAGAGCGCAGGCGTGACGGCAGTGGGCATCCTGGAGGGAAGCTCCGAGATGGGGCTTTCTAAGGCGGAATGGGAGACGCTTACCGACGCAGAGCGGGAAGAAAAAGCCAGGGAGGTCGAGGCGCGCTACCGGGAAGCCGGCGCAGATCATGTGATCGCGGATATACGGGGAGTGCTGAAACTGGTTGGGCTGGACTGCTAAAAAGACATGAATAAAGAGGTATCATAATGCGGGGCAATATCTCAGGCTGGAAAGATCTGAGATATTGTCTTTTTTGTGAAATTACTGTCCTGGCGTCCGGATGGAAAACCTGTGCGCGGCTGCAAAATGAAGAAACGTGAAATTGCCTTTTGACCGATATTGTGTTATATTTTAGATAGCTGTCGGCAGATTGTCCGACAAAAGAAATGACGAAGGGGAACAATAAAATGAAAGATACCACATTAGTGATCATGGCAGCCGGGATCGGCAGCCGTTTTGGAGGCGGGATCAAGCAGCTGGCGCCGATAGGCCCTGGAGGTGAGATCATCATGGACTATTCGATCCATGACGCGTTAGAGGCAGGATTTAACAAGATCATTTTCATTATCCGCAAGGACTTAGAAAAGGATTTCCGGGAGATCATCGGCAACCGGATCGAGAAGGTGGCCCATGTGGAATATGCATTCCAGGAGCTTTCCGCGCTGCCGGAGGGCTACAGTGTGCCGGAGGGCCGCAAAAAGCCATGGGGTACCGGACAGGCGGTCCTGACCATCAAAGGCATGGTGCATGAGCCGTTCCTGGTGATCAATGCAGACGATTATTACGGCAAAGAGGGCTTTCGGAAGATCCATGACTATATGGTGAATGAGATGGACACGGAGTCCGGCGTGTATGATATGTGCATGGGCGGCTTTATCCTGGAGAATACTTTAAGCGAGAACGGCGCGGTGACCCGCGGCGTGTGTGTGGTGAACCCGGACGGCACCTTAATGGATGTGACGGAGACCTATGATATCGAGTGGAAGGGCAATGGCCTGTACGCAGCTGACGAGCAGGGCAATCCGGTGCTCGTGGACCCGCAGCAGCATGTGTCCATGAACATGTGGGGGCTTCCGCCGGCATTTTTGGAGGAGCTGGAGCGGGGCTTTCCGGAGTTTTTAGACAATATCAAGGATGGCGATGTGAAAGCGGAATATCTGCTTCCGAAGATCATCGATAAGCTGATCAAGAGCGGCAAGGCGACGGTAAGAGTACTGGAGACGCGCGATAAGTGGTTCGGCGTTACCTACAAGGAGGACAAGGAGGCTGTGGTGGCGTCCATCCGCAGGCTTATCGCCGACGGCGTGTATAAGGAGAGATTATATGACTAAGATGGTATCCTGGAATGTCAACGGGCTGCGTGCTGTTGTAGGGAAGGGATTTTTAGATATTTTCCATGAGCTGGACGCAGATATTTTCTGTCTGCAGGAGACAAAGCTCCAGGAGGGGCAGATCGATCTGGACCTGACCGGTTATCACCAGTACTGGAATTATGCTGAAAAGAAGGGATATTCCGGCACGGCCCTGTTTACAAAAGAGGAGCCGATTTCCGTCACCTACGGGCTTGGCATTGAGGAACACGATAAGGAAGGCCGGGTCATAACTGCGGAATTTCCGGAATATTATGTAATTACGTGCTATACGCCAAACTCCCAGAACGAGCTGGCGCGGCTCCCATACCGTATGGAGTGGGAGGACGCGTGGCGCGCCTATTTAAAAGGGCTGGAAGAGAAAAAGCCGGTAATCTTCTGCGGCGACTTAAATGTGGCGCACAAGGAGATTGACTTGAAGAACCCGAAGACTAACCGGAACAACGCGGGCTTTACCGACCAGGAACGGGACAAGTTCACGGCGCTTTTGGAGGCGGGCTTTATCGACACCTGGCGCTATTTCAATCCGGATCTGGAAGGCGTTTATTCCTGGTGGTCCTACCGTTTCAAAGCGAGGGAGAAAAATGCAGGGTGGCGTATTGATTATTTCTGCGTCTCGGAGAGCCTGAAGGACAGGCTTAAGGGGGCTGCGATCCACACGGAGATCTTTGGCTCCGACCACTGTCCGGTAGAACTGGACCTGGAATAAAAGCAACTGGCGTTGATAAAGAAAGAGGTAGGCGAAGGATGGGACAGTATAAGGTAGACAGCAGTGATGACAGGGTGTATTCCATGGGACTTACGAGAATAGAAGGGGGGATCCATATCTCCGTGGCAGCGGCTGCAGATGAATGCAGCCTGCTCCTTTTTCACCCGGAGGCGGCGCATTCCCGGAGGAAGGGAGACCGGAAGGCAGCGGCCAGGATCCCGTTTCCGCCGGAGGGCAGGATCGGCGACGTGTGGGAGATGACCCTGAAAGGGGAAGGCCTGGACGCATTCGAATACGCATTTGAGGCGGACGGAGTGCGGTTTGCAGACCCCTGCGGCCGCGCTTACCGTGGCAGGGAGCAGTGGGGAAGGCTGGAGCAGGCGCATATTCTTCCCACAGTCCCCATCGGACAAAAGCCGTTTGACTGGGAGGGGGACAGGCCCCTTCATATTCCTTATGAAGACTGTATTGTCTACCGCGCCCATGTGAGGGGGCTGACAAAACATGTGTCATCCGGAGTGGAGGGACGCGGCACCTTTGCAGGGATCGCAGAGAAGATCCCCTACTTTAAGGAGCTGGGGATCACTACGCTGGAGCTTCTGCCGACGGCGGAATTCCAGGAGGTGATGATGCCGGAACAGATAGACGGCAATCCCTATGGGCAGACCGAGCCAACCGGGAAGATCAACTACTGGGGATATGCGGATGCATATTATTTCGCTCCCAAGGCATCCTATGCGGGGAAGGGCAAAGACCCGGCCATCGAATTTAAAAAGCTGGTGAAGGCACTGCACAGGGCGGGGATCGAGCTGGTGGCAGAGCTTTATTTTACCGGGAAGGAGCCTCCTTCCTTTGTGCTTGATGTGGTGCGGTTCTGGGTCCGGGAATTCCACGTGGACGGCGTACATCTGACCGGCGGGGCGCAGGTGTGGATGATGGCCCAGGATGCCTATCTGACGGATACCAAACTGTGGGCGTCCTCCTGGGAAGGAGCGCCGGTGGGTGCGGCAGGACAGAAGCATTTGGGCGAGTATAACGACGGCTTCCAGATCGATATGCGGAGGGCGCTCAAGGGCGACGAGGAGCAGATGAACAATCTGGTGTACCGCAGCCGCAGGAACCCGGACAGGTGGGGCGTGCTCAATTTCATTGCCGGGACCAACGGGTTTACCATGATGGATATGGTATCTTATGAGCAGAAGCACAATGAGGCCAACGGGGAAGGCAACCGGGACGGCAGTGATTACAATTATTCCTGGAACTGTGGCGCGGAAGGTCCGGTGCGGAAGAAAAAACTGCTGGAGCTTAGAAAAAGCAGCTCCGCAATGCAGTGCTGATGGTATTTTTAAGCCAGGGAACCCCTCTGCTCTTGGCGGGTGACGAGTTCGGCAACTCCCAGGGCGGCAACAACAACGCTTACTGCCAGGACAACGAGACCTCCTGGCTCAACTGGAACCAGCTAAAGAGCCATGGCGATCTGTATGAATTTGTAAAATATGTGATCGGGTTTCGAAAGGCCCACCCGGTATTCCACATGGAGAAGGAACCCCGGATCATGGACTATCTGGCCTGCGGGCACCCGGATGTTTCCTATCATGGGGTCAATGCCTGGAGACCGGAATTTGAGAATTTCCGCCGCCAGATCGGCATTCTTTACTGTGGAGAGTATGCAAAACGGACGGACGGGACTCCGGACGATTACTTTTTTGTGACCTACAACATGCACTGGGAACCCCATGAGTTTGCGCTGCCTAACCTGCCGAAGGGCCGGAAATGGAAGCTGGCTTTTGATACCAGTGACAGCGCGGCAAACGGATATTACAGAGCGGGAGAAGAACTGGGGCTGGAGAATCAGAAGAAGTATATGGTGCCTTCGCGCTCCATTGTGGTATTCGTCGGAGCGGCAGAGCGTGTGTGAGCCAGGAGGGAGAAGGATGCATTCATTTGAAGAACTGAAGGAAGTGGTGGCGGAGCTTCGCTCGGAGCATGGCTGCCCGTGGGACAGGGAGCAGACCTTTGAGAGTTTGAAACCATATCTTTTGGAGGAGAGCGGGGAGGTATTACAGGCTATCGACAACCACGACATGGAGAATCTTTGCGAGGAGCTGGGGGATGTGCTGTACCAGGTGATGATCCACAGCCGGATCGCAGAGGAGCTGGGATATTTTACCATCCATGATGTGGTGGACGGTGTATGTGAGAAAATGATCCGCAGACATCCCCATGTATTCGGGGATGCGGTGGCTGAAACACCCGAGGAAAGCCTTGCTTTATGGCGGGCCATTAAAAAGCAGGAAAAAGCCAAAAAACCTTGACAAAGTGTAGTAAAACGGATATAAATGATAGAGTACATGAATTTATGAATAGTTACCTGACAGGTGCTATAGACCATTGTAGGAGGAAATGATAATGAACAAGACAGAATTAGTTGCAGCAGTTGCTGAGCAGGCAGGGCTGTCCAAGAAGGATGCAGAGGCAGCAGTAAAGGCATTTACGGATGTAGTATCCGATGCACTGAAGAAAGGCGACAAAATCCAGCTTGTTGGTTTTGGTACTTTTGAGGTATCTGAGAGAGCAGCAAGAGAGGGCAGAAACCCGAAGACCGGCGAGAGCATGAACATCGCAGCCTGCAAGACCCCGAAGTTCAAAGCTGGTAAAGCTCTGAAGGATATGGTAAACGACTAATTTTTATGAGATTAGATAAGTATTTAAAGGTATCCCGTCTGATCAAGCGCAGGACCGTAGCCAATGAAGCCTGCGACGCAGGGCGTGTGCTGGTTAATGACCGTCCCGCCAAGGCATCGGTCAACGTAAAGGCGGGGGATATCATAGAGATCCAGTTCGGGACAAGCTCCGTCAAGGTGGAGGTCTTAGACGTCCAGGAGACAGTCAAAAAGGACGACGCCAAAGAGCTGTACCGCTATCTCTGAGGGATCATATCATAAACTGAAAGACCTTCTCATATACTGAACCAGGTGTTCGTATAGCAGGAGGTCTTTTTGCATGGAAGAAAAAACAGGAATCCGCCCCCACTCATGCCTGATGCAGAACCGTTCTGCAGTCAGCCTGACCGGGGTGCGCGAGGTGGTGTCTTTTGATGAGGGGCAGGTGGTCATGGACACGGATATGGGGCTTTTGACCCTCAAGGGAAAAGAACTGCACGTGAGCCGTCTGACGGTGGAAAAGGGGGAAGTGGATGTGGAGGGGAGTTTGGACAGCCTGACTTATTCTTCCAATGAGGCTTACAGGAAGGCGGGGCAGTCGGTGTTTAGTCGGCTCTTTAAATAAATATCAGAGTTTCCGCATTTTGCGGCGGCGGCAGTCCGGCGGCAGAACCGCAGGTTTTTGTTCCGGTTTCGACCATAAGGAGATGTAAGTATCCGGAATTTTCTTAAAGGCCTGCCAGGAGAAGGGGCAACTCGCTTCGCTCAAACAACCCCTTCTCCTGTCAGAACAGAAAATCCCGGATACTAACATCTCCTAATGGTCTGCAAAGTCACAAAAACCCCGCGGTTCTGCCGCCGGACTGCCGCCGCCGCAAAATGCGGAAACTCCAGCTACGTATGTGGAGTGAGCGGGGAGGAAGTAGCTACGTATGTGGCATGAGTCAGGAGGAAGTAGCTACGGATGTGGCGTGAGCGGGGAGGAAGTAGCTACGGATGTGGCGTGAGCGGGGAGGAAGAAAGCTGGGGATGTGGAGTGAGCGGGAGGAGGGGATGGGGTGAGTCCTAATATTCAGGTCGAGGCTCGGTTGCTGGTGATGAGCGTTGCTGCGGGAGCGGGGTTGATGGCGGTTTATGATGTGCTGCGGGTGTTTCGGTTGCTGGTGCGTCATGGGTGGCTGTGGATTGGGGTGGAGGACTTTTTGTATTGGATATTTTCGGGGTTCGCTACGTTTTACCTTTTGTACCGGGAGAATGACGGGGCGCTGAGGCTGTATGTGATCGGGAGTGTGCTGCTGGCTATGATCGTGTATGACCGGGTGCTCAGCGCAAATTTTTTAAAACTATTGAAAAAGGCTGGAAGATGCTTTAGAATAAAAGCAACAAAGTAACAAGGCAATATGGGTTTATAGAGCTGGTGATTGAATGAAAGTACGCGGAAAGACACGAAGAAAGAAAAAGGACCGCTGGGGCAACCGGCTTGCCATCATCGGGATTACCCTGGTCGTGGGAAGCCTTGCAGTTGTGGTCAATTTAAAGAGTACCTCCATGAGAAAGAAGGATCTGGAGTACCAGGCGAAGGAAGAGGCCCTGGCCAAGCAGGTGGAGCAGGAAAAAGCGCGTGCCAATGAACTGGAAGAGTATCGGGTCTACGTTCAGACCAAGCAATATATTGAAGAAGTGGCAAAGCAGAAGCTGGGACTGGTGAAGCCGGACGAGATTCTGCTTAAACCGGCGCCGAAGAATTAAAGGACAGGCATACAATCCCCTCCTGCCGCATATAATGTGGCTTAGGAGGGGATTGCTGTGTTGAGACGAGTGAAGCGCCGGGATATGGCGGATGTGAATGTATATACGGCAGGCAGATTGAGTGAGATGGCCCGGTCGCTGGGGCTGCTGGCAAAAGCCTGCATGGACAATATGGATGAAGAAAAAGGGCTGACGAAGGACGATGCACTGGCGGCGATGCAGATGTCCGCTGCCATGGTGTGCGGGGAGTGCAGCAGGTGCAATCTTTACAGCGACAGCCAGAAGGAAGATAGTTATTACCTGTATTATCTGCTGAGAGCGTTTGAACAGAAGGGGCATGTGGAATATGAGGACATGCCCCGGCTGTTTCTGGAGACCTGCAGGCGGAAGGAAGACTATATGGCGCAGCTCAACCGCAATCTGGGACGGGCCACCATGAACCTGGAGTGGAAGAACCGCTTCCTGGAGAGCCGGGATACGGTCATGGTGCAGTTCCGGGAGCTGGCGGTGATCCTGGAGGAATTTGCCCATCAGATGGAGCAGGCCACAGATATTACAGCCCAGAAAGAGGAGGCTGTGCGGAGGGTGTTCCGTCTTCACCATATGGTGGTGGAGAATATGCTGCTTCTGGAGTATGAGAATAAGCAGCGGGAGGCATATCTGACCGTGCGGACTACGGGAGGCAAATGTCTCACATCCAAAGATGCGGCGGAGCTTTTTGGACAGGCTGTGGGCAGCGGCAGCTGGTATGCTCCGCCGGATACCCGTGCGCTGGTCACGCGGCAGCCTGCGGTCATCCGTTTTAGTGAGGCGGGGGATTACCGGATGATGTATGGCGTAGCAAGGCTTTCCAAGGACGGGGAGGGCGTTTCCGGCGACAACTACACCTTTTCAGACAGCCTGCCGGGACAGGTGGTCATGAATCTGTCTGACGGCATGGGAAGCGGTGAAGGCGCGGCAAAGGAGAGCCGGAAGGTGGTAGAGCTGACAGAGCAGCTTCTGGAGACTGGATTTTCCGCCAGGGCAGCCCTTAAGATGGTCAATACGATCCTGATGCTGACTGGTGTAGAGCAGCATCCGGCGACGCTGGATCTGTGCTGCGTAGACCTGCATACGGGCGTGCTGGAGGCCATGAAAATGGGAGCGGTCGCCACATTTATCCTGAGCGGCGGAACCGTCGAGGTCCTGGAAGCAGGGGAGGTCCCTGCCGGGGTCTTAAGTTCCGTGGAGCCGGTGCTGCTGTCCAGAAAGCTTTGGGACGGGGACCGGATCGTCATGGTGACAGATGGTGTGCTGGACGCCTGTCCTGGAGAGGACAAGGAGCTGAGCTTAAAGGAATACATAGAAGGGATGACCGTGAAAAGTCCTCAGGATATGGCAGAACGTATCCTGCGTTTTGCCTGTCAGGAAAGCGGAGCAGTGCGGGATGATATGACGGTACTGACTGGGGGGATATGGAGAAGGTGAGGAATAGGGGTTACGATTCAGCGCGGGGGAGTGGGTTGGCCTGCGCCCTCACGGGCGACCGTATCGGGCTGAATCGTAACTGTCCGTCACTGGGGGAGGCGGCGAGGAACGGTGGGGATTTTGGCGCCTTTTTTATGATATGAACTGAACGGTTTGACATTTCCATGCGTTAATATTAGAATGGAAAAAGTTAGAGTTCTATTCGTGCGTCTTTGGCGAAGAAGGTGCATTTAACAAACCGGAGATAGGAGAAAATGAAACTTGAAAAGATATTTTCAGGCGATAGGGATATGGTGTCTGATGATACCTTTGGCTATAGCAAACGGTTGGCTTCGGGAGAATGTCTTAATTTTCCTGGGCGGTTTGGCATTGCCATTAAGTGGGGTGATTTTATGTGCTTGTATATTTGTGACAGCACTCCTTTTAATTCCGAAAATAAAAAATTGCAGGCCGTATGATTATATCGCTTTTGGGACAATGTGGTTTCTTTTAACTAATTTATTTGATTTAAGCTCAGTAATATTGAGTGGAGGAAATCTATCAGACTTCTTAAAGATTTATGATGTTACAACCGGGAACTTATGGGCTGCTGTAGTGATTGTCTCGGCTGTTTCCCCTTATTTGGTATCAAGACTCAGGTGTGATCATTAAAATAAGGGCTGCATGGCCAATCTCTCCACATATGGCGGTTTTTTTACTGGGATCTGGGTTCCAGTATCCAGCGGGCGTTTTGTAGTGCCTGACCATACAAAACCATGATGTTGAACCAGGAACATCATGAAATATGAAATACTGGTTGGATAAGCTGGACCTGACCACAAAATAATGTGATGAGGTGGCGTGAAAATGTCTGCTGTGTTAGAATAGGAGTAATTATTTGGCATAGAATAAGGTTTAGAAAACACTGACTGGATAAACGGAGAGAATTACATGCTGGAGCAGGTGCGGAAGTTTGTGGATGAATATGGTATGCTGGAGCCGGGGGACCGGGTGATCGCAGCAGTATCAGGAGGGGCGGATTCGGTCTGCCTTCTGTCTGTGCTGGCGCGGATCGCGCCGGAGCTGCCGGTTTCTCTGCGTGTGGTCCATGTGCATCACGGGCTTAGAGGGGCGGAGGCGGATCGTGACGAGGCGTATGTGCGGGAGCTTTGCGGCAGGCTTCAGCTGCCTTTTACTTCAGTACACAGGAATGTGGCTGCATATGCCGCCGAGAAGGGGCTCTCCACAGAAGAGGCCGGGAGGATTCTGCGGTATGAGGCCCTGGAGGAAGCAGCAGAAGCGTGGGACGCAGAGGTGGGAACCGGATCGGAGTCCGCAGAGCCGGGGGTGTCGCCGGAGCCGGAAAGGCGCGCGGCGTGTGTCCCGAGGGCGGCGCAGAAGGCGAAGATTGCCATTGCCCATCATCAGGAGGATCAGGCGGAGACCATTCTGCATAACCTGCTCCGGGGGAGCGGGCTTAAGGGGCTTTCCGGTATCCGGCCGGTGCAGGGAAGAAAGATACGGCCTCTTTTGTGTGTGGGGCGCCGGGAGATCCTGGATTATCTGAGCATGGAAAAGATAGGCTGGTGCGAGGATTCCACCAATGCTTCCGGGGATTATACCCGCAACCGGATCCGCGGGCAGCTCCTTCCAATGATGACGGAGCTGGTCAATGTGCGGGCGGTTGAAAATATCCTGCGGGCAGGTACGGTTTTTGCCCAGGCGGACCGCTATATAGAAAAACAGGCGGCGCGGGTGTGGGATGAGGCAGGTGCGAAAACGGCGGCGGTTTCCGCGCAGATCCCCCGGGATGTCTTTTGCCGGCAGGAGGAGATCATCCGGACATACCTGGTCCGCCGGATGTTTGACGAGGTGGCTCCCGGCTGGAAGAATATCACGCACCGCCATTTCAAACAGATATCGGAGCTGGCGTTTAAGCAGGTGGGCAGCAGGCTCGACCTGCCCTGCGGCATGGAGGCGGAGGTTGGATACGATGCTTTGCTGATCCGGCGGAAGCAGGCGGCGCAGCGGCGGGGAACCGGCCGACAAAAGATTCCGGGTTCACCGCCCCAAAACGTCGCAATCGATCCGGAAATCATGAAAATGAGCATATTTTCGCGGGAAAAAGGGATGGAAATTCCCAAAAACCAGTATACGAAATGGTTTGATTATGATAAAATTAAGGGTACGCTGTCTGTAAGAAGCCGGCAGGAAGGGGATTATCTGGTCCTTCCGGGCGGAGGCAAAAAGACTGTGGCCCGGTACATGATTGACGAGAAGATCCCGAGGCAGCAGCGGGGGGAGATTCCCGTGCTGGCGGAAGGTTCTCATGTACTTTGGGTGGCGGGATACCGGATCAGCGAATATTATAAGATTACGGACAATACAGAAACGGTATTGCAGGTAACATATGACGGAGGAGAAAATCATGGAAGATAAGATTCGTGTTTTGCTTTCAGAAGAAGAAGTGAACAGGCGGATCAGCGAGGTTGCAGCGCAGGTCAGCAGAGATTATGAGGGGCGCTGTGTCCATCTGATCTGTGTGTTAAAGGGCGGAGTGTTCTTTACCTGTGAGCTGGCAAAAAGGCTGACCGTGCCGGTGAGCATGGACTTTATGTCTGTGTCCAGCTATGGCGACGATACCAAGTCCAGCGGTGTGGTGCGTATTGTAAAGGACCTTGACGAGTCACTGGCAGGCAAGGATGTGCTGATCGTGGAGGATATCATCGATTCCGGCCGTACCCTGGCTTATCTGATCGAAGTCTTAAAGCAGCGGGGGCCCGCCAGCATCCATCTGTGCACCCTGCTTGACAAGCCGGAACGCCGGGTGAAAAAGCAGGTTAAGGTAGATTATACCTGTTTCGAGATACCGGACGAATTCGTTGTGGGATACGGTCTGGACTATGCGCAGAAATACCGCAATTTACCGTATATCGGAGTAGTAGAGATAGAGCAGCAAGGAGGCAATTAAGTGAGACAACAGACGTATCGTGGTACTGGATTACTGATCATGTTCATGCTGATCATGGCCTGCGTGTGGCTGGTCATGCCGCAGAGAAACCAGGATCAGCTCACCAACCAGCAGTTCATGCAGGTGTTGGAGGACGGGAACATCCAGGAGCTGGTGATCCAGCAGAATGAGCAGACCCCCACCGGAGAGGTAAGGATGGCGCTGTCCGATGGAAGTGTTTATGTAGTGTATGTTTCCGATGTAAAGGAGACTCAGGAGCTTTTAGATTCCAAAGGCGTTGATTATGTTCTGAAGAATGTCCCACAGAACAACTACTGGCTGGGTATGATCCTTCCGGTGGTCCTTTCCGTGGGCGCTGTGATGGTGATCATCTTTATGATGAACATGCGCGCAGGAGCAGGCGGCGGGACCAATGCCAAGATGATGAATTTCGGCAAGAGCCGCGCCCGCATGACCCACAACAGCAATATCACATTTAAAAATGTCGCAGGCCTTCAGGAAGAAAAAGAGGATCTGGAGGAGATGGTGGATTTCCTGCGCAACCCGCAGAAATACACCAGTGTCGGCGCCAGGATCCCCAAGGGCGTTATTCTGGTGGGACCTCCAGGGACCGGTAAGACCCTGCTTGCTAAGGCAGTGGCCGGAGAGGCTGGAGTGCCGTTTTTCAGCATATCCGGTTCGGACTTTGTGGAGATGTTCGTCGGCGTGGGCGCATCCCGTGTCCGCGACCTGTTTGAGGACGCCAAGAAGAATGCCCCCTGTATCGTGTTCATAGATGAGATTGATGCGGTGGCGCGCCGGAGAGGTACCGGCATGGGCGGCGGCCATGACGAGCGGGAGCAGACCTTAAACCAGCTTCTGGTGGAGATGGACGGCTTCGGCGTCAATGAGGGTATCATCGTGATGGCGGCGACCAACCGCGTGGATATCCTGGATCCGGCTATCCTGCGTCCGGGCCGTTTCGACCGTAAGGTAGCGGTGGGAAGGCCGGATGTGAGAGGCAGGGAGGAGATCCTGCAGGTGCATTCCAAGGAAAAACCTCTGGCGGAGGATGTAGATCTGATGCGCGTGGCGAAGACCACCTCCGGGTTTACCGGGGCGGACCTTGAGAACCTGATGAATGAGTCGGCGATCCTGGCAGCAAAGGAGAACCGCAGTTTTATCCGCCAGGAGGATATTGACCGCGCCTTTGTAAAGGTGGGGATCGGTGCGGAGAAAAAGAGCCGCATCATTTCTGAAAAAGAAAAACGGATCACGGCCTATCACGAGGCTGGCCATGCGATCCTCTTCCATGTGCTCCCGGATGTGGGGCCTGTGCACACAGTCTCCATCATTCCGACCGGTATGGGGGCGGCGGGCTATACCATGCCTCTGCCGGGAGATGACGAGATGTTCAACACCAGGGGAAGGATGCTTCAGGATATCATGGTATCGTTAGGCGGCAGGATCGCGGAGGAGATCATCTTCGAGGATGTGACTACGGGAGCCTCCCAGGATATCAAACATGCCACCAAGATTGCCCGTTCCATGGTGACCAAGTACGGCATGTCCGACAAGGTGGGTATGATCGATTACGGCAGCGACGACGATGAGGTCTTTATCGGGCGTGACCTGGCGCATACCAGGAGCTATGGCGAAGGTGTGGCCTCCACGATCGACGGCGAGGTAAAACGCATCATCGATGAGAGCTATCAGAAGGCCAAAGCCATCATCCTGGATCACCGTTCCATTCTGGACCGCTGCAGTGAAATGCTGATGGAGAAAGAAAAGATCGGCCAGGAGGAGTTTGAAAGCCTCTTCGCAGTTTGATATTTCATGAAGAACAATACTACGAAATAATATTTCGTTTAATTTGCATAAAAAGGCATGAAAAATTTGCCCAAGTTTGTGCACACTTATTTTCGGGTTTATGGTACTATAATTAACGTAAACCCCCCAATACATTATATAGTTTTTGCTACACCCCATTAGAAACGAAATACCTTCTCCTGAAAGAGCCAGCTACCCCGCTGGCTCTTTCGCTGTCCGGATGTCCTTATAATAAAAAGGAGTTGTATCTTCCGGGGGAATCGGATAGAATAAAGGTAATGACAACTGAAAGGTAATATCCATTATGTTGGAGGAACAGAATCGTAAAATGAACCGGCAGGCCCTGTTTGCGGACGAGACATCGGATTACCGCATACCGGAGGAGCCGGATGCCGGAGAGCCGGTGAAGCTGCGTTTTCGTACTGCGAAGGCGGATGCGGACCGGGTTTCCTATATCGAAGAAGACAAGAACATTGAGGCTGAGATGACGAAGGTGTCGTCGGATGAGCTTTTTGATTATTATGAATATGTGACCGTGGCGGACAGCGAGCCGCAGCGGTATTATTTTCAGGTGGTGAAGGGCGGCGAGATCTGTTACTTCAACCGTCTGGGCGCAACCATGGACATCCAGAGCTGCTATGCATTCCGCATTACGCCGGGCTTCCACACGCCGGAGTGGGCCAAGGGAGCTGTGATGTACCAGATCTTTGTAGACCGTTTCTGTAATGGAGATACGGACAATGACGTCCAGGAGTGCGAATATGTCTATATTGGCCGGCCGGTGCACAAGGTAGAGGACTGGAATACCAATCCTTCTACGATGGATGTGGGCTGCTTTTACGGCGGGGATCTGCAGGGAGTCTGGGATAAGCTGGATTATCTGCAGTACCTTGGCGTGGAGGTGATCTACTTTAACCCTCTTTTTGTGTCGCCGTCCAATCATAAGTATGACAGTCAGGATTATGACCATATAGACCCTCATTACGGGGTGATCGCGCAGGACGGCGGTGAGAATGTGGCGCCGGATGCGGTTTCCAATGAAAAAGCTACCCGCTATCAGCTCCGCAGCGCAGCGCCGGAGAACCTGGATGCCAGCGATGCATTTTTTGCCCGGTTTATGGAGGAGGTCCATAAGCGGGGGATGAAGGTCATCATTGACGGCGTGTTCAATCACTGCGGTTCTTTCAACAAGTGGCTGGACCGGGAAAAGATCTATATCCGGCAGGGCGGCTATGAGCCTGGGGCATATCTTGAGGCAGACAGTCCCTACCGCACCTTCTTCAAGTTTTACAATGAGGATGCATGGCCGGACAACGGCAATTACGACGGATGGTGGGGCCACGATACCCTGCCCAAGCTCAATTATGAGGATTCCTCCAAGCTGTACGAGTATATCATGAAGATTGCCCGCAAGTGGGTGTCGCCGCCGTTTAATGTGGACGGATGGCGCCTGGATGTGGCGGCGGATCTAGGACACAGCAGTGAGTTCAACCATAAGTTCTGGCGTGATTTCCGGGACAATGTAAAGAGCGCCAATCCAGGCGCCCTGATCCTGGCGGAGCATTACGGTGATCCCAGCAGCTGGCTGCAGGGAGACCAGTGGGACACGGTCATGAACTATGACGCGTTCATGGAACCCCTGACCTGGTTTTTGACCGGCATGGAGAAGCACAGCGATGAATATAATGGAGCCCTGTACGGGGATGGAGTGAGCTTTTTCCGTTCCATGTATTATCATATGAGCCGGATGCAGACCCAGTCTGTGATGGTGGCGATGAACCAGCTGTCCAACCACGACCACAGCCGTTTTCTCACCAGGACCAACCAGATCGTGGGGCGGATCGGTACGGCTGGGGCGGCGATGGCCAGCTTTGGAGTCAATTACGGAGTATTCCGCGAGGCGGTCATGGTACAGATGACCTGGCCGGGAGCGCCGACTCTGTATTATGGTGACGAGACCGGCGTCTGCGGATGGACTGATCCGGACAACCGGAGGACCTATCCCTGGGGCGAGGAGGATTATGAGCTGATCGAATTCCACCGGTATATGGTGGATCTGCACAAGAAGCTTCCGGCACTGCGGCGAGGCTCCTTAAAGCAGCTTGTGGCGGACCGTCAGCTGATCGCTTATGGGCGCACTCGTGGAAGGAACCGCTGCGTCGTAGCGGTCAATAACCGGGGCGACAGCCGTGAGGTGGAGATCCCTGTATGGGAGCTGGGCATCCGGGATGAGGATGTGTTGGAGCGCGTTATGCTGACCAGCGCGGCGGGATACAATGCCGGGCGGATGCAGTACCATGCCCAGGGCGGGATCCTGAAGCTGACACTGGGAGCCAACAGCAGTATTTTGTTGAATACTGGCGTTGAGATTTAAACATCATGCTGTCCGGTCCCCCGCCTGCCGCCGCTGCAAAATGCGGAAACTCAAGTTAAAAATACTTGATTTTTGCATGATGCTGTGATAAGATAAAGCGTGCTTGTTAAAGCCTGTATGGATGGGTTCCCGAGTGGCCAAAGGGGGCAGACTGTAAATCTGTTAGCTGTGCTTTCGGTGGTTCGAATCCACCTCCATCCATGTCTGCCGCAGTGGCGGAACTGGCAGACGCACAGGACTTAAAATCCTGCGGGACTAATCTCCCGTGCCGGTTCGATTCCGGCCTGCGGCATTTCGGCTTTGACAGACGTGCCTTGGTAGCTCAGTTGGTAGAGCAGTGGACTGAAAATCCACGTGTCACTGGTTCGATTCCGGTCCAAGGCATTTTGCAAAAAACACTTGATTTTTTTGCAGAATCATGATAAAATTATTACCGTTCAGCAGAGTATTATAGTATGCTGGCGTATGCGCGAGTGGCTCAGTTGGTGGAGTACGACCTTGCCAAGGTCGGGGTCGCGGGTTCGAGTCCCGTCTCGCGCTCTTTTTATTTGGTTGCCGGAACCTTGATTTTACAAGGAATTCCGGCTTTTTTTGATCTTTTTTACCTGTGTATGGCAGGGTAGAGCAGGAGAGGGTCCGGGGGCTGTCTGCAAGATGTGCAGACACCCCGGATTTTTTTGATGGAGCAATCCGGCAGGAGCCTTACAGCAGAGGCTGCCGCATTTCTATGTGAGAGATATGTCAATATTGTGAAAAAGTGCGTATAATCGGCACTTGAAAGTTACAATGCTTACGAATATACTTAAACTATCAAGGGGTATTTTAACAACCCCGATTGAACTTACGGAGGGTTTTGGTATGAACATGAAGAAGTATGTAGCAGAGTTTATTGGCACCATGGTACTGGTCATCTTTGGCTGCGGAAGCGCAGTAGCGGCAAACACCCTGCTGGGCGGCGCAGGACAGGAACTGCCTTTGGCATTTTCTACTCTGCTGATCTCTTTTGCATTTGGCCTGTCTATCGTTGCCATGGCCTACTCGATCGGCAATGTATCCGGCTGTCATATCAACCCGGCGGTATCCCTTGCGATGTTCATCAGCGGCAAACTGGATTCTAAGGATTTCGTGGGATATCTCATAGCACAGTTTGCAGGCGGCATTGTGGGTGCGGCGGTTTTGTGTGTATTCTTCGGGAGCAATGCATCTCTGGGAACCAACGGTTACGGCGCCGCAAGCGCACTGGGGACCGGGATGGGAGTTGCCTTCCTGGTTGAAGTGGTTTTGACCTTTACCTTCCTTCTGGCGATCCTGGGCGTTACCTCCAAGGTGGAGAACAGCCCGGTAGCAGGTCTTGTCATTGGCTTGACCCTGACCCTGATCCATATTTTGGGAATCCCGTTTACAGGGACCAGCGTGAACCCGGCGAGAAGCTTCGGACCGGCGTTGCTGGCAGGCGGACAGGCATTGAGCCAGGTTTGGTTGTTTATTGTGGCGCCGCTGGCAGGCGCGGCACTGGCAGCTTACGTGTACAAGTTTATCACATCTGAAAAGTAAACTATTGTGACAGACTGTATGAGGGCGGAGGATACAGGTCCTTCGCCCTTTTTTCATACGCGGGCATGCGGGTGACAGAATGACTGCGCTTTTCAATACGAAAGTCCGCATGGTACAATATACAGACATGGATAAAAATGCAGAGGATGAGAAATATGCTTAAGATAGTCATGTGTGATGATGATGAGTTTGATTTGAATCAGATTGCGGGTATGGTTGAGAGATACCGGAATCATCACGTGGAAAAGGTATTTACAGTGGAACAGACCTTGTCTGTCACCAACTTAATGGAAAAACTGAGGCAGGGAGAGCGGTATGATATCTATATTCTGGATATCATGATGGATGAAGGGGACGGCATCAGTCTTGGCAGGGAGATCCGCCAGCTCAGTCCCAAGAGCGCGATCATCTATGTGACCGGGTCTCCTGAATTTGCGCTGGGTGCGTTCAGCGTATATGCCAATGGTTATCTGCTGAAGCCCGTGAACGAAGAGCAATTTACAGAGTGTATGAGTCATGTGGTGCATCAGCTGGAGTCCCGGGAGGAGAGCATATACACATTTAAAAGCCGGGAAGGGATCGTGAATATTGAGCTGAGCCGCCTGTTCAGGGTGGAAAACATTTCCAGGGTAATGCATTTTTATCTGGAAGGCGGAGAGACTTATGAGAGTGTCTATATCCGCAAGCCCTTTGAAAAACAGTTGGAACAGCTGCTGGCAGATGAGCGTTTTATACAGCCGCACAAGTCATTTGTGATCAATATGGAGCATGTGGAGAAGGTGCTTTCCCATGATTTTATGATGACTGATGGGGTGATCGTCCCGATCAGCCGGAACAATCTGGCTGTGGTGAAGAAGCGGTACCTGGAGTTTCTCTCGAAGTCGGACTGGAGATAAGTTCAGAGTAAAAGAGGAGTACATTTGCGGAGTTCCTGTACTTGAAAGTCATGCCCTCCAATAATAAAATAAAGATATACAGCAAGCGATATAAGTTTGAAAAAATAAGGTTATTGCCGGATGCAAATTTTGTGTTTGCAGTCCGGCTATTTTATTATCCGGATAGTCCGGCACAGACGGACAGATAATGCAGGGGGATATGGCAAATGAAGAAAACATGGATGGACAGGATCAAACGGAAGGTATCGGCAGTTCTGGTGTGCAGCATGCTGATGATGCAGATCAGCGCGGCGACGCCGGGGACGGCATCAGCAGCATCGGAGTCCGCCAGTAAAGAACAGGTGGAGACCGTTACCCTGAGGGGAAGGATCGTGAGCCTGGCAGAAGGATGTGATGTGACGAAGGACATTGATCTGAGACTGTATGTCAACGGACGTCCTGATACATCCCGCAGACCGGTTTTTGTAAAGGCAATGGACAGCCGGCAGCCGTTTGATCTGTATGATGATTCCTTTGAGTTGATCAATGATCTGGAGGATGGTATCGGCCGTGCAGGGCTTGCCAGCGCCAGTGATGCGGAATACGATGTGTGGGAGTACCGTTTTGAGGAGCTTCCCTTTGAGGATGCAGACGGCAATGAGTACGAGTATACGATCCGGGACGCTGCCAGAGGAGCCGCTACTCCTTCCAATATGGCAAGCGGCAGCGATCTTGCTACAGACAGCCGGGCCATAAGAAGGCAGGATGTACTGTACTGGACGGACATGGAAGGCACAGAGATCCTGGGGGTAAACGGTGTGGAATTCCCCGCTGCGGGGACGCGTCTGGTCTATATTCCCTACACGGATGTGGAAGGGGCCTATATATTTGACGGTGCAGATGACCATGATCCGGAACGGGTGACACTGGAGGCGGGATGTGTGCGGGAGGCGGATGAAGATTTCCTGGAATCCTGCGGAGACAATACTTCCGGAGCCGGACTGGATGGCAGGCCGGAGGTCCTTCTGGATGTAAAAAAAGGCCGTTGGTCTGTAGAGCGTGTGCCTCAGTACAATCCGCTGACCTGTACAGCGGTTGAGTACCGCATTGAGGCGGTATCCGGGTATGAGGATTATCAGGTTCGTTATGAGAACCGTGGGGATTATACGGGGGAGAAGGACTATGCTTTTGCGGGCGGGACCATTTACCACGAACCTGCCATACCGGAACAACCGGTCACCTATAGCGTAACTGGAGTTATCTCCTGGAATGACCAGGATGATCTTTGGGGGATGCGTCCGGATTCGGCAGACTTTTTGCAGGTATATGACGAAGCTGGAAAGAATGTAACATCCCGGACAGCTATCCGCACCGAAAAAACGGACACGGATGCATGGGCCTATACCATAGAGGGGCTGATAAAAGGAGAACGCTATATCCTGGGACAGAACCTGCCTGCTTATGAGGCGGAAGGACTGGATGAGACCATCCTGGCAGCGGGAGAAACAAAGACGATCCAGCAGAACTTAAGAACGGGAAGTGTGCGCGGCCTGATCCATATCAGCAGCCGGAACCCCCTGGTGAGGGAGTTGGACTTCCTGGATATCCTGCACGTATATGCGGCAGGTGAAGAAGTGACGGACCGGGTGAAGGTGGAGCTGAACCGCGGCGATGGGGGTTACGAGAACGGAGATTATCTGGCATATATGGTAGATGGGCTGCCAAAAGACCAAATATTTACGATCCGTGCAGACAAGCCGGAGGGCTATGCAGTGATCCCGACCGAGGCGTCTGTGACGGCAGGCAGCAGCTATGACCTGCGCAGCAGGCTGGACGCGGAGCTACCGGGGATGTTTACGCTGCGTGCTGAGACGCCGGTGAAGCTGACCATAGACAATGTATACTTTGACGGAAAGAGCGGCGGCGAGACCGGGAGTTTCACTTATGAGTTAAAAACGGGGGATACAGCGTTTTCCCTCAGCCAGTACAGCGGATCCTACAGGATAATAACTGATAAAAAGACGGGGCGTTATGAAGAAACCAGTACAGCTGACGGAACGATCCGGCTCTCAGAAAATCAGCAGGCCATCATACCGCTGATCGTGGGACAGACATACTGTGTAACGCAAAAAGCGGAAGCCCCGGAGGATGAATTTTCTCTTCTCTATGGTGGTGAAGCTGCCCGGACAAAACAGATATCCAAAGATCAGACGGAGACCTTTACCAATATCAAATACCAGCTGAAGCAGTACAAAAAGAGCTGGAATGACAATGGGAACCAGAACGGGGTCGGACAACGCCCCAGTGGATATGATTTGCAGGATCACCTGAAACTGTCGGTGACAAGGACAGATGGAAGCCCTCTCACTTCAGAGGAGACCGATAAATTAGGGCTTAATGATCCCTCTGTCACGATTGATACCGGACTTGGAGCGAATGAATGGGCGATTGTCTATGAGAAGATGCCCGTGGCAGATAAAGAAGGAAACGCTCTGTCCTATGACCTGATGGAAGATCCTGTAAAAGGCTATAAGACCACATATGCGGAAGACTCCATCTACGAGAAGGTGATCATAAATACCAGCTATATGACCTTTGATGCAACGATCCTATGGCTGGATTCAAACAATGAGACTCTCAGGTTTGCGGCAGCAGAAACTTTTAAGGATCATCTGGAGCTTTACCGGTCAGATCCGGCGGGTGGTCCGGATGAACCTGTTATTTTTGATGCGGCAGATAACAAAGGTCAGACAGTAGAAAACAGTATTACCGTCGAAGGAGATGCGGAAAGTCTTTTCTGGGATGTCAGGATTGAGAATCTGGTGGAGTATGATGACAAGGGACTGCCTTATGCTTATTATCTGAAAGAGAAAACAGACCCGGACGGCACTATAAAGACAGACGACCCGAAGGCCTGGTATGTACCAACATGCACGAACCTTGTCAATTACTTTAACGAGAAGGAAAAATGCTATGACGGCGGATATATTACGAATCTGCTCCAGGGAGATACCACTGTGGCTTTCACAAAGCTGTGGAAAGACGGAAATGCGGATATTACAGAGACGCCCGACTTGACATTCCAGCTGATGCGTTTCCCGTCCAGCCTTGACCCGGTAAAGGGATATGCCCAGGCTTCTTCTGTAGAAACTAAAACGGCAGCGGATCTCAGCCCCACGGGTAAAAAGATCGAAGGCAGAATCATCTGGGGAGAAAAAACAGCGGGGCAGGATAAGATAACAGCCGCCATATTCCCACGGTTTGATGCAAATGGGGAAGAGTATATATATTTCGTGCGGGAGCTTTTGAGCGGAACAAACAGCGGAGAGTATGTTCAGAAGATCACTGCTGCTGACGGCGGCAAGTCATTCTTTGCAGATTCCGGCCTGCCGCTTGTGGCAAACGGCGAGACGGTGACCAATAAGCGGGAAGGCAGGATCAGCCTGCCGGTGACCAAGACCTGGAAAAGCGCCGCATACCAGAACATTGACGCAAAAGTAGAGCTGGAGGTGATGCGAAGGAGCCAGAACCCCAAAGACACCGGGTGGCAGACTATGAAGCCGGAATATTTTGAAGGAGGCGTCTGTCCGGTCATCACAGGATTTAGTGCAGAAACCCTGACGATGGGGACGACGGTGGGCAATCTGTTTCAATATGATGATGACGGTTATCTGTATGAGTATGAAGTGTCGGAGAACCGCATCTGGCTGCGGACAGATAAGACAAAAGCCGCCCACCCTGGTGATGAGGACGCCCAGTATGTGGAGCTGGCAAAGGAAGAGGTAAAAAACACGGACGGCGATATAACCAGCCTTGTTTTTAAGACCACGCAGGGGCATTTTGACGGAAATCTGCAGTACAGGTTTCGTGAAAAAACGGAATCTGACGGTGAGACAGGATGGAAGATCACCAATACTCTTGAAAATGATATTCAGATACGTGTGGATAAATATTGGGAAGGCGACTGGACAAAAGTAAAGCCGGAGGATTATCCTGTAAAGCTGACATTTGAACTTTTCAGGGATAACAGCCTGCTGGCAGATGAGACGTTGGAGAAACCAGAGATCAATCCCCTGATCGATGGGAAGATCCAGACGATTCCGTTCCTCAATTCAGAAAAGGGCAATGAAAACCAATGGCCCCGGTATGATGAAAACGGCAAAGAGCACGTTTATACCATAACAGAAACAGTGGAAGCAAAGGGCAGCGTGGGCCGGATCACTTACCGGTACAACTGGGATCTGGGGGAATGGGCGTCAGATGATGAGGCGGAGAGTGACAAAGAGGATGATACCTGGGTCACAAAAGTGTCGAACCCGCCGCCGGGAAAAGGTGCGGGCATAGAGGTTGAGAAGATATGGCTGGATGGCGGCGACCTGCCTCACCGCGAGCCAGCGGAGGTTACCCTTTACGAGAAAGACCCGGATGGCAGCTGGAAGAAAACTGACAAGAAGACATTCCTGACGGAGGAAGACGGCTGGAAAGGATATATCTCCATCACTGACAAGGAAGATACCATAAAGAATCCAGACGCATATATGGTGGTGGAGACTGCACTGGGGAAGAACAGTGCAGACCACAGACATGAGGTGGATTATGAAAGTCCTGAGTTTATTAAAGGTACATCCGGGAACTATACGGCGTCCGGAACGGTTGAGAATGAATATCATATCTATACGGTGACGAATCGTTACTCCGCAGGGAAATGTACGATCACAAACCTGCGCAGAGGGGTTGTCGATGTTGCTGTCACAAAAGAGTGGAAGGATGGGGTTGCCGAGGATCCTGTGATAGCTGCTGGTGATGTGACCGATGGACACCGCCCGAAAAATGCGGAATTCCAGCTTTTTCAGAATGATGAGCCGTATTCCTGGAATGCCGCGGACAATAAGGATGCAGCGGACAATAAGGATGCCGCAGGCAATAATAAAAATCCCCAGACAACAGCAACCAACAAGAGTCAGGCAAAAGACCATGACCAGCCTTTGATCCAGTGGACAGATCTGCCCAAATATGATGAAAAGGGCGAACTATATCTTTACACGGTCAGGGAAACAAAGATAGGTGATGAGGCAGTTGTTTCCGGAGGCGCAGATTTTACGGATCTGACAAATGGCGGGCCGGGCGTTGTCCATCATTACACCGCTTCTATAGTGACAGCGCCCTATGAACACAGCAGCACGGATCCGGACACTGGCAAAAAGACCAACGACAGGATCGCATTTCATGCCGTAAATCAGCGGAGCCAGGAACGTACCATCGAGATTTATAAATACTGGAAGGATGATGGTCCCAATACAAGCCCGCGGGCAGATGTCTATTTTTCGCTGATGCGTTCCGTGGATGGCGGAAAGACTCTGGAACCGGCAGCGGAAGCGGGCAAAGCCATCAAGGATGACAGCTATGCTCCTCCGGGTGGATATGAAGCTCAGAAAGACAACTGGTTTAAGTATGTGTTTGATTCTGCGCCGCGCTACGACGGGGAAGGTAGGGAGTATACGTATTACCTGAGTGAAGGGATGAACGGCAACAGCAGCCGGTATAAGCCTTATTATTATGATGAAACCCCGGAGAATATCGGGCCTGACACAGAGTTGCTGAAGGGTATTTCAAAAGATGAGGTATTCTGGTATCCAATGCCTCATGATACCGCAACTGTGGTCAATATCCGTGAGGACAGCGTAAAGGTGACAGGCAAAAAGATATGGGATAATATGGGCGGCCTAAAGCAGGAGAATGGCGATTTCCCTAAATTAAAGCTGGAATTACAGGTAAAGCCGCTGCATGATGATACGGCTTCGTATACAAATGTTTTAGAGCGGCCTGGAGAGAGCGGCAGTGTATATACCTGTACCCTGCCGGGTGAAAACTACAGCTACGAATATCAATTTACCGGGCCGGAGCAGGATGGAGGTTTCCCCAAGTATGATGAGGCAACCGGCCAGGAGCTGACTTACCATGTGGCTGAAAAAACAATCGACGGCAAAGACCTGGAAAGCCTGGGCTACTATAAGAGAACATCGGATGAGAAAAGTTTTATTATCAAAAACACTTATACAGGTGATACGTCCTTTCAGGTTGAGATGGTAAAAAGCTGGGCCGGTGTTCCGGCAGATATTCAGGCGGATCCGGATAAAGAAGGCCCGGTTATCACGGTAGAACTTTGGCGGATGATGACAAAGCTGGGGGAGGGCGATAAGGCAACTCCCATACCTTATACAGCAGAAAAAGTAGAAGGTAAAACTGTAAAATACAGCCAGTCCGCCGATGAGAAAAACACGGTTTATTTTGAACGGCTGCCAAAGACGGCTCCAACCATGCAGCCATATCAGTATTACTTAAAAGAAACAAAGCTGAATGGATATCAATCCAGCCTGACGGCTCAGGAAGCTGACACCGGCATGTGGGTAACACCTGAAGCTGAGCGGTTTACACTGGATCAACAGTCTGTGAAAAAGACGATTGAAAATACTTATGTTCCGTCAACAGAGGAAGTAACCGAGATAAAAGGCCAAAAAGCATGGGCTTATACGGAGCATCAGGACAAGCTGACGCTGGAGGCGCGTGCTGGCATCACGATGGAACTATACAGACGGTATGTAAACAGTGAGACTGGCAGGAATGCAGAGGAGATGGTGGATGCAGAATTTGCGTGGACAGAACCGAGTGGCAGCACGGATACTTCGGCGCCGTGGGGATTCTGTTTTAAACCAAAGGATCCGATGAAGGGCTTTCCGAAATATGCGCCAAATGGCACAGAGTACGCTTATTTTGTCAAAGAAACGATTAAAGATGAGAATCTGAAAAAGCTGTTTGGGGAAGGCAGTGATTCCAACGCGCTTACAGTATCTGCAATGGATCGTGGAAATAATCTGCTCACGGTCACAAACAAGCTCCAGACAGTAGGGCTGAATGTAACGAAGACATGGGATGATTCTAAGAATCTGTATCAGACCAGACCTGAGGAAATTACGCTTACAGTAGAACGGAAAGCGGTAGACGAAGCTTCTGCCGGCTGGTCGGATTATCAGGTGGAGGGAGAAACTGTTACATGGAAGGTGAGCGGCGATAGGACGGCAGAGACATGGACGGCTTCCATAACAGACCTGCCCCAATACGGTTATACAACAGATACTTCCCCGGCCTTAAGAGAATATGCGTATCGCGCCGTAGAGAAAGCTGTGCCTGCTGGATATGTACATGATGGCAATGCCGATATACATAGTGGGGAAGCTGATGGAAGCGGGCCGTATTCCTCCACGCTGAAAAACACCGTAATACATACGGGAATCCATATTACGGCTGAAAAAGAGTGGGACGACGATGAGGATGTAGATGGACTTCGCGGTAAGATAACAGCCTGTGCGCAGCTGTGGCGGATGGCTGAGGGGGCAGAGGAGAGTACGGCGGAACAACTGGATACTGTGCAGATCCTGGAGTCCCCTGACGATGCAGAAAAAAATCCTAAAACCGGGGTAAGCCGCAGTGCCAACACGGTCACCTGGGAGAATCTACCGACCCATATGCCTGTCGATGAAACAAAAAAGGCGGTTTATTTTATAAGAGAAACTATGGAGGGAGAGGGAGCTAAGTTTTACACTTCTGTGGTGAAGGAACCAGATGCGGACAGTTCTGTATGGACGATTAGAAATACACATGGACAGATCACAGATATTCAGGTAACCTTCACTAAAAAGTGGGACGACCAGAATAACGCATGGCAGGTACGTCCGGAAACGGTTTCCGTAGTGCTTCTGCGTAAGGCCGGCATAGACGGCGCAGAAGAGGTGGCATACAACGTGCCTGAAAACGGCAGTCAGCCAGAAGCCCAGATGGCGGTGCTCCGCGCGCCTGAGTCCGGGGATACGATGGAAAGCTGGGCGTCTGTGACATTTGATGATCTTCCCTATGCCTCAGGCGGGATTCCCTACACTTACTATGTAAAAGAGGGTACAGTGAAGGGCGGCAGATTCGTGCCAGGGACGGCAGCCGGCTATAAGCCGTTTGCAGAGGGGGATGGTACGGAATTCACACCTGAAATCATATCTGTTACGGATAGCCATAGTGGTGAAGTTTCTCTCAAGAACACCTTGGACACCACATCTGTGCAGGCAGAAAAGGAGTGGGCAGATAACGATGACCGTTATCATACCAGGCCAGATTCCGTGCGGTTTGAGCTGTACCGCAGATCCGGGGATCGGTCAGAGTATGAAAAGGTCCCGCAATCCATGGCTGCGCCTGTCATCATTACAAAGGATGGATTTAAGAATGGCGAGGCATTGGCTGGAAACGCTGATTTTAAGTTAAAGTATGATGGCCTTCCGAAAACGAACGCGGAAGGAGAACAGTACGCCTACCAGATCCGGGAAACAGCCATGATATTTGGAAATGGGGAGGGAGCTGTATCGTATCCGGTAAAATGGAATCCTGACGGTACATCAGGTCTGGAAACCGCAGGTGGATACCGGGTGACATCCCATGTCAGGGATGGCTCGTCAGGGGCGGACCAGACGATCACCAACACTTTGAACACCTCTGCCCCCATACGGGTGGAAAAACAGTGGGAGGACCAGAATGATCAGGATGGCATACGGGAAACACAACCCTCCAACATAAACGTTACTCTGTACCAGACCCTGGACCAGTCTGAAACAGAACCATCAAGAATGGTTTCCATGGGAGAGAAACCACTGGCGGGACAGACCGGATCTTCAGGAGCAGACGCCCTCTGGTTTGCCGAGTGGGAGGGCCTTCCAATACAAAACCCGGAGGGTAAGACGTACTATTACCGTGCAGTTGAAACCCTGCCGGGGGATTCAGCATATACCGCATCCTACAGCCCGGGGAACGGAGTGGCGGGAGAAGCTGCGGGAGATCGGGACCATGTGGTCACGATAACCGTGACGAATACCTACACGCCAAAGACCATGAAGGTTTCGGCATTAAAGGAATGGGCCGGGGATGATGACGGTATTTTGAGCCGTCGCCCGGATACGGTCCTTCTGGGATTGTATCAGAAAAAGGCTGGCGATACAAAGCCGGTCCCGGTCACGGATCAAGCCGGAAATCCTCTGCAAAAAACAGTCGGAGCGTCAGGGCAGTGGATGGCGGAGTGGTCCGGTCTTCCGGTCTGCAGCGGCGGAGGCCAGAAGATCACTTATTATGTAAAAGAAGAATCAGCCATATCCGGATATACCAGCAGCTATGGAAATGGGAATGCGGGAGCGGCTGATGGAACGGGTTTTGAGACTGCAGGAGTAAAAGGAGATGTGGGGGCAGACAGCGGCAGCGGGGCTAACGCGCAGGCTGTCACGATCACCAACACCTGGGATACGCGGACCATCTATGCCAGGAAGATATGGGAGGACGAAGAGAACCGGGATGGGTTGAGAAAAGATATTACCCTGAGGCTTCTGGCGGACGGCAGTCCTGCCGTTGGACAGCAGGATAAACTGGTCGGCAGATATGCAGACGGTCCCGTATCCTGGTCCGGCCTTCCGGTGAAGGACAGCGAGGGGGACCGAATCACTTATACAGTGATGGAAGTAACGGATCTCGATGGTTATACGGCTTCTTACACTGGAAGTACAACCGATTCGGAAACGGCTCTCAATAACGGAGCTTCAAAAGACACCCCGCTGCTGGTAACCAACACCCACCGCCCGGCAAAGACCACCTACACCATCGAAAAGCTCTGGCTTGGTGATGATGACTGGAAAGAGGAGGTTCGCCCGGACTCCATCCAGGTGCAGCTCTATATGCTTGAAGCGGACAACGCCGATAGCCTGGCGGGGGTGGAAAAAGCCGTGGGAGACCCGGTAACTCTCGTCCCGGATGCAGACGGCAGGTGGACGTATACCTGGACGGATCTGTACAAATACCAGAATGAAGGGCAGGAAATCCGCTATTATGCCAGAGAGCTGGGGGTAGACGGTTACATCCCCACGGCATCCGGTTCCAATGCGGAGAGCGGTATGATCGCCAACAGGATGAACACCACCAGCCTCAAAGTGAGCAAAGAGTGGGAGGATGGAGGCGACGAGTACGGCATGCGCCCGAATACCATCAAGATCCTGCTTCAGAGAAAGCTTAAAAATGCGGCTGCGTGGGATACCCTGCCGGAGTCAAAGGCAGTATTTGTCATGAACAGGGCAGACGGCTGGGGGACGGTGGAATTTACCGGCCTGCCGACCCATAACAAGAAGAACCAGCCATACGAGTACCGCGCAGTGGAGGCGGAGATCGGAGGCGATCGCACGGACCATGGAAGGGCTGCGGGCTATGAGGCCGTTTATGAGCATCATCCGAACTTTTTGGCGGTACCAGGCGAGACAAAGATCACCAACAGGCTGGCCTCCGGTTCTCTGGAGGTAGCGAAGACCCTAAAGATCGGGGCCGCCGCAGATTTCAGTTTCCAGGTGGAGTTGACCGTTGATGGGACAAGGACCGGTACCAAAACCTTTACAAAGGAATTGACCGTCCGCAGCGGAGAACGTTTCCGCATTGACGGGATTCCAGCGGGAAGTACCTACACGGTGACCGAACTTGAAAAGAGCGGATACAGCCTGGACAGTAAGAACGGGGATAACGGAGTGATCGTGGAAGGCGCCGTTGCCACGGCAGAATTTGTCAACCGAAAGAAATCCAGCGGAGGCGGAGGCGGGGGAGGCGGCCATAATACACCGCAGGATCCCACAAGCCCCACAGCTCCCACAGGACCGGCAGGACCGGGGACTCCCACGGCCCCCGCAGGGCCATCGGCGGGAGACCTGCCCTCAGAATCTGAGTCCCCCATGGAGAGCACAACATTGCCGCCGGACAGCCCGGGTCTGCCGGATATTCCGACGACCCCGGACCGGAGACCGGATGTGCCGAAGGGTACTACAGTAGAGATACGAGATCCTGGTGACCCGGATGGCGCGCCGTTGTACCATGGTTCCTATACAGGTGGATTTCAAGATGTGCCTTCGGGAAGATATCTGCTGGTCACCCTGGATGAGGAAGGTGTACCGCTGGCAAACCTGATCATTTTCATTGATGACGGAGGCGTGCCGCTGGCGCTGCCCAGGACAGGAGATAACAGTATCCCGATCGCGCTGTTGGCAGCGGCGCTGATCGGTTCTGCCGCAGGACTTGTGCTTCTTGCAAGGTACAGACGGAAGGACGAAGAATAGATAAAAACAAGCCATGAGGCAGACGCAGATGCAGCTCTGTTTCATGGCTGTTTTTGGTTCGGCGCACATATCTCTGCCTCTGAACAGGCGCGCGCAGATTTGTGCTTAAAATGCGCAGAACGTGCAGCGGATTTGGGGCGTTTTCCGAGGTTTGTAACCGGTTTTGATACCGCTGCATGTTATAATATGGAATAAAATATGGGATAAGTCTGCCCCTGCGGCAGGGCCTACATAAAGATTATGAATCCAGATATTGAGAGGGAGATGTATCGCTATGAAAGAATTTTTTGCAGGTATGTGGACACAGGAGAAAAAGGACTGGGCGAAGCGCAGACTGGCGGCGTTGCTGTGCGCGATACTGGTCATACAGGCTGTGTTACCTGCACAGCCTGCGTTTGCTGCATCCGTACCGGAAGCGGATGATGCAAATGTGATCGTGCTTCAGGGCGATCCTGAGGCTGCGTTTGACTATATCCGCGCAAAAGTGGGTGATAAGATCGGCTCCGGAGGAGACAGCCTTTCTCTGTATTTCTATTTTGGTATGAACGATGAATACCGGGATGAGCTGCTGGCTGAGTATATTGAGAACGGGACTTTGATCGACGCCTATGATTTTGAGCACAATGACGCCTATAAAGCCCTTTATACGGAGTTCGGCGGAAGCTATGACAACTATCTTCTGGGGCAGAGCGGCCTGAAGAACCCGGAGTTCACCTGCACGGTCAACGAGGGGCTTCTGGACGTGGCAAAGATCCGGGAGTATCTGGAGAGCAACTCGGACATCGTCACCACCAGGGGTGATAAGATCGGAACATGGGAGATCGAGAACACCGCGGACGGACCGCGCTTCAGGATCATTCTGAACAACCTGATCTACAACCGGACCAACATCATTGCCAATAAGGGGATCCAGCTCAGCCTGCTGGAGAGCTATGAGCCGGGGACGGATGTAGATGCGCAGCCGGGTGCAGGCAATGTGGATATTGAGATCACGGTCAACGGGGAAGGAACTCCCACCGCCACAGATTCCAACTATGAGATGGAGAAGTTTGCGGATATTTCCGGGGAAGACCCGTCAGCGATCATTTATACGGTCATGGCATATGCCAGCAGCTCCAATGCGGAAGCGGCTGCGGCGGTGGCGACCGGCAGCAATACCTTGAAAGCGACCAGGTCCAACCTGGCTATGGATACATACGAGGACGAATACGATGAGGACGAGGAGGAGATGGAGCCGGATTCCAGGGATATGGATCTGATCTATGACCTGGAGGTCCCGGTGCAGTCCCATATGGTGAGGACCCGCGCGGCAGCTGCGGACGGGACGGTCGTGGCGTCGGACAGCAACCTGATCGGCAAATACATTTCAGACACCATTTCCGACGGGCTTTTGCTGGATATGGTGGAGATCAGCTATGACGGTTATCACTGGGAAGAATTGAGCGTCAGCGAGCTGGGCGGCTATGACAGTTGGGAGGCCTGTCTGGAGGAGAATGGACGGAGCTTTTTCTACCAGATCGAGGGGGCGGACGGGGAGACCGACACGGAGGACGCGGTGGTGCAGACCTTTGGGGTCCGTTTTCACACCAGACTGTCCGAGGCGGGCTGGCGGGAGTATGCCACAAAGGGAGAGCTGCACAAGGTATTCCCCAACCGGGCGGTGCTTAAGGACGAGGACGAGGTCACCACACTGACCACCTCCAATAAGGTGGAACCGAGGCTGGACTGGAGCAGCATCTTAGAAAAAGAAGGGCTGCCTCTGGATGTAAATGGGAAGGTGTATCAGTGGAATATCGATATCAGCACGAAGTTTTCCGATGGGGTTCAGCTCTATGCGGTCGATTGCCTGAAGGACATTGGGAATACTCATAACTATATCTGGGAGGACCCGTCTTATCCGGTCACCATTATCCGGAACGGGCAGAAGGAGACCCTGGAGGTGGAAGTCCTGACGCAGGAGGAGCTTCTGGCAGCCGGAGCGGAACATATTGATCATGAGCATATTACCATAGATGATATCCAGACGATCCTTGGGGAACGGTACCTGGACGGAAAAGTTTACATTTACGAGTATGATGATCAGGAAGGCCCGGAGGATGGGGCGCAGGAGGCGAAGCGCGCGGCTGTGATGCTGATCCCGCTGGACCAGTACCTCAACGGCGACAGCAGGATCACTTATTATACGGATATCACCAAAGCCAACGAGAATGGTTTGAATTACAGCACGAAGATCGAGAACTCGGTAAAAGCAGTCTGGAGATGGAATGAAGGCGAAGGCCCCGGGATTGGAACCGGAGACGGCAGCGGCGATCCCTTTGGCAGCGTGACCATCAAGAAAGAGTATGAGATCGATGTAAAGCCCGTAGGCAAGGAAGGCGTGCGCTATGATGAACTGACCAATCTGATCACCTGGGAATTTGAAGTGAACCGCCCCGGCGTGGCTCTGGATGAGCTGTGGATCGAGGACGCCCTGGTTGCAGACGACAGTTCCTGGGCGGGCGTTGTGAAGGACGGCGAGGATCTTGTGCTGACCGGATATGACCGTACTCTGCCGCCTTCTCCGGCGAATCGGACGATCGATACGGAGCCAAACGGTAAAGACCTGCTTGTGCCTTATGAGCCGGCTGCGGCTGCGGATCCTTCCGCATATGCAGCTCAGAATTATTATACGTTAACCGAGGCGGATGGAAAGCAGATCCTGCTGATCCATCTGTACGGGGTGAAGGCGGAGGATTATTACAAGTTCCAGGTCCAGACTTATGTGGAAAACCGGAACTATGCGGTGTCCAGCCTTGTCATTGAGAATACGGCGGAGTACTGGGGGACCAGCGGTGACCAGACGATCGAGAGACACGAGGTGACGGCAAAACAGCCGATCACCCATACTCTGATCGCAAAGTCGGCAGAGCCGTTTACCGGCGGCGCCGGAGAGAAGTATCTCTATGATTATGAAAACAATACGGTGCAGTGGAAGATCCGGATCAATGAAAAGGGCCTTCCCATCGACAATGCGGTGATCACGGATGATCTCCCGCTGGGCGTGACCTTCCCCCATAGCTGGGAGGGGGCTGTGACCGGTGCGGTCCGCGTGAGCGGCGCTGCATCCTGGAACGGAACCTAGATTCCGGGGACGGATAATGGAGCTGCCGGGACGATTGTATTTGAAGACGGGATGCAGATCGAGGTACAGGTGACTGAAGGCGCGGCTCCGGCAGATAACGGGAAACCATACAGCAAGGATACTTTGACATTTACCTTCAAAGATGAGGAAGGAAATGCACAGCGGATCAACCACAAATACGAGATCACCTTTATCACCAGCCTGGATGAGGATTTCCGCCGGGAGGTGGTAAAGAGCAACCGTGTTACGAAGCTGGTAAACCGTGCAAAACTGGATGGTTCCATCGACGGCCGCCCGGTTGATACCGGATGGGTGACAGCGGAGAATGAGGCTGTGCCGAAGCCTCTTGTCAAGGAAGGAAGCTATCATGGCAAGACAGGCGGCAGATACGAAACATATAGTTATCAGTACTATGATGAAAATGATGTGCTGCAGACCCAGGAGGTCGAGGCGGCATACTTCAACTGGACTGCTTATGTAAATCGGACCGGCGCGGATATGCTGGGCGTAAAGATAAGCGACCAGGTGGAGGACTGCTTTGAACTGGTGGATGCATCCATCAATATCTATACAGTTACTCTGGATGCGAAGGGCGAACCGGTTCCTGGCTCGGAGCAGATGATCGTAAAGAACCGCAAGCCTTATGATGGCGCGGCGGCGCTTACAGACCTCACTGCGGACGAATCCGGGTTCAGCTTCCAGATACCGGAGGACTACAGAAACAGCGTTTTAAAGATCACCTTTGACACGGTCCTGGTGGATGATGCGGTCGCATCAGAGATGACCAACCGGATCACGGCGGAGGGCGATGGATGGAAGGACAGCTCTGAGGAGGCCACAGACAGCAAGGCAGACGACTTCCGGATCGAGGATTATGCACAGGCGGAAGGCATGTTCTTCCTGCGCTTGGTCAAGTCCAGTGACACTACGGATGCGCTGGCTTTGAAGGGCGCGGAGTTTAAACTGACCCGGATGACGGCAGATCTCGGGGCAGACCGCACGGAGCTTAAGAACTGGAGAGAGACCTCCTCTGTAAAGACCAGGACCACCAATGCCCGGGGCGTTTTGAACTTTATGTTCCTGCGGGCCAATGAGATGTATAAGCTGGTGGAGGCCGTTCCGCCGGTGGGCTATGACAGGACAGAGAAAGAATGGTATGTGATCATTTGCCCGGAGGAGGGGACCCGGTTCCCGAAGGATGATACCTTGACGGTTGACGGCAAACCGGTGGAGATCCTGATCGAGAAGGATAAGAATTATGTCAATACGGGGATCAAAAACTCTCCAAATGGTCACCAGAACACGACCAACGACCTGAAACTGAAAAAGCTTGGTCAGAACAACCAGGCTCTTGCAGGCGTAGAGTTCGGATTGTATCTGGACAACAAGCGGGTGAATGCCGGGACGACCAATGAAGAAGGCATTCTGGAGCTGGCTGATCTGGATCCGTTGAAAGAGGGCAGATATTATCTCCTGAAGGAGACGACTCCGAAAGGATATGAGAAGGCGGCGCCGATCCGGGTGTATGTGACCGCAGTGAAAGATACGGTCGGGCATGATAAATACACCATAAAACTGACCAGGACAGACGAAAACGGTAATGAAGAACCGATTGAAAGTCAGATCGCTGAGGAAGGCGGCGCATGGCTGATCACAAATGAGGCGATCCGCCGCAGCGGTTCCTTTGAAAAAGTGGACCAGAACGGCGACCTGGTGACGGGCTTTGACGTAACATTTGATGTTTCCCGGCGCGGTTCCGGCGGCTTTAGTGATGCTGGAGACGACAATTATACGGTAGTTATGGCGCCGCAGGGCGACGGCGCTGACGAGTACAAAAGTTACAAGGTTCAGCCAACAGTCACCTCGGAAGATGGCGTTGTCCGTTTCAATGAGTTCTATTATGGCTATTACAAGCTGACAGAGCAGGGCAACGGTGACAGATTGCTGTCCACAGCGAATCCGATCTATATCCTTGTCAATAAAAAGGGTATGTTTGCACTGCCCGCAGGGGAGTATGACGATACGGAAGCCGTTTCTCTTGACGACAGCGCCTATACGGTCAATCTCGGCGATGCAGGCAGCTTGATCGTGGAGAATAATCTGAAATGGGGACTTGTCCAGGTCAATAAGGCGGTCGGCAAGTATGAGGCTTCTGAGAATGGAGCAGGCAGCGAGACTGCGGAGTTGGATAAAAATGGCAACCCGGTCCCTGTAAGCGGAGCGGTATTTGCCATTTACCGTGATAAGAATGGTACGCAGGAAACAACCCCGATGATGCATGTAAAGACGGATGAAGACGGTCGCTTTATCATGCTGGATGCGGATGCAGGGAAGTATCAGTGCTTTGACCAGAATGGCAGCGCTGTAAAAGATGGAAATAAAGCAACCAGCAAGGTGCTTCCGGTTGGCAGCTATTATTTGCAGGAAGTAAAGGCGGGGGATGGTTCTTACCGTGTGAATGGAGGGATCTGCCCGTTTGAGATCCAGGCAGGCAGCGGTGAAGGTGCGGATTACAAACCGGCTGATACCGTAGTGATCTCCACCAATGCGCAGGGTGAGCCGGTGATTTCGCAGGATCCGGATGACCTGTTCCTGAATATGCCGGTCCGCCGGGGCGTCAATCTGAGAAAGGTAGACAAAAACTATCCAAACAAGCTGAACCTGAATAATGCGGAGTTCCATGTCTACGACAGCACAGGTAAGGATCTGATTGCGGAGCTGATCTATGATGAGAAAGCAGACGCGCCTGAAGCAGACAGAAAATACGTGCTGAAGCCGATGGGAACCATTGACGGCTGTAAGCTCTGCGAGGGTAAGGCGGCTGCGGTGAACAAAGATGGAGTCCCTTATCTGGCGCAGAGCAAAGACGGCAAAGCTTATGAGCTGCTGACGGGTACTTATATTGTAAAAGAGACAAAGGCGCCGACACTTGTTGATAAGGCTGGAACGGAGTACCCGGGCGTATATCCGGAGCTGACCGGGAATCCGGCGAAAGCAAGGCTGGTTGTCACGGCGCAGGAAGAAGCAAAGCTGGAGAGTACAAATGGAAGCGCCATATATAGAGGTAAATATGGGCTCTGGAACCAGGCAAAAACAGGATCATTTAAGGTAGATAAAAAAGTACTTAAGCTGGCAGGCGGCCAGAATACAAATGAAGGCCAGTATTCCTATGAGCAAAGCCTGGCGGGATTTCAGTTTAAACTGACGGCTCTGGAGCTGATGCACGGAGCGGTGCCGGTGGATAAGAGTAAGGACTTCTATACAAGAACGACCGGAGAAAAAGGGCTGGCTACTTTTAATAACATCCTGATTGGAACATACCGCCTGGATGAAATTGACGTACCGGCCGCCTACAGATCCGGCAATGAATGGCTTGTGCGTAAGTTGCCGTCCATCTATGTAAAAGTAGAGGCCGATCCAAACAAAGCGGCTGCTGTGGTAACTTACTATTCAGACGATAAGTTTGAGAACCTGTTAGGCGTGCAGCCGTCAGATATACCCACGGATCAGTCGGATGTTTTTGACAAAAACAATGCAGCCAATGACCTGGCGGCATACAACAGCCTGAAGCTGGCTGATATTGAGGGCAGCAAGGAAGCAGTGTTTGGCGGCGGCGGGCAGCAGGCCAGCCTTGGGTCACTGGCAGGAGCAGAGTTCACCCTGACCCATAAGACGCTTGGTTACACCTTCAAGTGCACGACGGATGCGGATGGAAAAATCAGTTTTAAAAATGTTCCGTATGGCCAGTATACCCTGTCCGAGACGAAAGTTCCGGATGGCTATCAGAAGATGGCGGATATGGAGTTTGCAGTGGATTCAAAAACGGTTATTCCTGCTGAGGCCAACGGAAAACCGGACAACGGAGATCCTGCTAATGGCGGAATCTACCGGATAAACCGTAACACAGCGGGCGAAAGCCAGCCGCTAAAGAACAAGGTCATCACAGCCGATGCCAGGTTCAAAAAGGTAGACCAGAACGGAGATGTGATCACCAGCGATGATATGGAGGCGAAGTTCAAAGTCACCCAGACAGAGACTCCGATCGCAAATCTGGCAAATGGACCGTTTGAGGATGAAGAGAACCCGGGTCAGTATACGAAGGAAAAAGTTTTCTCCATAGATAAAGACGGCATCCTGAACATCACAGGACTTCCCTACGGAACCTACGAGGTACAGGAAATGGCAGAATCCGTGGATGGGAAGCTGGATGATCTGGCTGGCCTGGCGCACTTTATACTCACCGTTGAAAAAGGGAGCGATGTGAGTGGAGACACTGCGGGAACAACTGCTGCAGGTATAAAAGTCACTGTAAAGAATTATGTGGATGGCAATGCTGTTTCCAGATTCTTCAAGAATGCTTTTGACGCCGACAGCAACGGCTGGCATATAGACGGCCTGAAACCGGGTGGAACAGCAGATTTCGCCATTACCGATGCCAACAGGCCGCTTATGACCAATGTTTTGAAGTATGGTTTTGTGGCGATTCAGAAGGTCCGCGGCGAGCAGACCGGAGACGGAAGCTATAAGGCAAGTGAAAAACCGGTGGAGGGCGCGGTATTTGAGATCTACCAGGCAAAATCAGACAGTGCCAGCGGCGTTACGAAGGGGGCGTTGTATCTTACACTGAAGACTGATGCAGAAGGGAAGTTCCCGGCGCCGGATGCAGATGGCAGATACCAGGATGCGAAAGATCTTGATGTGAAAAAGGCTCTGGTGGCAGGAGAATATATCCTGAGGGAAAATGGAATCGAAGATAGCGATGCCTACCAGATTCCGGGGACCGGGGAACCTGCGCTTGAGATTGCATTTACCATAACCGGAAGAGATACAACCGTCTGGTTTGGCACAGACACGCAGCATCGATTGACTGCAACGGCAGTTGATACCAATACCGGCGCTGATACGGATATTACCTTTATGAATATCCCGAAGCGCGGAACCCTGCATTTCACGAAGGTAGATGCGGACACGGGCGCAGCGTTGGAAGGCGCGGTATTCGGCGTCTATGACGGTGAAAGCCTGGTCGCTTTTGCAGAATACAATGAAAGCGAGAAAGATTACCGGATCGTCACAGGCGGGCGGGCTTTAGAGCTTGCCGCGGCCAACGGGGGCTGGACCCTGACGGCGGAGAGATCAGATCAGTCCGGAGCCATTCCGTACACCTCCGACAGAGACGGTATGGGCTGGCTGCTGGAAGGCGACTACACCATAAAAGAACTGAAAGCGCCAAGCGGCGACTACAGCCTGCTGGATGAGGCTATTCCGGCACAGATAACCGATGGCAAAGTCACTGCGGTGAACAGCAGCGGGTCGCCAGCAGGTGTTGTGACAAACAGGATCCAGAGAACGGTGGCGGCGCTGACCTTTAAAAAGCAGGTAGAGGAAAATGCCTACCGCCCGGACGTAAAGATCGACGGTTTCGCCTTTGTATTAAAAGGCGATCCGTCCAACAGCCATGAGGCGTGGAAAGAGCAGCATTTTACCATCAGCGGGGACAGCGGCGAAAACGGCGCTTTCCGCATTGAGAATATTCCGGTTGGAACCTACACGCTCTACGAGCAGAAACCAAAAGAGGATGCATATCAGGGTTTTGACGGCAGGACAGAAGTAAAGCTTCTTGATATCATCGTGACGGCGGATGATACCGGAACCCCGAAGGTAGAGATCATAGTGGCGGATACAGCGACCGGAGCGGAGCCGGACGGCGTCCATGTGGAAGTGACCCGGGATGAAAGTGGGAACGATGTGGTCACCGGAGCCCGGATCACCAACAACTGGAAGACCGGAACCATCACCGGACACAAGGTTGCCCAGGCAGCGGGTGTGAATGAAACGACTGAAGTGCCGCTGGAAGGGATCTATTTCGCACTGTATGAGGCGGAGGATGCTAAGCAGCCGATCGCCGTAACAGGCAATGACGGAGCAGGCGGCACCGATGAGGTGAAATACCTGGCAGTGACCGATGCGGATGGAAACTTCCGATTTGAAAATGTACCGTACGGGACCTACTGGGTAGGCGAGTACGGCACCGCAGACGGGAAGACGCCGGAAGGCTATGCTGAAAACAGGACGCGCCACCAGGTAACGGTTGGCAGTCATGGCGAAACAGTAACGGTCAGGGACAGCTTTGTCAATGAACGCTTAAGAGGAACCGCTGTGCTGGATAAAGTATCGGCGGCAGACAAAGACAGCGACGGAAATCCCGTGAAGCTGTCGGGCGCGGAATTCACGGTATATACCAATGAGGGAAGCGCGGCAGCGCCTGTTATGGGGACCAAAGTAGCGTATCTGACAGAAACGCCCGATGAGCCTGGGCATTATATCCTGAACAATAGAAACGGGGCGGGAGATGAGCTGAATGAAACGGTGCCGTCAGGCAGGACCGGAGCAGGTCTTCCTTACCTGGAATATGACCATGCGGGCGGGACATTCTGGCTGGCATATGGCGAATATGTAGTGGCAGAGACCAAAACCCCGGCGGGCTATCAGCCGGATGTACGGAAGCTGTCAGGCCGGAGCCTGATCACAGGAACGCCGGAGGCCAATCTTTTAAAGCTGCATCCGCTGACCATAAGCGGAGCCCAGGACCAGGTGTGGTATATTGGAAATGACAGCACGTCGGCAAAGCCGCAGGTATTTGCCAACACCAGGAACCTTGCAGAGCTGAAGGTCGCAAAGCTGAAAGAGCTTCCGACCTATAACGGCGCGGAGAGTAAGTTTGAAGCAGGAGCAGGCTTCCGGTTCGCAGTCCGCGGGACCGTTGAGGACCCGGGAGTACCGGGAAGCAGCGAAGGACTGGATCTGATCGATTATCTGGAGCGTGTCGGAAGGACAGATCTGGATCGCCTGGTCGAGACAGATCCTGTGACGGGAGACAGGCGGGTGGTGATCACTTCCGGTGATACCGGGCTTGCAATACTGGCGGGACTGCCTGCGGGCGTCTACACGGTAGAGGAGCTTGTGGAGGATTCGGACGGCTACAGCTATCAGCCTGCCCACGATGACAATGCGAAGCGTCAGGTGAAGATCGGATTCAGCTATAACACGGAAACGGGGAATTTTGACCCGTCCTTTGCGTGGAGCTGGATCCAGGATGGAAGCGCGGCTGAGAGCGGAAGCGCTTCTGTGGATGTATTTAAGAACCATTTGAAACGGGGGACCATACAGGGCCGGAAGGTCGCGGCAGACAATGAGATGGTTGGACTGGAAGGTGCGGTGTTCGGGCTTTATACGGATGAAAGCTGCACGGAGGACAGCAGGGTCATGACGGCGACCAGCTCCAATGCATCCGCTCCTTCGGGTGGATTTGCCTTTGAACAGGTACCATATGGAACCTATTATATTAAAGAGATAAAAGCGCCTTCTGGTTATGTGCCGTCCACCATGCAGTACCGGGCAGTCATAACGGCGCAGGGAGCGCATGTGACCCGGGGCTATGCCGATGGGGAAGCGGCGCTTAAGGATATTGTATTTACCAACAGCAACAAATGGGGCAGTGTTCAGCTGACCAAGAAGTCGGATGACGGGAGCGGTGTGGCAGAGCTGATGCCGGGCATGGCGGAATTCACCGTATATGCGGATGAAGACTGCACAGAGGCAGAGGCGGTCGCATATCTAAAGGACGGCGACCGGGACGGCGTGTATACGCTGGAAAACGGAAGCGGCCTGAAACAGACCGTGAACGGAGTCAGATATTTACAGCGGGACGGAGGCGGTGATCTGAGGCTGATCCAGGGAACCTACTGGCTGAAGGAGACGAAGGTCCCGGACGGCTACGAGGCGGAAATGGATGGGAGCAGTCAGAAAGCCTACCGGTTTACGATCCACAGCGAGGACCATGAGACCGTGCAGGAGCTTGGCGCTGTCATCATCTCCAACAGTGGGAATGACGCAGATACAGCCTTCTACAACAGGCTTGCCCTCGGCGGATTTACGCTGGAAAAGACCATCGAGACATCCAGGCCGGACGACCTGGCCATGGCAGAGGAGAAAAAGCCCGGCACAGGATTTGTATTTGAGATCACAGGCAGGGATGCGGTTGCGGACAGTGCGAAGAAGATCGCAGATATCCCGACTCTCAGGATCAACGGGGAAGCGGCGGAAGCGGAAAACATGACCGCAGACGGCGGCATCCGTGTGACGACAGATGAGGACGGCAGAGTGAAGCTCAGCGGACTGCCGGTGGGAACTTATATTGTGACAGAGGTAGACGGACCGGACTACAGCCTGTATGCCGGTACGGAACCGCGCAGGGTAGAGCTGACACAGAGCAGCGACAAGGCGCAGCTTTTGACAGAGTATGACGGTGAGGATGCTGATCCGGAGCATGATACGCTCCAGTTCCACAACAGCCTGAAGCGCTATGATATTGCAGGGCAGAAGGTCAGTGACAGCGGCTTAGCCTTAAAGGGCGCGGAGTTTGGCCTGTATTCAGAAGACGGGAAGGTGCAGTACCGCACGGCGGTAAGTGCAGAGAACGGCAGTTTTGTTTTTGCCGGAGTACCGGTTGGAGAATACGTGGTAAAAGAGGATAAAGCTCCGTCCGAAGCATACACGAAGGATGATACGGAGTACCGGGTATCGGTTCAGGCCGGCATGGATACCACTGCGGAGATCCAGGTGAGCGGGCAACCGATCGTCAACACTTTAAAGCGCGGGAACATTGAAGGGCTGAAGCTGACGAACAGAAAAGCGCCTCTTGCAGGAGCTGTCATAGGGCTGTTTGCAGCGGATGTCACGGAATTTGTGGAGGCCAATCTGTACGACGGCAGGACGGCAGTCTCCGGGGCTGACGGAAGCTTTATGTTCCGGGATGTTCCGTATGGGACCTACCGGATCGCAGAGATAAAAGCGCCTTCCGGATATGGACTCAATAAGATGACAACATTTGTGGTGAGGATCACGCAGGATGGAGAGACGGTGAATACCGGACTCCTGGCTGTGCCGAACCGGGAACCGGCAGATGCAGAGTCAGAGATCGTGATCATAAACAGCAGAAACAGCGGCGGCGGTGGAGGCGGCGGTGGCGGTTCGAACACACCGGGAGGCTCCACAAGCCCGGGAGGACCGGGAGATGGACTGCCGGTACCAGATCCAAACGGTGAGATGCTGGTGACGATCAATGAAAACGATGTGCCTCTTGGACGCTTCATGATCCCCATTGAGGATGAAGAAGTACCGCTGGCGCTTCCAAAGACAGGAAACAGCGGCATTCCGGCCGCCCTGCAGGCGGTTGCCCTGCTGGGGTCCCTGGTGGGAGCCATGTTCTTGAGACGGCGGAAAAAGGATGATGAAATAATGTAGTGCAGCAGGAGCCACTGCCGGGCGGGCAACCGCCTGTGCGGCGGCTCTTTTCAATGCTGTGGAATTATGGTATGATTTTAATGTTATAGGAATAAAAGGGGATGAGTATGGACGAATTCCGAGTTATATGTTATTGTATTTCCCATTTCAGCATGATGTGTTTTTTACTGGCGTTCACACAGCGGCGATACTCCATGAGAAAGACCGTTGGAATCCTGCTGGCAGCATTTGCCATGCTGTCAGGGCTTGAGATCCTGCATGATTTTCTTGACAGCAGCGAACAGGCATATTCGATCATTGTGATACTTCAGATCCTGATCCTGCAGAGTGTCACGCTATTGATCTCGGAATACCGGGATTTCCGCGCATTGTTTACGGGGCTGATGTCCAGCAACTACGTGCTCCCGGGAGTGATGAGCAGCGTCTATATGTATGTTTTGACGGAGTGGATGCAGGCATCGGTGGTCTATGAGATTTTGATGAATGCCGCTTTATTGTGGATGCTGATCTATCTGCTGCGCCCTGTTTATTTGGAAATCCAGAGGGAGGGCAGGGGTGAATGGATGAACATGTGCCTGATGCCTTCGCTCTTCTATATATCTGCCCAGGGGCTGGATCTGGTCGCCAAGGGAAGCGGCAAACCTATGAAAGCGATGCTGGCGGTGATGTTTTTTCTGGCGACCATGTATATCGCCTATATCCTGGTATTCCGGATGATCGGAAAGCTGTACCGGGAACAGCAGACTGTGCGGGAACGGGAGATATTGAAAGCGGGTATCCGTGCGCTGAGGCATGAACTGGACGAGATGAGGGAGACGGAGAGCAAGATCACAGACCATGTCCGAGATAAACAGCGCCTGATCCGGATCATGCAGGGCCTGATGGAGAAAAAGGATTATGACGGGATCAATCAGATGTTGGAAGAGATGCAGGAGATGACAATGGTATCCTGTCCGGTCCGTTATACGCACAATGCGGCGGTCAACGGCGTCCTGGTGTCCTATGCGGCGGAGGCGGCCTCCAAAGAGATTGAGTTCGCAGCCCGGCTGGAGCTTCCGGAAAAACTGCGGGTCAACGACTGGCAGCTGGCGGTGGTCGTCGGCAACCTGCTGGACAATGCGATCCGGGCATGTGAGGGAACGGAAAAGGATGCTCTCAGACGTATCCGGGTGACGGCCCGGCAGAGGCATGGGCAGGTGCTGATCGAGATCAGAAACACCTGCGGGAAGAAGATTGTTTTCGATCCGGAGACCGGGCTGCCGGTGTCGCAAAGAGGAGAGGGTCACGGGATCGGCATGCACAGTGTTGCATATTTTGCTGAGAAAAATCAGGTAACGTTCAGCTGCGGCGTCCAACGGGGAGAGTTTTTTGCCCGGATATTGATATAAAGGAGATTGCTCATGAGCCTGCAATTACTGGTTGTTTATGGGATTTCCCATTTTTTTTTGGCCGCGTTCATGCTGGTCTTTACAAAAAGACGTTACAGCTTGTGGATCACCGCAGCCGTACTGTCAGTTACCTATATCCTGGTGTTTATGCTGGAATTTTTGCGTTACCGGCTATCCGGGATGGGGTATACCTGGCGGTTTACCATGGTGATCGCCAGCCTGGTCAGCATAAGCGGTGAACTGATCGTTTCACAATACCGGGACGGGCGGGCAGTGTTTACGGCTTTCCTCGGAGGAAGCTATATCATGTGCGGCGATATGATGGCCAAGATCCTCCTTTCGGTGAATGCTGTGACCGCGGTGGTATTTGCGGCAGAGATCGTCTGCCATGTGCTGCTGCTTTTCCTGCTGATACGTTTTCTGCTGCCGTCCTATCGTAAGCTTCAGCAGATATACCGGGCGGAATGGGGGCAGATCACCATAGTCCTGGTCATGTTTTACTGCGGGGTATACCTGCTGTTTGACTGCTTGAAGCGTCCGGATGTCACGGCCCTTCATTATATGATGCCGTTAGCCTATCTTTTTACGATCTATCTTCTGATCATACTGATGTTTCAGATGCTGGGAAGGCTGAAGCAGAAAGAATTGGAAGACCGGGATCAGAATGTTCTCGGGGTCTGTATGGAAGCATTGAAGATGGAGGTTGACCAGATGCGCCGGGCTGAGCGCAGGATTGCGGAATATAACCATGACAGCCGTCATTTTGTCCGGATGCTGAGAGGCATGATGGCTGAGCAGGATTACGAGGGTGTGGAGCGGACGCTGGCGGAGATGATGGACATGCCTGACATGGCGCAGATAAACCGTTATTGCAGGAATATCCCGATCAATGGGGTGATCTCACATTATGTACGGCTGGCAGAGTCTCAGCAGATCCAGATGACCGTGGAGCTGGAGCTGCTGCCGGATGATCTGGGCGGCAATGACTGGGGGATCGCTATGGTACTGGGAAATATTCTGGAGAATGCCGTCTGTGCCAGCAAAAGCCTGGAAATGCCGGACCGCAGACGGCTTCATGTAGTCGGACGCCAGGATGGGAAAGAGACATTGCTTGAGATCCGTAATGTTTTTTCGGAAGAGGACCGGTATCTTCGTGGGGCGAACCCTCCTGTCCTGGGAGACAGAGAAGGGCGCGGACTTGGTATCAGGAGCCTGGCTGGTCTGGTGGGGCAGTGGAAGGGGACGCTGGAATACGGCGTGGAAGACGAGTGGTTTTATGTAAGGATCCGGATATAATGACAGCGTTCAGAGGGTTTTCCGGGATGACAGACAGTGATCCGGGTTATGATAAGATAGAATGAATAAAAGTAAATGCAGGTGATTATGGAATTAAAGTATACCATAACCGGGCGGGAAGCCCGGATCGACAAAATAGAGGAAGTGGGAGCGGTCGTTTCCGTACCTGAGGAGCTGGAAGGCTGCCCGGTAACGGAACTGGGCGCTTATGTGCTGTCAGGCAGTGATGTGGAGGAAGTCCATCTGCCGCCGAATTTAAAAAAGATAGGCGCTTACGGCTTTTATGAATGTGATAAGCTGCGCCGCATTTACTGTTACAGCCGGGTGACGGATCTGGGAGCGGGGCTGTTTGCCGGAGTGCGGAGTGTGGAGCTTTTGGATATCACGGAATTTGAGGGGGAGAAATCCTGTTTTCAGGACATGCTCTCGGAGCTGCGCCAGACATTGCGGGTGCGGTTAAGGCCGGCGGAGAGCGGAGCAGGCCGGGATATGCATTGGACGGAGGACGGCGCGGGCCGGGCTGGGGATCTGGCGGAAGCCAGGCTGATCTTTCCGGAATACTTCGAGGAATCGGTGGAAAATACTCCTGCCAGGATCCTGTTTATCGAGACTCATGGCTGCGGGCACCGTTACCGGTACTGTTTCGCCAACCGGCAGTTCCAGTATTTAAGCTATGATGAACTGTTCCCCCATGCCAAAGTGCAGGAGCCGGAGGAGCTGGTGACGGAGCTGGCGCTGGGGCGGCTGCTGTTTTCTGCGGGGCTGTCCGAAGCGCACAGGGTGATGTATCTGGACTATGTGCGGGAGCACTGGCAGACCGCAGGGAGGCTTCTCATAGGGGCGGATGGCTGGAACCGCGGCGCGGTGACGAATCTGGAGCCGGGCGGCTTGCCATGGCTGGTGGAATCGGTGCTGTCTCCTGAAAAGACCTTGGGGATGCAGTTAGAGACTCTGATATCCATGGCGCAGCAGGCGGGCGATACGGAGATGGTCAGCTGGCTGATGGATTACCGGCACCTGATGCAGACCGGCGCAGCCTGTACCGGCACGGGAGAGGAAGGCCTCCCCGGTCAGCAGAGAAGGAGAAAGAAAAGATTTGAATTATAGAGTGAATAATAGCTGCCATCGGCAGCAAAAGGCGGTGGGACGATGATCGATCCGGTGAGACACCGGCAGTTAGAAGAACTAAATATGGTGGAGCTGTGCACCCGGGTCCTGTCAAATTCCAGAAATGAGCTGTACTTAAACATGCGCTATCTGGATATTTCTCTGAGCAGCCTGGGGTTTGAGGCGGACCCGGAGTGCCGGGGGCTGGGAACGGACGGCTTTCTGATCTACTATCATCCGGACTATCTGGGCAGTCTGTACCGGCGGGGAAGGGTCTTTGTGAACCGCTCGTACTTACACATGGTATTTCACTGCCTGTTCTGCCATATGGATATGCGCGGCGGACGGGATGTGCGGATGTGGAACCTGTCGTGTGACATTGCCGCAGAGTCGGTGATCGACGGGCTTTACTTAAAATGCGTCCATGTGCCGCTGACCCCGTTTAGGCGGGACTGGTACGGACGGCTGCGCGGGAAGCTTTCGGTGCTGAATGCGGAAGGGGTGTACCGGGTCCTGTCGGGGATGGATCTGACGGAAACGCAGCGGGACCGGCTGGAGGCGGAATACTATGTGGACGACCACCAGTACTGGGAGCTGCCGCCGGATGCGCCCCAGACAGCCATGATCCGGCAGAACCAGTGGAGCGACAACCGGGATAAGGTACAGACCGAGATGGAGACCATGGGCAACCAGCAGGACGAGGAGTCCAAAAGCCTGCTGGAGCAGGTGCAGGTGGAGAACCGGGAGCGGTATGACTATAGGCGGTTCCTGCGGAAATTTTCGGTCCTCCGGGAGGAGATGCAGGTGGATGAGGATTCCTTCGACTATGTGTTTTACACTTACGGCCTGTCCCTGTACGGGAATATGCCGCTGGTGGAACCGCTGGAGTCCAGGGAGATCAGCCGGGTGGAGGATTTTGTGATCGTGATCGACACGTCCATGTCCTGTTCTGGTGACCTGGTCCGCAGATTCCTGGAGGAGACCTATGATGTGCTCAGCGAGGCGGACAGCTATTTTAAAAAGACCTGCATCCACATCATCCAGTGTGATGAACAGGTGCAGGATGACCGGCTGATCACCAGCCGGGAGGAGATGGAACGCTACATGGAGGACTTTACCATCATCGGGCAGGGCGGGACGGATTTTCGGCCGGCCTTTGAGCATGTGGACCATATGGTGAAGCAGGGGGCGTTCCACCGCCTGAAGGGATTGATCTATTTTACGGACGGGGAGGGGATCTACCCGGTAAAGCGTCCGGTTTATGATACAGCTTTTGTTTTTGTCAAGGACCAGTACACGGATATTTCCGTGCCGGCCTGGGCGATGAAGCTGATACTGGAGACTGAGGAGATTATGACAGAATGAATATAAAACGAGCAAAACAGGAGATCAAGGACACCATTGCGGCATATCTGCAGAGGGACGAATACGGGATGTACACGATCCCTTCCATCCGTCAGAGGCCGGTACTGCTGATCGGGCCTCCCGGCGTGGGAAAAACCCAGATCATGGAGCAGATTTCCCGGGAATGCCGGATCGGGCTGGTGGCCTATACCATCACCCATCACACCAGGCAGAGCGCCATCGGCCTGCCGTTTATCCAGCACAGACAGTATGGGGGAAGGGAATATGCGGTGACGGAATACACCATGAGCGAGATCGTGGCATCCGTTTATGAGAAGATTGAACAGACGGGCCTTCCGGAAGGGATCTTGTTTATCGACGAGATCAACTGCGTGTCGGAAACCCTGGCGCCCACCATGCTGCAGTTTTTGCAGGGGAAAACATTCGGGAACCACAAAATCCCCGATGGCTGGATCATCGTGGCGGCAGGGAACCCGCCGGAATACAACAAGTCTGTCCGGGAGTTTGATATCGTGACCATGGACCGGATCCGCCGCATCGATGTGGAACCGGATTTTGGAGTGTGGAAGGAATATGCGGTGCAGGCGGATATCCATCCGGCTGTCCGCGCCTATTTGAATGTACGGCGGGAGAACTTCTGCCGGATCGAGACCACAGTGGACGGCAAGCTGTTTGCCACGCCCCGCGGCTGGGAGGACTTATCGCAGCTGATCCAGGTGTATGAAACGCTGGAGAAGAAAGTGGACCGGGAGCTGGTGGCTGAATATATCCAGTTTCCGAAGATAGCGAAGGATTTTGCCAATTATCTGGAGCTTTATTACAAGTACCAGGATGACTATCAGGTGGAGCGGGTGCTGGCGGGAGAGATCTCCGAGGCGGCAGTGGACAAGCTGGAACGGGCGCCTTTCGATGAGCGGATCAGTGTGGTCGGCCTGCTGCTCTCCGGCTTGAACGGAAAGTTCCGCCAGGTCAGTGAGACCGGGGAGATGCTGGAGCGGCGGATGGATGTGCTGCGGAAGGTGTTGGAGACAGGCGCGCCGCAGGAGGCAGATGCGGCGCAGGATGGCATGATGCCGGGAGCAGGTATGGAAAAGAGCAGCGCCGCCTCCGCGCATTTTATGCAGGAATTCGCCCGAAGGATCGATTCCTTCCGGGAAACCTGGGAGAAGAGTCGGGAAAACGGGCTGTTGTCCAGAAGAGAGCTGCGTCTTGACCGGGCAGTGACTGCAAAGCTGGAGGCAGATCTGCAGGAGCTTCGCAGACAGGACATCCGCACGGAGGAGGAGGCAAAGCAGTTTCTCCGCGGCAGGTTTGGCGCAGACAGCGACGGATACGAGAACCTGGTGGACGAAGCAGGAAAGATGCTGGAGCATGGCTTTGATTTCATGGAAGCGGCATTTGGGAACAGCCAGGAGATGGTACTGTTCGTCACAGAGCTGAACACCGGATTTTACAGTGTGGAATTTTTGCAGGAATATGACTGCGACCGGTATTACCGGTACAATAAGGAGCTGCTGTTTTCAGAGGAGGAGCGGGAGCTTGGAAGGCTGCTTGACAGACAGGCGTGAGGCGTGAAGCCGGCCTGCCGGAGAGGCATAAGTATGGGAGGATAAACAGATGGAAGAAGTGTTGACGACAATGAAGAGCTGGACGCCGGGGCTGATGAGATTTGGATACCGGCTGCTGATCGCTGCGGTGATCCTGTTTATTGGCACCCGGGTGGTGCGGATCGTCCGGCGGATACTGAAAAAGACCTTTGAGCGGACGGAGCTGGACTTAAGCGTTGCCAGGTTCCTCATATCCGTAGCAGATGCGGGGATATATGCCCTGACGATCTTTATTGCTGCGGATCAGATCGGCATACCGTCGGCGTCGATCATCGCCCTGCTTGGTTCTGCCGGTATTGCCGTGGGCCTGTCCCTTCAGGGCAGCCTGGCAAATGTGGCGGGCGGGATATTGATCATGCTGATGCGTCCCTTTGGCGTGAAGGATTATATTATCTACGACGGCATGGAGGGAACGGTGGAGAATGTGGGGCTTGTCTACACAACCCTTGTGACTGTGGACAACAAGAAGATCACGATCCCCAACGGCAGCATTTCCAATGGAGCTGTGGTCAATGTGACAGCCCAGGAAAAGCGGCGGGTGGATATCGAGGTGGGGATCGGATATTCTTCTGATATGAAGAAGGCAAAAGAGATCATCCGCCATATCTACGAGAGCCATCCTCTGATCCTGAAGGAAGACGGGATCACGGTATATGTGGGAGAGTTGGCGGACAGCGCGGTTGTGATCGGAGGCAGGGGCTGGACGAAGACGTCGGATTACTGGACCGTGCGCTGGGCTGTCACCGAGAGCATCAAAGAAGAATTTGACCGGGCCGGCATCGAGATCCCGTTCAACCAGATGGAAGTTACCATACGGAACGAGCGGGGATGAGACGGGCTGACGGAACTCCGGGGGATTGAATTGGAACGGGGAAGGGATCGATCAGAGATAAAACATCAGAAATAAACAATAGCGGCAGCCAGGCAAATTTCCAGGCTGCCGCTATTGTTCTCTGCAAACATGTATGTACAACTATAAAAAATATTAATAAAAAGTACAAAACAGTATTGACAAATGATAGAGAAAAATGTATAGTTGTATTATCAAAAACAGAACGGATATAAGCAATAATAACAAAACGGCAGAATGAAAGTTAGTGTTAATAGGTATTGTGCGCAAAATATGACAAAAAATACATAAATAATTGCGCGCATTCACGTTCGTACAAAATTGCACAGTCGTGCAAGTTGTATATACAAAAATATATATCCTGGGAGGGAAAATCATGAAACGAAGAATTCTCAGTATCATCCTCGGAACAGCAATGACAGCAGCACTGCTTGCAGGCTGCGGCGGTTCACAGACAGCGGCTACGACGGCAGCGGCACCTGCAACCGAGGCTCCGGCAGCGGCGGGAGACACCACGGCGGCAGCAGCGGCAACAGAAGCGGCGAAGGCAACCACCGAAGGCGGCAAGGTTGGCGTGGCGATGCCGACCCAGTCCTCTGAGCGCTGGATCAACGACGGCGCCAACATGAAGAAGCAGCTTGAAGGGCTTGGCTATGAAGTAGATCTTCAGTACGCTGAGGATGACGTGCAGATGCAGGTTTCTCAGATCGAGAACATGATCGCATCCGGCGTAAACTGCCTGGTTATCGCATCCATCGACTCTTCCGTACTGGTAAACGTGGAGGAGCAGGCCAAGAACGCAGGCATCCCGATCATTGCTTACGACCGTCTTCTGATGGACACCGATGCAGTATCCTACTATGCAACCTTCGATAACAAGGGTGTTGGAACCGCCATCGGCGAGTACATAAAAGAAAAGAAAGAACTGGACAAGGCCAAAGCAGAAGGCAAGTCCTACACCATCGAGTTCTTCATGGGCTCACCGGATGACAACAACGCACTGTTTCTGTACAACGGCCTGATGGAAGTGCTCCAGCCGTATCTGGATGACGGCACTCTGGTATGTGAGTCCGGCAGAACTTCCTTTGAAGATACCTGTATCTTGAGATGGTCCCAGGAGACCGCACAGCAGAACTGTGAGAACTATCTGACCGGTTTCTATGCAGACAAGAAGCTGGATATCTGCGCAAGCGCATTTGACGGTTTCGCATATGGATGTAAAGCAGCTCTTGAAGGCGCAGGCTACAAGGTTGGCGAGGACTGGCCGCTGATCACAGGTCAGGACGCTGAGCTGATGGCAACCAAGAACATCATTTCCGGTTATCAGACCATGTCCATCTACAAGGACACCCGTCTCCTGGCTGAGAAGTGCGTAACCATGGTACAGGCAGTTCTTGAGGGAGCTGAGCCGGAGATCAACGATACCGAGCAGTACAACAACGGCAAGATCGTGGTTCCGTCCTATCTGTGCACCCCGGTTGCAGTAGATAAAGACAACTATAAAGAGATCATTGTGGAAGGCGGTTACTACACAGAGGAACAGCTGGCACAGTAATAAAACGTATGGACAGGCGGCGGCGTAGGTACCGCCGCCTGTTTCATAGTACGGAGGATACAGGGGTTTTGCGTGCAGGACTTTCTGTTGAAAATAAAGAGAAGGAGTTGAGAAGATGTCCGATTATATCTTGGAGATGAATCACATCACGAAGGAGTTTTCCGGAGTGAAGGCGCTGGATGATGTGAACATCAAGGTGAAGCGCGGCGAGATCCATGCGCTCTGCGGGGAAAACGGAGCAGGCAAGTCCACCCTGATGAATGTGCTCTCGGGAGTCTGGCCTTACGGCAGCTACACCGGCGATATTGTCTACAACGGCAATGTGTGCCAGTTCCACAGCATTAAGCAGAGTGAAGCGAAGGGGATCGTCATCATCCACCAGGAGCTTGCCTTAAGCCCGTACATGTCCGTTTCGGAAAATGTATTCCTGGGGAACGAGCAGACCTCGGTAAAGGGCGTGATCGACTGGACGAAGACCCACAAGCACGCGCAGGAGATGCTTGCCAGGGTGGGCCTGGAGAACGAGAACTTAAATGCGCCGGTCAGCAGCCTGGGCGTGGGCAAACAGCAGCTGATCGAGATCGCCAAGGCCATGGCAAAAAAGGTAGAGCTCCTGATCCTGGACGAGCCGACCGCGGCTTTAAATGACGAGGAGAGCCAGAGGCTTTTGGAGATCATGCTGGATTTAAAGAAACATGGCATTACCTGCATCATCATCTCCCACAAGTTAAACGAGATCAGCTATGTGGCGGATTCCATCACCGTGATCCGGGATGGGAAGACCATCGAGACCCTGGACAAAGAAAAGGACGATATCAGCGAGGACCGGATCATCAAAGGCATGGTGGGACGTGAGCTGACCAACCGTTACCCGGAGCGCAAGTGCGCGATCGGGGATACGATCTTTGAGGTCAACAACTGGAATGTCTATCATCCGGACGACCCGGACCGCCAGATGATCCGGGATGTGAGTTTCCATGTAAAGGCGGGAGAGGTTGTAGGCTTTGCGGGCCTGATGGGAGCGGGGCGGACCGAGCTTGCCATGAGCCTGTTTGGAAGATCCTACGGGCAGAAGATCAGCGGCCAGGTGAAGATCAACGGGAAAGAGGTCCACTTAAAGGACGTCCGCGACGCCATCAACAACAAACTGGCCTACGTTTCAGAGGACCGGAAGAACTACGGCCTGGTGCTGATCGAAAGTATCAGGGGGAATATGACGCTGGCAGCGCTGCGCAACTTTTTCTCCAAAAACGGCGTGGTAAACAGCAATGACGAGATCGTATCGGCAGAAGAATACAAAAAGAGGATCAATATCAAATCAAATTCCATCAATCAGACGGTAGGCTCCTTATCAGGAGGAAACCAGCAGAAGGTGGTGTTAGCCAAATGGATGCTGACGCAGCCGGACGTGCTGATCCTGGATGAGCCGACCCGCGGCATCGACGTGGGCGCCAAATATGAGATTTACTGCGTGATCAATGACCTGGCAAAAGCGGGCAAGGCGGTCATCGTGATCTCCTCCGAGCTTCAGGAGGTTATCGGCACCTGCGACCGGATCTATGTCATCAATGAGGGCAAGATCACCGGGGAGCTGTCAAAGGATGAAGTATCCCAGGAGCGGATCATGAAGTGCATTATGCAGGATAATGGAAAGGATGAGTGAGATGGATAAGAAGAAAACAGTTAATATTGATATGAAACAGTACGGTATGCTGCTGGCGCTGATCGCAGTATTCCTGATATTTGCCGTCATGACCGGCGGAAAGAACATGTCCCCCGCCAACATCAACAACCTGATCATGCAGAACGGATACGTTGTGATCCTGGCAGTGGGTATGCTGCTCTGCGTACTGACCGGCAACATCGACCTGGGAGTTGGCTCGGTGGTTGCCCTCTGCGGCGCGGTAGTCGGCATCATGATGGTAGACTACAAGACCAACATGTGGGTGGCGATCCTGGCAGCCCTGGCGATCGGTACCCTGTCCGGTATGTTCGTCGGTTTCTTCGTGTCGAAGCTGGCGATCCCGCCGTTTATCGTTACCCTGGCAACCATGCTGATGGGGCGCGGACTTACCTACACCCTCTTAAAGGCACAGACAAAAGGCCCGTTTTCCGCAAGCTATTCCTACATAGGCGCAGGCTTCCTTCCCACCGTCAAGGTTCCCTTTGGAAACGGCACGCTGGATCTGGTCTGTATCGCCGTGGCGGCAGCGGCCTCTGTCCTGGTGGTGCTGTCCGAGCTTAAGTCGATCCGCACCAAGAAAAAATACGGATTCCCGGTCAACCCGCTGTGGCAGACCGTTGCGAAGGAGGCGGTGATCCTGCTGATCATCTGGTTCTTCTTCTACAAGCTGGCCCGCTATAACGGAATCCCGTTCGTGCTGGTCATCATGGGCGCGCTGGTGGCGCTGTACCATTTCATCACCAGCAAGACCGTTGCCGGACGCCAGATCTATGCGCTGGGCGGCAATGCGAAGGCAGCCAAGCTTTCCGGCATCAATACGGAAAAGGTGTTCTTCTGGGTATACACCAATATGGGTATCCTGTGCGCAGTGGCAGGCATCGTCCTCTCCGCACGAAACGCCTCTGCCACGCCGAAGGCGGGCGACCAGTTTGAGATGGATGCGATCGCGTCCTGTTACATCGGCGGCGCGGCAACGACCGGCGGCGTTGGTACGATCATCGGAGCGGTGGTCGGGGCATTTATCATGGGTATCTTAAACAACGGAATGTCCCTTTACGGGTGGTCCACAGATATCCAGAAAATCGTGAAAGGTGCTGTACTTTTGGGCGCTGTTACGGTAGACTTGTTATCAAAGAGAAAGAAATAACAAGGAGATAAAAAACAGATGCAGGGACAGGAACCAAAATATAAAGCAGTCGTAAACTGGGTGCTGGAGAATATCAATAACGGGACATTTGCCATGGGGGATAAGCTTCCTTCGGAGAATGAGCTGGCGGCGCAGTTTGACTTAAGCCGTCAGACCGTGCGCCACGCGGTGGATCTCTTGGAGCAGCAGAAGCTGGTGCGCCGTGTCCGGGGGAGCGGTACTTATGTTGGTGAGACGGTCAGGGCCGTCAGGCAGAAATCCTACAAAAATATCGCGGTGATCAGTACCTATGTGGACAGCTACATATTTCCTCCTGTGATGAGAGGGATCGAGCGTGTGCTCTCAAAAGCCGGTTACACCATGCAGGTAGCCTTCACGGGGAACCGGATCGACCGGGAGTGCGATATCCTGGATTCTATCCTGGAAAAGGGCGGTATCGACGGACTGATCGTGGAGCCGGCAAGGAGCGCCCTGCCCAATCCCAATCTGCATTATTATAAGAAACTGATGGAACAGCAGATCCCGATCCTGTTTTTCAACTGCAGCTATCCGGAGCTTGATCTGCCCTGTGTGGCGCTGGATGACCGAAGCGTTGGGCAGAAGGCGGCGGAATACCTGATCCATGCGGGACACCGCAGGATCGGCGGAGTCTTCAAATGCGACGACGGACAGGGACACCTGCGGTATGCGGGGTACGTCCGGGGGCTCCAGGAAGCGGGCCTTAAGGTGGACGGGAAGAAGGTAGTGTGGCTTGCCACGGAGGATATTAACAACCTGGAACAGTGGCCGGATTATCTGCTGTACCGTCTGGAGGGCTGCACCGGGCTGGTATGCTATAACGATGAGGTGGCCCATATCCTGACGGGGATCTGCGCAAAAAAAGGCATCCGGATCCCGGAGGACTTATCCATCGTCAGCATTGACAATTCGGACCTGGCGGCGTTTGGGGAGGTGCAGGTCACTTCCTTCCCCCATCCCATGGACGCCCTGGGAAAAAAAGCAGCGGAAAACATGATAAAGATGATAGAGAACCCTTATTTTGACGGCAATTACCTGTTTGACTCGGAAGTGATCGAGCGGGATTCCGTCAGGATCATAGAAACGGAGGCGGCAGGACGTAGTGGAAGATATTAAGAAAAAGAAGATAACGCGCCCGGCGCAGATCATCCTGGTCCTGCGCCTGATCGCAGGAAGCTATCTGGTATATTTATCCTGGGGACTGATCGAGGAGGTACGCAGATACACGGGGGCAAGGCAGATCGTGCTGATCGTCAGCATGGTGTTGTTTTTCTGTATCGGACTGGCTCTGGCCGGATGGTCCTTGAAAAAATTGGCCAGGGGTGAGTTTTTACGCCCGTGGCAGAGCGAGGATGATTTCGAGGACTGACATGGCCCCTTGAAAAAGGGCGACAAAATGACTGAAAATCAAAGACAGATCATAAAAAGGAGTGTATAATATTATGGACGGTAAAAATTACAAATTTTGGTTCGCGACCGGTTCGCAGGATCTATATGGCGACGAGTGCCTTGCCAATGTGGCAGAGCATTCCAGGATAATCGTGGCAAGATTAAATGAGTCGGGAGTGCTGCCTTTTGAGCTGGTGTGGAAGCCGACGCTGATCGACAACACCTCGATCCGCCGCCTGTTCAACGAGGCCAACGGGGACGAGGAGTGCGCGGGCGTGATCACCTGGATGCATACCTTCTCACCGGCCAAGTCCTGGATCCTGGGGCTTCAGGAGTACAGAAAGCCACTGATGCACCTGCACACCCAGTTCAATCAGGAGATCCCCTACGATACCATCGACATGGATTTCATGAACGAGAACCAGTCCGCCCACGGTGACCGGGAGTATGGTCATATCGTGAGCCGTATGGGGATCGAGCGGAAGGTGGTCATGGGCCACTGGGATGATCCAGCTGTGCAGAAGCGGATCGCCGACTGGATGAGGACCGCCATTGGCATCATGGAGAGCAGCCATATCCGCGTGGTGCGTATTGCTGACAATATGCGCAATGTGGCGGTGACCGAGGGCGACAAGGTGGAAGCCCAGATCAAATTCGGCTGGGAGATCGACGCATATCCGGTGAACGAGATCGCCGAATATGTGAAGGATGTGTCTGCCGGGGACATCGAGACCCTGGTGGAGGAGTATTACAGCAGATATGATATCCTGTTGGAAGGCAGGGACGAAAAAGAGTTCCGCAGCCATGTGGCTGTCCAGGCCGGTATCGAGATCGGCTTTGAGAAGTTTTTGAAGGAGAAGAACTATCAGGCCATCGTCACTCACTTCGGGGATCTTGGCTCCTTAAAGCAGCTTCCGGGGCTTGCGATCCAACGTCTGATGGAGAAAGGCTATGGTTTCGGCGGCGAGGGGGACTGGAAGACCGCAGCCATGGTACGCCTGATGAAGCTGATGACCTCTGGCATGAAGGACGCAAAGGGAACTTCCTTTATGGAGGATTACACCTACAACCTGGTTCCGGGCAAGGAAGGCATCCTTCAGGCCCATATGCTGGAAGTCTGCCCGACCATCTCCGAAGGACCGATCGGCATCAAGGTCTGCCCGCTGTCCATGGGTGACAGGGAAGACCCGGCCAGACTGGTGTTTACCTCCAAGACCGGGCCGGCAGTGGCTACCTCCCTGATCGATCTGGGCAATCGTTTCCGCCTGATCATCAATGAAGTGGACTGCAAGAAGGTGGAGAAGCCCATGCCGAAGCTGCCGGTAGCGACCGCATTCTGGACTCCGCGTCCAAACCTGGCGACCGGAGCGGAGAGCTGGATCATTGCGGGCGGCGCCCATCACACAGCATTTTCCTATGACCTGACCGCAGAGCAGATGGGCGACTGGGCGGCAGCTATGGGGATCGAGGCGGTGTATATCGACAATGACACCACGATCCGCGGGCTGAAAAATGAACTGATGTGGAACTCGGTGGTTTACCGGTAAGCATAGCTGCCGTAGGACAGCGGCAGAGACAGGAGGTTACAATGGAAGTTGATCGAAATGATATCAAGCGGCAGATCCGGGAGGGAAAGACCGCTCTTGGCATTGAGCTGGGATCGACCAGGATCAAGGCGGTCCTGATCGGGGAGGACCATACCCCGGTCGCTTCGGGAAGCCATGACTGGGAGAACCAGCTGGTGGACGGGATCTGGACCTATTCTCTGGATGCGGTCTGGGCGGGGCTGCAGGATGCATTCCGGGATCTGGTGGAGGATGTGGAGCGGCAGTACGATGAGGCCCTTGTTACGATCGGCGCCATCGGCATCAGCGCCATGATGCACGGGTACATGGTGTTTGATAAGGCGGGCGATATCCTGGTACCGTTCCGCACCTGGCGCAATACCATCACGGGCGAGGCGTCGGAGAAATTGACGGAGCTGTTTGGCTATCCGGTCCCGCAGCGGTGGAGCATTGCCCACCTGTACCAGGCCATCTTAAACGGCGAGGCCCATGTTCCGGATATCGACTATATGATCACGCTGGAGGGCTATGTACACTGGAAGCTGACCGGTCAGAAGGTTCTGGGGATCGGAGATGTAGCCGGGATGTTCCCGGTGGACCCGGCTGCGAAGGACTTTGACCAGAGATGTGTGGAGCAGTTTGACAAGCTGGTGGAAGAGAAGCATTTCCCGTGGAAGCTGCGCGATATCCTGCCGAAGGCCCTGACCGCCGGGCAGGATGCGGGCGTGCTGACGGAGGAAGGCGCGAAGCTTCTGGATGTGAGCGGGAACTTAAAAGCAGGCATTCCCATGTGCCCGCCGGAGGGCGATGCGGGAACCGGAATGACGGCGACGAACAGCGTTGCGGTCAGGACCGGCAATGTGTCCGCCGGGACCAGCGTATTTGCCATGGTTGTTTTGGAGCATGGACTTAAGAAGGTTCATCCGGAGATCGATCTGGTGACCACGCCGGCAGGAGACCTGGTAGGCATGGTGCACTGCAACAACTGTACCTCGGACCTCAATGCGTGGGTAGGGATCTTTAAGGAATTTTCCGAAGCCATGGGCATGGACGTGGATATGAACCGGCTCTTTGGCACCCTGTACAACAAGGCGCTGGAGGGAGATAAGGACTGCGGCGGACTGCTGGCGTACAACTATTTCTCCGGGGAGCATATCACCGGTTTTGAGGAAGGACGTCCCCTTTTCGTGAGAAAGCCGGACAGCGCATTTAACCTGGCGAACTTTATGAGGACCCATCTGTATACATCCCTGGGCGCGCTGAAGACCGGTCTGGATATCCTTTTTAAGGAAGAAGATGTGAAGCTGGACGTGCTCCTTGGACACGGCGGGCTGTTCAAGACGAAAGGCGTGGGCCAAAGTATCATGGCGGCTGCAGCCGGTGTGCCGGTGTCCGTGATGGAGACGGCAGGCGAGGGCGGCGCATGGGGGATCGCGCTGCTGGCGGCTTATATGGTGCAGAAAGGCGCGGACGAGACCCTTGCAGGATATCTGGCAGACAAGGTATTTGCCGGGCAGAAGGGCAGCCGGATGGAGCCGGATGCAGCGGATGTGGCTGGCTTTGAGGCATTTATGGAGCGGTACCGCGGCGGGCTTGCCATCGAGCGGGCGGCGGTTGACACGCTTTGATGAATGCCGGCTGAGACGGACGGTGCCTGGCGGTAGTTGTGATGTTACAGACGCGGCAAACGTCGGAGACGGCGCTGCGGGATATGACAGCGGCAGAGCAGAAATATTGGAAAAGCGGAGGCAGGATATGTTAGAGGCATTAAAACAGCAGGTATATGAGGCAAATATGGAGTTGCCGAGGCGTGGTCTGATCACCTACACCTGGGGCAATGTGAGCGGGATTGACCGGGCGCTGGGCCTGTTTGTCATCAAGCCCAGCGGCGTGGACTACGATGTGCTCCGCCCGGAGGATATGGTGGTGATGGATCTGAACGGAAACCGGGTGGAAGGGACGCTTAACCCGTCCTCCGACACAGCGACCCATGTAGAGCTTTACAAAGCATTTGCGGAGATCGGCGGGATCGTACATACCCATTCGCCCTTTGCAACCTCCTGGGCGCAGGCGGGCAGAGCGCTTCCCTGCTACGGAACCACCCATGCAGATTACTTCTACGGGGAGATCCCCTGTGCCAGGAATCTGACTGCGGAGGAGATCGAGGACGGCTATGAGAAGAACACCGGAACGGTGATCATCGAGACCTTCCAGGGTAAGAATCCGGTCTATGTGCCGGGCGTGCTGTGCAAGAACCACGGCCCGTTTACCTGGGGGAAGGATGCGGCCCAGGCGGTCCACAATGCAGTGGTACTGGAGGAGATCGCGAAGATGAACCTGATGACGGAGCTTTTGAACCCCACAGCGGACAACCGCACTCCGCAGTGCATGCAGGATAAGCATTTCTTAAGGAAGCATGGTCCGAATGCATATTACGGGCAGGGCGGTAAAGAGTAGAATCATTCAAAAAGATCTAAAATAATATAAAAGATGAAAAGGAGAGAGCATGAAATTTTTTGTAGATACAGCAAATGTAGAGGATATCAGAAAAGCAAATGACATGGGCGTGATCTGCGGCGTTACCACCAATCCGTCCCTGATCGCCAAGGAGGGCCGTGATTTCAAGCAGGTGATCGAGGAAATTGCCTCCATCGTAGACGGACCGATCAGCGGTGAGGTGAAGGCTACCACCACCGACGCGGAGGGAATGATCGCAGAGGGCCGTGAGATCGCAGCGATCCATCCGAACATGGTCGTGAAGATCCCGATGACTGTGGAAGGCTTGAAAGCAGTCAAGGTGCTCACAGCAGAGGGAGTGAAGACCAACGTGACCCTGGTATTTTCAGCAGCCCAGGCGCTCTTAGCGGCACGCGCAGGCGCAACCTACGTATCTCCGTTTTTGGGACGTCTGGACGATATCTCCATGCCGGGCATCGACCTGATCGAGGATATCACCGAGATCTTTATGGTGCATGATATCAAGACTGAGGTGATCGCAGCCAGCATCCGCAATCCGATCCATGTGATCGACTGCGCAAAGGCGGGCGCAGATATCGCTACGGTACCTTACGGGGTGATCGAGCAGATGACAAAGCATCCGCTGACCACCGCCGGGATCGCCAAGTTCCAGGCGGATTATAAGGCTGTGTTTGGGGAGTAAGGATACAGGAAGGGGCGCTGCGGAGCAGCGCCCTCTGTTATTTTCCGGTACGTCGGTATTTTTTAGAATATTCTTTGTTATCAAAACACTCACAGTCTGTTTTCCTGCCGGGAGCATAGCGCCGTTTGTTGTCAGCAGCCCGTTTCACGGTCTGCGTGTAGTCTCTTGTAAACTGACCTAAATAACTATATTAATATATCGATATTGTAAACATTGATATTAACAAGTACAGCCGTTATAATAGATTTATACAGTAGTTTCCATATTACAAATAATCGTGTGTTTGAAATTAGTATTTATATGTCAAGATAACACACATTAGAATGGAAGGAGCTAAGCGAATGAAAAAAAGAATTTTTATTATCTGCGGGGTTGTTCTCATATTGCTCTTTGGGGTCTTTGCTATTCCCCAATACCTCAAACCTGAACTTGCTCCTACCGGAACATATCGAGAAGGCTTTGAGTATGGCGGTCAGGATTGCATCATGTACAATGATCTTTTATATTGGGAGCAGTCTATTTATGAAGATCCGCCTTTGGACAGCATGGAATTAGTAGGAACTGTCAAACAGGCAGTTGACAGAATACCCGAACAGAATTTTGACTCGGCTGTGACCGCAGAAGGTTCGGAACTATATTATACTGACAATAATCCAGGGATTATTGTTGTAAAAGAAAATGGTATTTATTATATTTTTAGCTTGCAGGATAATAGTTGAGATTTAAGGGGTGAAACTTAAGACCATCACAATATTGACATCATGATCCTGGCTGTCTATAATGAGAACATAAGGCGAAAAGAAAGGGTGAGCACAATGCAATTATATGGGAAATTCTGTATTGGATGCAGCTCCAAACAATTGTATCATACAAAACATTGTGTGGAGCCTGATATGAAATCATCACAGGAAAAAGCATATTCCAAAACGAACCGGTAGTTTGGGGTTTGTTTCGTATGCTATTTAGGCAGCCGACAGTGTTTTGTCGGCTGCCTTTTGGTTATAATTATTTAAATTATAAGCAGAGGGTGCATATGGTTGCTGCCTTCTGTTTTTTTATTCATAGGCAATTATGTCCTTCAGGGGAAAGCACATGCTATGAATGTAAAAACAATATAAGAAATCCGTTACATACAGTCCCTGGAGAGGGACGATAAACACTACTACTATCATAATGCGAGGAAGTTATATCATGAAAGATGGACAGGATCTGACAACAGGAAGTGTATCAAAAAAGTTGATTTTATTTGCATTCCCTCTGCTGCTTGCCAATCTGCTGCAATCCTTTTACAGCATTGTTGACATGCTGGTTGTCGGTAGGCTTGTGGGAGAAACGGGGCTTGCCGCGATCAGTAATGCATCCATGATAAGTTTTATTATCAATTCGATCTGTATCGGTGTCACAATGGGTGGAACGGTACTGGTGGCACAGTGTAAAGGGGCGAGGGATGAGACCGGGCAGATTGAAACCATAGGGACGTTGTTTTCCGTTGCCCTGATTGCATCCGTTCTGGTTACGATTCTGGGATTACTTGCATACAGACCTCTTTTTCAGATGCTCCATGTTCCGGAGGATGCTATGCAGGATGCCTGTGATTATATGAAGATCATCTGCTGCGGTACGGTATTTGTGTTTGGTTATAACGCGGTGTGTTCTATTATGAAGGGATATGGAGATTCCAAAAGCTCCCTTTACTTTATTGCCGCTGCGACAGTTGTAAATATCATATTGGATATGATTCTGGTGGGGCCGTTGGGCATGGGGACAAAGGGAGCGGCGTATGCCACCATTTTTTCACAGTGTATTTCCCTTTTTATCTCCATTGTCCATCTGAAAAGAAAGAACTTTGTTTTTGATTTTCGGTTAAGGAACTTTGCGGTAAAATCAGACAGGCTGGCGGCTGTTTTAAAAGTTGGGCTGCCGACGGCGGTTCAAATGGTGGTCGTCAATATCTCGTATCTCTTGATCACCGGGATGCTCAATCATTTTGGGGTATCCGTTGCAGCCGCGTCAGGCGTGGGTCTGAAGGTCAATACATTTGCAGGCATGCCCTGCTGGGCGGTCGGGCAGGCGGTGACCGCTATGGTGGGGCAGAATATAGGCGCTGATGATATAGAACGCGTAAAGAAAACTACAAGGATCGGACTGCGCCTAAATATCCTGGTCACGTTTATGGCGGTGGTATTTGTACAGGTATTTGCAGAGCAGATCATCCTGCTGTTTGACCCGGCCAGTCCAGAAGTTATGGATGCAGGGGTTCTTTATCTGAGAATCTGCTGTGGAGTGAACAGCCTGGTCTATGCGGTCTTATATACATTTGATTCCTTTGCGATTGGGATCGGTTCTGCAAACATTGCAATGATAAATGCACTTTTGGACGCTGTGGTCGTCCGGCTGCCTGTAAGCTGGCTGCTGGCATTTGCGGCTGGTGCGGGATATGCAGGTATCTATATCGGGCAGGCGGTTTCTCCGCTTTTGCCTGCGGTCGTGGGGTTGTTGTATTTTAGGGGCAGGGGATGGGAGCGGAAAGGGATGGGCGGAGCTATATAGTCTTCCATCCAATCCGAAACGATGGAGTTTCCAGAAACAATTTCAAAAGTCTGGGCCTCCCCGCAAGTACAGGGAGGCTCGCCCGGTTATGCAGCTATCATTCCAGGATGTATTTGAGATTTACCAGAATCCGCAGGTAAATGAATTGCCGGAAATCCTCGTCAATGCACCTGTTTCTCTCCTAATTCTCTTGTGATATTCTTTAGCCAGCCATATTTCCGATAATGGATAATGGCGGCGGGCAGCTTGACAACTTCATCTAAATTGATAATCAGGAATACAACGACAACGGGTAGATTCCAATAAAACGCCGCAAGGAAACCGGCTGGAACAGCAAAAATCCACATGGTGATTGCGTCACATACCAAGCCAAACTTGGAATCACCGCCAGAGGGAAAAATCCCGGCTATTGTCGTCATGTTAATTGCCTTTGCAACCATATAACAGGCACAGAATAGTAACATCCACTTTAAGTATTCGGTGGCTTGAGAGCTTAAAACTGTTACGTTCAAAATTAGAGGTGACAACACAAGCAGGAGCAGGCCGGACGCCACGCCTCCGATAACCGCCATTTTCCAGAGCAGACCGCCGTACAGCTTTGCTTGTTTCAAATTTCCCATGCCCAACTCGTTACCCACGATAATGCCGCCGCCGTTGGCAAGGCCGGTACAAAAACTAACGATCAAATTCTTTACGATATTTGCAATCGAATTAGCGGCCACAGCGTCGCTGCCTAAGTGTCCCATAATGACGGAATACATGGTGAAGCCACACCCCCACACCAGATAATCACCCATCATAGGCACTGTATATTTCCAGTAGTCCAGGACCAAAAGGCGATCTACCGCAAAGCAATACTTCATACGCAGCCTGATTCGATTTTTTCGCAAGGATTCCACATAGGCCCAAAGCATTTCAAGGAACTTTGAAATAGAGGTGGCAAGGGCAGCGCCCGCAATTCCCATTTTGGGGAAAAAGACCAGCCCAAAGATCAGCGCGGCATTTAAGAAAATATTGATAACAACGGCGCTTGACCCAATCACCATGCTTTTCATGGCATACCTTGTATTTTTCAAGATACAAAGGTAAATTTGCGATATGCCGGTGAAAAGATAGGACGCTGCTACAATACGAAGATAAACGCTGCCGCCCGTTATTAGTTGCAGCTCGCTGGTAAAAATCCGCATTAACTGATTGGGCATAAAAAGGGACGCTAAAAAGAAAACTGCTGAAATTAAAAAGGAAACCCTTGTGACATATGCAAATATTCTCTCAATAGCGTTTACGTCACCCTTTCCGTAGTATTGTGCAGTCAAAATGCTTGTTCCCATTGTCAACCCGCCCATAAACAGGTTGAACACAAAGGTGATTTGCCCGGCCAACGATACCGCCGACAGGGAATCCTGATTAACAAATCCGAGCATGAGAGCGTCCGAAGCACTCACCGCCGCCAGCATAAATTGTTGAAATGCGATTGGCAGCACAAGGACAAACAGCTTTTTATAAAAGACTGTTTTCCCACCACCTGACTCTTTTTCTTCCATCGAATAACCTCCTGTCTGTTTTTCTTAACAATCCTTAGTATAGAAGAAAGAAGTTAGAGAAACAGCGCCAAATCTTAATATATACAGTGGTATTTTCTCATGTCACATAGTATAATGGGAACAAAAATTGGGTGCTTTTGGAGTAAAGGAGTGGCAAGGTGGGAAAAGAAATTTTATGTGCGGCAGTCGAGAGATTGCGGGAAGAATTTGGGGTGTTGGACTGGACATATCATAATTATCCCGGTGAAGATCAAGAGGAAAAAATGTTTTATTGGCCCGGTGCGCCGGAAGATGAAATTATGGTGGTCGTCCATCAGAGCAGAGGACGGCAAGAGTTGTTTCACCGGCATGATTACTTCTACTTCAATTACACCTATCAGGGCGAATACGATTCCATTAGTTTTAAGTACGATAACCGTATTACGATTCAGGAGGGGGAACTGTATGCAGGCCAGCCCTTTGCCGGTCACGCTCTTTGTGTCCATGACGACAAGGAAACAACGATCATCGGCGTACTGGTTCAGAAGGACACTTTTTGTCGGGCCTTTTTACCAATGCTTTCCGCCAACACAAAGCTGTTTCATTTTCTGCTTGACCCGTCGACCAACAAATTTTCTGATGAATATATTCATTACAAAATTGAGGACGACTGCAACATACGGGCGCTTCTTGAAATGATGGTAGTAGAGTATGCCAACCGGCAAGAGGACACACAGGTTGTCTTGAAGTCGCTCACATTGTCATTTCTTATTCAGGTTGCGCGTCAATATGTCAATGTGAATCGGGAGACTGCAAATGAAAGCCCTTCGGAAAAAATCGTACAGTATATCGGGGAACACGTTGATACCGTGACGCTCAAAGAAATTGCAAAGCATTTTTCGTATCACCCTAATTATGTTTCAACATTGTTGCACCGGGAAGTTGGGAAGTCCTTTTCAGAAATTTTATTGGAATTACGAATGGAACGGGCGGTAATCCTTTTGAGAGGGACAAAACTGCCGGTTGAAGAGATTTCCTCCGTATTGGGTTATAGCAACAGCAGCAATTTTTACAAAGCTTTTCGGGATTACTACCATGTTTCTCCAAGAGAATACATAAAGGTGGGGACTGATATGAAAAGAAATTAGCACTCGCCTGTTGACAGTGCTAACAACATGTGTTATAGTACTGATATAACAAAGTCAAAGCACTAAAAATGGAGGCAAATTCTATGAACATAAATAAATTCACACAAAAATCGATGGAGGCCGTCCAGAACTGCGAGAAGCTGGCCTATGAGTACGGCAACCAGCAGATTGAGCAGGAGCATTTATTCTACAGTCTCCTGACGCTGGATGACAGCCTGATCTTGAAGCTCCTGACCAAGATGGGCATTTCCAAAGAGATGGTTACCGGAGAGGCGGAGCAGAAGCTGGCTGGACTGCCGAAGGTGAGCGGAGGCGGGCAGGTCTATATCAGTCAGGATTTAAACAAGGTGCTGATAAATGCCGAGGATGAGTCGAAGGCCATGGGCGATGAATACGTGTCGGTGGAACACATTTTTCTGTCCATGATAAAACATGCGGACCGTACCATGAAGGAGCTTTTCAGACAGTACGGGATCACAAGGGACGCCTTTTTGCAGGCTCTTTCTACCGTAAGGGGGAACCAGCGCGTGGTCAGCGACAACCCGGAGGCGACCTATGATACCCTTGAGAAGTACGGATATGATCTGGTGGAGCGTGCGAGGAATCAGAAGCTGGACCCGGTGATCGGACGTGACAGCGAGATCCGGAACGTGGTACAGATCCTTTCCAGGAAGACCAAGAACAACCCGGTCCTGATCGGTGAGCCCGGCGTCGGTAAGACGGCGGTTGTGGAAGGGCTTGCCCAGAGGATCGTGCGGGGTGATGTGCCGGAGGGACTGAAGGACCGGAAGCTGTTTGCCCTGGATATGGGGGCGCTGATCGCAGGCGCCAAGTACCGGGGCGAGTTCGAGGAGCGTCTGAAAGCGGTCCTGGAGGAAGTGAAGAAGAGCGAAGGACAGATCATCCTGTTTATCGATGAGCTTCACACGATCGTTGGGGCAGGGAAGACCGAAGGCTCCATGGATGCGGGCAATCTGTTAAAGCCGATGCTGGCGAGAGGAGAACTGCACTGTATCGGTGCAACTACCCTGGATGAATACCGGAAGTATGTTGAGAAGGACGCGGCGTTAGAGCGGCGTTTCCAGCCGGTCCAGGTGGACCAGCCGACGGTGGAGGACACCATCTCCATCTTAAGGGGCATCAAGGACCGCTACGAAGTGTTCCACGGCGTCAAGATCACCGACTCCGCGCTGGTTGCGGCGGCAGTGCTGTCCGACCGCTACATCACGGACCGGTTCCTGCCGGATAAGGCCATCGACCTGGTGGACGAAGCCTGCGCCATGATCAAGACCGAACTGGATTCCATGCCGGCGGAGCTTGACGAGCTGTCCCGCAAGATCATGCAGATGGAGATCGAGGAGACGGCCCTGAAGAAAGAGACAGACCGCTTAAGCCAGGAGCGTTTGCAGGACCTGCAGAAGAACCTGGCCGAGCTGCACGACGAGTTTACGGCGAAAAAGGCCCAGTGGGAGAATGAAAAGTCTTCCGTAGACAGGCTTTCCTCACTCCGCGAGGAGATCGAGCAGGTAAACAGGGATATTGCCCAGGCGCAGCAGCAGTATGATCTAAACAAGGCCGCCGAGCTCCAGTACGGCAGACTGCCGCAGCTTCAGAAGGAGCTGGAGGCAGAGGAAGCGAAGGTGAGAGAACAGGATCTTAGCCTGGTGCGTGAGAGTGTGACGGATGACGAGATCGCCCGGATCATTTCCCGTTGGACCGGCATTCCTGTCAGCAAGTTGAATGAGAGCGAGCGGAGCAAGATCCTGCACCTGGACGAAGTGCTGCACAAACGTGTGGTGGGCCAGGATGAAGGCGTGGAGAAGGTGACTGAGGCGATCCTGAGGTCCAAAGCCGGGATCAAGGACCCGACCAAGCCCATCGGTTCCTTCCTGTTCCTGGGACCGACCGGCGTCGGCAAGACCGAGCTTGCCAAAGCTCTGGCGGAAGCATTATTTGACGATGAGAACAACATGGTGCGTATCGATATGAGTGAGTACATGGAGAAACATTCCGTGGCCCGTCTGATCGGCGCGCCGCCAGGATATGTAGGCTATGACGAGGGTGGTCAGCTGACCGAGGCCGTGCGCAGGAAGCCATACTCTGTCGTGCTGTTCGATGAGGTGGAAAAGGCCCATCCGGATGTATTTAACGTGCTGCTCCAGGTATTGGACGACGGGCGTATCACCGATTCCACCGGCAAGACCGTGAACTTCAAGAATACGATCCTGATCATGACCTCCAACATCGGTTCCCAGTATCTGCTGGAAGGTATCGATGAAAACGGTCTGATCCGACCGGACGCGGAGCAGATGGTCATGAATGATTTACACGCCCATTTCCGTCCGGAATTCTTGAACCGTCTGGACGAGACGATCCTGTTCAAACCGCTTACGAAGGACAATATCAACCACATTGTGGATCTGATGGTTGCAGATGTGAATAAACGTCTGGCGGACAGGGAACTGAAGGTGGAGCTTACCGATGCGGCAAAAGATTTCATCACTGACCACGGATACGATCCGGCATACGGCGCGCGTCCGCTGCGCAGATATCTGCAGAAGCATGTGGAGACCCTGGCGGCGCGGATCATCCTGGAAGGGAATATCGGCGAAGGCCAGACGATCGTGATCGATACGTCGGAGGACGGCGGGAAGCTGATCGCTTATGTGGAGTAAATATTAAATTAATGCTTGCATTCGGAAAGTTGATTGTTTATAATTTACTTGAAAAGATACTTCGCAGGATGAGACGAGTGACGGTTCTGACTCGTCGGTAAAATAAAAACTGACCGGATATGAGACGAGTGACGGTTCTGACTCGTCGGTAAAATAAAAATTGACCGAGCGAAGAGTCCAGTGGGAGGAGTTTCTGCTCCTCCCATTTCTGTTTTTCAGATTTTCATATATCAAGATTTTGTGTCAATCTCCAGGAGAACATTATGAAAAGCAATTATGAATATTACATTCTTAGATTGGCGGATGCTTTTTACTGCGCCTATCCCAATCCGCCATATTCGGAAATACTGAATAAAAAACAACGGGCATATAGTTGTTTGTTGCTGCTTCCACAGCCACAATATTATATTTGCATTCCTTACCGGACAGAGATATCCCATCCCTATGCATTTCATTTCCAAAAATCAAAACGTTCCCGCAGCCATAGATCAGGCTTGGATTATACAAAGCTTGTAATCATTCAAAACCTTGATTATCTTGAAAAGAAACAGGCTGTGATCGATCATGATGAATATGTGGAAACAATTAATAATATTGATAAAATAGTTCGGGATGCAGTCCGGTTTATAGATGAATACTGCGGATATATTACAGGGAAGAATTGTTTACATAAGTCGGAATATGAACGTAGATATCAATTTTCTCCCTTGAAATATTTTCATCAGGAACTGGGCATTCAAAATCCGGTTCGCGTTGACGCTCCCCCCAATTTGTATTAAAATAATGTCAGAAACCAAATTCATTTACAATACAGGAGGGAAATTCTGTGGATAAGAAGCAGCTGGCGATTGAGAAGCATAGAGAGTGGAAGGGCAAGATCGAGGTGATCTCCCGCGCACCGATCACGAACAGGGAAGAACTGGCGCTTGCGTATACCCCGGGTGTGGCGGAGCCGTGCCTGCTGATCGCGGAGGATGAGGAGAAGGCATACGACTACACCCGCAAGGGCAATCTGGTGGCGGTCATTACTGACGGTACGGCAGTGCTGGGACTGGGAGATATCGGCCCATCCGCAGGAATGCCGGTCATGGAGGGTAAATGCGCCCTGTTTAAAGAGTTTGCAGATGTAGATGCATTTCCGCTGTGCGTGGATTCCAAGGATGTGGATACAATCGTGAAGACCATTGCCCTGATCTCCAAGAGTTTTGGCGGGATCAACCTGGAGGACATTGCGGCGCCGAGGTGTTTTGAGATCGAGAAAAAGTTAAAAGAGGTCTGTGATATCCCGATCTTCCACGACGACCAGCACGGGACGGCGATCGTGGTTGGCGCCGCGCTCTTAAACGCGGTCAAGGTGACCGGCAAGCAGATGGGCAGCCTGCGGGTGGTGATCAACGGCGCGGGCGCGGCGGGAGTATCCATCGGCAAGCTGTTGATCGCCATGGGCTTCGGCAACATCATCATGTGCGATATTAACGGTATTATCTGCGAGGGGGACGAAGGGCTTAACTCCGGGCAGGAGGAGATCTCTCATATCAGCAATCGGAATAAAGAGCACGGCAAGCTGGCGGACGCGCTGAAGGGCGCGGATATCTTTGTGGGCGTGTCAAAGCCGAACCTGGTGACAAAAGAGATGGTGGCAACCATGAACCGGGGGATCGTCTTTGCCATGGCAAACCCGGTGCCGGAGATCATGCCGGACGAGGCGAAGGCAGGCGGCGCTGTGGTGGTGGGAACCGGGCGCTCCGATTATCCGAACCAGATCAACAATGTCCTGGTATTCCCTGGCCTGTTCAAGGGTGTGCTGGCTGTGCGGGCGCGTGATATCACGGAATCCATGAAAGTGGCCGCGGCTCATGCGATCGCCGCTGTGATCCCGGAAGAAGAGCTGAATGCCGAGTATGTGATTCCGTCGTCCTTTGACAAGCGGGTAGCGCTTGCCGTTGCCAACGCGGTGGCGCAGGAAGCTGTAAAAGAGGGGATCAACCGCGCGCCATATACTGATATCAAATAGAGTAAAAAGAGTAAAAAGAAATGAGGCTGCTTTTCCCCCACAGAAAGCAGCCTCGGTCACGATCTAAAACCGTTACACTATAAAGTATTGCCTGGTATCCCCATACCAATCATAGAAATCGCATCCTGCGAGTTTTCTATCGTCGTAAGTTAAGAAAATAAAGGGCGCCGATGATTCGGCGCTTTATGTATTTCTTACGAGGAACAATATACCATTTATTTTCTCTCCCGTCAAGATTGTTTGTGCAAAATTTAGCAAAATCCCACCATATAAAACATAAAAATGAAAAAAATGCATAGAACCGTCCGTATAGAAAAGACAATGGTCCGCTGTGGATAAAACTGTCTCAAACCGCGCATACTGAAGCTGTATAAGATTGCGGAGAGGGGTGCAAAAGCATGGCGTTTTCGAAGAGTCTGACGGAAAATCTGGAGAGTTTAAAGCAGACGCTCCAGGCAGATAAAAATTTTGACATAGTATATCGAACTGTTGACATAGGCGGAAGAAAAGCCTGTGTATTTTTCGTGGATGGTTTTACAAAGGATGAGGTGCTGTTAAAGATCCTTCAGTCCTGGTGGAGCATCAAACCGGAGGACATGCCCCCGGATGCTCATGGATTTTCTAAAAAATATGTGCCTTACGGAGAAGTCGGACAGGTGGCAGAAGAAAAGGATATGGTCGTCCAGCTCTTGACCGGCATGTCCTGCCTGTTCATCGACGGCTATGACGTTTGCCTTACGGTGGACTGCCGTACCTATCCGGCCAGAGGCGTCGGTGAGCCGGAAAAGGACAAGGTCCTGCGCGGCTCCCGGGATGGATTTGTGGAGACCCTGATCTTTAACACGGCGCTGATCCGCCGGCGGATCCGGGACCCGAAGCTGAGTATGGAGATCATGACGGCGGGCGAAAGCTCCCACACGGATATCGCCATCTGCTATATGGACGGCAGGGTGGATGAACAGCTTTTGAAGGAGATCAAAAGGCGGATCCAGAACCTCCATGTGGATGCCCTGACCATGAACCAGGAGAGCCTTGCAGAGGGGATCTATCCGCATAAGTGGTTCAATCCGTTTCCCAAATTCAAGTTCACGGAGCGCCCGGATACGGCGGCGGCCTGTGTGCTGGAGGGAAATATCGTGATCCTGGTGGACAATTCCCCTGCGGCTATGGTGCTTCCTTCTTCTGTATTTGATATTATCGAGGAGGCGGATGATTATTATTTCCCGCCGATCACCGGAAGCTATCTGCGGCTGTCCCGGATGGTGACCGCGTTTTTGTGCCTGTTCCTGACCCCTACCTGGCTGCTCCTTATGATGCATACGGAGATCCTCCCGGAATGGCTTAAATTTACCATGCTGTCAGACCAGACCTATGTGCCTCTGATCTTCCAGCTTCTGATCCTGGAGTTTGCCATCGACGGCCTGCGCCTGGCGGCAGTCAACACCCCCAGCATGCTGACAACACCCTTAAGCGTCATCGCCGGTATCGTGCTGGGCGAGTACTCGGTGAAGTCCGGTTGGTTCAACAGTGAGACCATGCTGTATATGGCCTTTGTGACGATCGCCAACTACAGCCAGTCCAGCTTTGAGCTGGGGTATGCGCTGAAATTCATGCGTGTGATCCTCCTGATCCTCACAAGCATCTTTGATGTGTGGGGATATGCGGCAGGTGTGATCCTGGCAGTTTGTGCCATCGCCTTCAACAAGACCATCGCGGGCAAAAGCTATATCTATCCGTTGGTCCCGTTCCATTGGGGCAAGCTGAAGAAACGTTTCCTGCGGGGCCGCCTTCCCCAGAAGGAGAAAAGCGGAAGCTAAAATATCTGGATCACCAGGTGCTTGTAAAGAGCATGTCCCGGTTAATGGTGCGGTAGAACAGTTCCCGCACCTTTTTCGGGTCCCGGGTCTGCCCCAGGATCCACATCAGCTTGGTGACGGTGGCCTCCAGGGTCATATCATAGGCTTCCAGAAGGCCGAATTCCTGCTTGATACCGCGGCCGATCTCGTATACGGACATATTGCTGCCCTCGTTGGTGACCTGGGTGGTCATGACCACTGTTTTTCCCGCGGAGACAAAGCGTTCTATGGCCTTGTGGAAATCGCCGGTATCGTAAGTGGGGATGCCGCCTACCCCGAAGGATTCTATGATCACAGCATCATAATGCTCCGCCATGTAGTCCAGTACGCCGGCCTCCATGGACGGAATCAGCTTTAATAGGGCGATTCGGCTGTTCAGCTCGTGCCAAAAGCGCACCGGCCCGGCAATCTGGTCCTTATCATCCAGATAGAAGATGATGTGGCCGTCCTGGATGGTGGCAATATAGGGGAAGTTGATGCTGGAAAATGCATTATAGCTCTTGGTTCGTTCCTTCTTGCCGCGGGTCCCGGCGATGACCTTGCCGTCAAAAACGATGGTGACGCCGTGCGCCCGGCTGCTGCTGGCAAACAAAAGGCTGTCGGAGAGGTTTGCCTTGGCGTCGGTTATCTCTAAGTCGATGGGCTTCTGGGAGCCGGTGATGACAACCGGTTTTAAGGAGTCCTGGATCAGATAGGAGAGAGCGGAGGCAGTATAAGCCATAGTGTCGGTTCCGTGGCACACCACGAAGCCGTCGTATTCCTCATAATGGGCTTCGATGGCGGAGGCGATCAGCAGCCAGTGTTTGGGCTGCATGTTGGTGCTGTCGATATTGAGTACCTGCACGGTATCCACCTGGCAGAACCGGGTCACATCCGGTACATAGCTTAAAAGTTCCTCTGAGGTGATCAGTGGTTTTAAGCCGCTGCCGCCGCTCTTGGAGGCGATCGTGCCGCCGGTGGCGATCATCAGGATACGTTTTTTCTGTTTGACCATTTTTAAATTACCCTCCCTGTGTGGAAAAAACTTGTCATCTGACTGGAATCATTGTATTATATCAATTAATCATAACATAAGTATTCCAAATGGAACAGATATCAATACCAAAACCAGTCTTTATCAGAAAGCGAGGAAGCAAGTGAAATGACCACAATACCCAAAGACCCGGTGATGCTGATGAGTTATTTAAATACGCAGCTTAGGGATCATTATCCGACCCTGGAGCTGCTGTGTGAGGATCTTTTGCTGGACCGGGAGGAATTGGAGACGAAGCTGCTTGCCATAGACTACCGCTATGACAGCAAGATCAATCAGTTCCGGTAGGCTGGCAGCGGATATGAGCAGAGAGGAGTGAGGACCATGGCACAGGCGGCAGCGGTGTGGACCTGGATGATGGAGCACCTTTTATATATCAACCTTTTTTTATCGGTAGTGATCGTGTTTTTTCAGAGGCGGGACCCCAAGGCAGTGTGGACCTGGCTTCTCATCCTCTATTTTGTGCCGGTTTTCGGCTTTTTCTTTTATCTGATGTTTGCCCAGGACTTCCGCAAGAGCAAGATGTTCCGCGTCAAGGAGGTGGAGGACCGGCTGCGGTTTTCTTTGAAAAGCCAGGAGGAATTTATCCGCAATGCCAGCCAGGATTTAGATGACCCGCTGGCGGCGGATTATGCGGACCTGGTATTCTATAACCTGGAACAGGCAGGTGCGGTGCTGACCCTCAACAACAGCCTGGAGATTTTTACAGACGGCCAGAAAAAGTTTGAGGACCTGCGCCGTGAGATGCGGTGTGCGAAGTATTTTATCCATATCCAGTATTATATTATCAAAAATGATGAGCTGTTCGACACCATTGTCCCGATCTTAAAGGAGCGGGTGCGCGCCGGGGTGGAGGTCCGCATTCTTTATGACGGTATGGGCGGAAGGTTCATGCCGGAGAAACGGTGGCAGGAGCTTCGCGAGTCGGGCATTCTGGTAGCCAGCTTCTTTCCTCCTATACTGGGGCGGCTGAACCTGCGTGTGAATTACCGCAATCACAGGAAGATCGTGGTGATCGACGGGCATGTGGGATATGTGGGCGGCTTTAACATCGGCAGGGAATATTTGGGCAGGGACCCGAAGTTCGGTTATTGGCGGGACACTCATTTAAAACTGACCGGGGATGCGGTGATCAGCCTTCAGATCCGCTTTGCGCTGGATTGGAATTACGCTGCAAAGGAAAATCTGTTCAGGGACAGCCGGTATTTTGCGGACAACCGCGTGCCCAGGGAGCAGTTTTATGATCCGCTGGGGATCCAGATCATCACCAGCGGCCCGGATTCCCAGCAGCGGCAGATCCGGGACAATTATCTACAGCTGATCCATCGGGCGCGCCATCATATCTATATCCAGACTCCGTATTTTGTACCGGACGATGCGGTCTTGAGCGCTCTTAAGATCGCTGCGGAATCCGGGATCGACGTGCGGCTTATGATCCCGTGCAAGCCGGATCACCCCTTTGTGTATTGGGCTACCTATTCCTACGTGGGAGAGATGGTGGCGGCAGGTGCGCGCTGCTATACCTATGAGAACGGGTTTCTGCACGCGAAGGGGCTTATGGTGGACAGCCGGGTGAGCTGTTATGGAACGGCCAATATGGATATCCGCAGCTTCGAGCTGAATTTTGAGGTGAATGCCACGATCTTTGATGAGGAGAGCACGGAACGGCTGGAGGAGATCTTCCTGGAGGATCTGACCCGGTGCAGGGAAGTGACAAAAGAGGTCTATGAGGCGCGGGGCCTGTGGGTGCGCATCCGGGAACAGGGCAGCAGGCTTTTGTCCCCGCTTCTGTAGCTGCAGCTTTAGTGACTGGAATTTGATATTCGGGATGCATAAAGGCGGATGGCCGGTGGCATACTGATGTCATGAACATCATGAGAAGATTAAAAGAATTACCAGTCAATTTTTTTAAATGCGGGATCACCGGGTGGTGCCTGGAGGTGATCTTCACTTCGGTGGAGTCCATCATGGCGCACGACTGGCGGCTGATGGGCCGCACATCCCTTTTAATGTTTCCGATCTACGGCTGCGGCGCGCTGCTGTCTCCGATCGGTAAGGGAGTGGACCGGTGGATCGGGGAGAGCAGTATACGGCCGGCAGACCGGTATATCCGCCATGGGATGATCTATATGGTGCTGATCTTTACGGCGGAGTACTTGTCCGGGGCGTGGCTGCGGGCAAAGGGGATGTGTCCCTGGGACTACAGCAGCAGCCAGACCAGTGTCAACGGCCTGATCCGTCTGGACTTTGCGCCGCTGTGGTTCGCCACAGGATTATTGTTCGAACAAATTACAAAAAAGAGGGGCAAATGACTTGTTTTTGCCCCTCTTTTTTTATATACTTAAACGATAACAGGTTAGTACAAAGAGGTGTGGGAATGATACGATTTATTTTGGTTGCTCTGATGGTTTTGGGATTTCTGGTTTCCAGTATCCCGCTGCTGATCGGAGAATGGTTTGTGGGCCGGAAGGACAAGAAGCGCCAGCAGGAGCACAGCCTTCTTGTGGTGCAGGCGATGTTCCGGATGCTGATCCGGCTGACCGGTTCTACGGTGACGGTGAAAGGCAGGGAGAGGATACCGGAGGGGGCGGTCCTGTATGTGGGCAATCACCGGAGTTATTTTGATATTCTGGTGGGTTATACGTCGGTGCCGGGTCTGACAGGGTTCGTTGCAAAAAAGGAGATGCTGCGTTATCCGCTTTTGTCCAACTGGATGTGCAACGTGAACTGCCTGTTTTTGGACCGGACGGATATGAAGGCGGGGCTTAAGATGATCCTGGACGGGATCGCCAAGGTGAAGGAAGGGATCTCTATCTGGATCTTCCCGGAGGGGACCCGCAGCCGGGGGAAGGATATCCTGGAGATGCTCCCATTTAAAGAGGGAAGCCTAAAGATCGCGGAAAAGTCCGGCTGCCCGGTGGTGCCGGTCGCGATCACGGGAACAGGGGACATATTTGAACAGCATATTCCGTTTATGCGTCCGTCCCATGTGACGATCGAGTTTGGGGAGCCTTTTTACATCAAAGAGCTGCCTCCTGAGCAGAAGAAGCACGCAGGTGCATATACCCAGGGGAAAATCATAGAAATGCTGAAGCAGGAACAGCAGGCGCGGAGGGCTTAGGACAAGTGGATTTACAGGAATGCAGAAGAGAACTGGATAAGATTGACAGAGAGATCGTGGAGCTGTTTGAGCGCCGGATGGAGATCTGCGGATGTGTGGCGGAGACCAAGATCGGTTCCGGCAGGGCGGTCTATGACGGGGAGCGGGAGAAACAGAAGCTGGAGACTGTGGGCGCTATGGCCCATGGGGAGTTCAACCAGACTGCGGTGAGGGAGCTGTTTTCCCAGATGATGACCATCAGCCGGCGGTATCAGTACCGTATGCTGGCAGAGCACGGAAAGGGCGTGGATCTGGGCTTTAAAAAGCTTACAGAGCTTTCGACAGAGGGGGCACGCATTGTATATCAGGGCGTGGAAGGCGCTTACAGCCATGCGGCTACACTTCAGTTTTTTGGGGATCAGGCTGACATCTATCATGTGGCGAGTTTTGAGGACGCCATGAATGAGGTACAGGACGGACGGGCTGATTTTGCGGTGCTTCCCATTGAGAATTCTTCCGCAGGTGCGGTCATAGACATGTATGATCTGCTGATCCGTTATCATAACTATATTGTGGCGGAGACTTTCCTGCCTGCGAACCATGCGCTTTTGGCGCGGCAGGAGGCGGAGATCACCGATATCCGGACGGTGTATTCCCATCCCCAGGCGCTGATGCAGTGCTCCAGGTTTCTGAATGAACAGAAGGAGTGGAAGCAGATCAGCTTTGCCAACACTGCAGTAGCGGCAAAGAAGGTGCTGGAGGACAACGATAAGACCCAGGCGGCGGTAGCAAGCGAGATTGCCGGAAAGCTCTATGGCCTGAAAGTGTTAAAGCCTTCGATCCAGAACAACCAGGGCAATACCACCCGGTTTATCATCCTTGCAAAGGAGGCGGTGTACCGGAAGGATGCAGGGAAGATCAGCCTCTGCTTTGAACTGCCGCACCATAGCGGAACCCTGTATAATATGTTGGGGAATTTTATTTTCAACCATGTAAACATGATGATGATCCAGTCCAGGCCGATTCCGGGAAGGAACTGGGAATACCGGTTCTTCGTGGATATCGAGGGGAATCTGGAGGACGCCGCGGTGGAGAATGCGCTGAAAGGGATCGCGGAGGAAGCGCTCAATATGCGGATTTTGGGGAATTATTTTACGAAGAGTTAACGCGTGTCTTGCGGGAGTATTTTACGAAGATACAACGCGTGGTTCGCGGGAATATTTTGCGAAGTTTTAACACATAACTGGCGGAAACATGAGGATAGGTCTGATAGGATCGGGGAAGGCAACGGCAGACAGCCGGCTGTCGGATGCTACGGACAGGATGAGAAGGAGGCGGCGTATGGTACGTACGTTTGCGGCAATCGATGTGGGGTCATTTGAGCTGGAGCTTGGGATATACGAGATCGTGGATAAAGGCGTTATCCGCTCTGTTGACCATGTAAAACACATGATTGCCCTTGGAAAGGATACTTACAATGAAGGCAAGATCAGCTACGGCCTGGTGGAGGAAATGTGTGATGTGCTGAATGATTTTGTCAGGATCATGCAGGGGTATCAGGTGTCGGATTACCGGGCCTATGCCACCAGCGCCATGCGGGAAGCGCTGAACAGCCAGATCGTGCTGGAGCAGATCCGGGTCCGCACGGGGATCGAAGTGAAGGTGATCAGCAACTCGGAGCAGCGCTTTATCAGCTATAAGGCGATCGCCGCCAAGGATGCGGAATTCCAGAGGACGATCCAGAAGGGGACAGCCATTGCAGATGTGGGATTTGGAAGTATGCAGGTCTCCCTGTTTGACAAGGATGCCCTGGTGTCCACCCAGAACCTGCCCTTAGGCGTGCTGCGCCTGCGGGAGCTGCTCGCCCATGTGAAGCTGACTGCGGATATCGAGCAGTCGCTGGTGACGGATCTGGTTGACAATGAGCTGGTGACATTTCGAAAGATGTATTTAAAAGACCGGGAAGTAAAGAACTTAATTGCGATCGGAGAGCCGATCCTGACCCTTTATTACAAAGCGGGGGCGGCAAAGCGCAGCGACCGGGTCACGAAAGAAGAGTTTACGAAGTTCTATGACAAGATGCGGCATCTGACCAGGGACCAGATCGAGGATATTTTCGACGTGAATGCAGATTATGCATCCATGCTGTTCCCCACTGCCGCGATCTATAAGAGGATGATGGAGATCACCGGAGCGGAGATCATGTGGATGCCGGGCATCCGTATGACGGACGGGATTGCGGCTGAATATGCGGAGGACAAAAAGCTTTTAAAGTTCAACCACAATTTTGCCAACGACATCATTGTCACATCCCGCAATATGGCCAAGCGGTATAAGTGCCACATGCATCATATCCAGATGGTGGAGACGGCAGCCCTGCAGGTGTTTGACTGTCTGAAGAAATACCACGGCATGAAAGCGCGGGAGCGTCTGCTTTTGCAGATCTCGGCGGACCTCCACTCCTGCGGCAAGTTTGTTACCATGCGTGATGCTGCCGAGTGTGCATACAACATTATCATGGCAACGGAGATCATCGGCCTTTCCCATGTGGAGCGGGAGATCGTGGCGAATGTGGTCAAATACCACGCCCAGAGCTTCCGTTATAATGAGGTGGAGGTGGCGGAAAAGGTTTCTCCGGGCAGCCGCCTGGTGAACCCTGACAATCTGGTCCTGATGATCGCCAAGCTGACTGCGATCCTGCGGCTGGCCAACGCCATGGACCGGAGCCATGCCAATAAGCTGGCGGGATGCCGGCTGAATGTAAAAGAGAACCAGTTGATTATTACCACTGATTACGACGGGGATGTGACGCTGGAGGCCATGTCCATTGAATCGAAGGGTGATTTCTTTGAAGAGATCTTCGGAATCCGTCCGGTTCTGAAGCAAAAAAAGAGGGTGTAGAATATGGCAGAGACAGATACGATTTATACCGACCCGAAAAATTATGTTAATCGTGAACTGAGCTGGCTGGAGTTTGATTACCGGATCTTAAATGAGGCCAGAGACAAGAGTATTCCGCTGTTTGAGCGGCTGAAGTTTTTGAGTATCACAGCCTCCAACCTGGACGAATTTTTTATGGTGCGCGTGGCATCCCTCAAGGATATGGTGCATGCCAAGTATAAGAAGCCGGATATTGCAGGATTAAAGCCTGAGGAGCAGCTGGTGCTGATCGGGGAAAAGACCCATGATCTGGTGGATATGCAGTACTCCACCTACAACCGGTCCCTTTTACCGGCTCTGAAGCAGCAGGGGCTGCATATCGTTTGCGAGCACGAGGAACTGACGGAGCAGGAAGCGGCGTACGTGGACAAATTTTTCCACAAGAATGTATATCCGGTGCTGACCCCTATGGCAGTAGATTCCTCCCGGCCGTTTCCGCTTATCCGCAACAAGTCGCTGAACATTGCGGCCCTGGTGCAGAAGAAAGACGGGGAACAGGACTTGGAGTTTGCCATGGTCCAGGTACCGGCGGGGCTGGCGCGCATCGTGGAGCTTCCGGACGGCAAGGACGGCGAGCGCCGCGTGATCCTTCTGGAAGAGATCATCGAGCGCAACATGAAGGAGCTGTTCTTAAACTATAATATCGTGACTGCCCACCCGTTCCGCATCATGCGCAATGCTGACTTTACCCTGGACGAGGAGGAGGCTGTGGATCTTTTAGAGGAGATCCAGAAACAGCTCAAGAAGCGCCAGTGGGGCGAGGTTATCCGCCTGGAGGTTGAGGAAAAGGTTGACAAGCGGCTGTTAAAGATCCTGAAGAGGGAGTTGTCCGTTGGGTCGGAGGATATCTATGAGATCAGCGGTCCCCTGGACTTGACATTTTTGATGAAGATGTACGGCATGAGCGGTTTTGACCATCTAAAGACGCCGGCTTACATGCCTCAGCCGGTACCGGCATTTATGAATGACGACGATATCTTTACCAATATCCGCAAGGGAGATATCCTGCTGCACCATCCCTACCAGACCTTTGACCCGGTAGTGAATTTTGTGCGGCTGGCTGCGAAGGATAAGGATGTGCTGGCGATCAAGCAGACATTGTACCGGGTGAGCGGCCATTCGCCGATCATCGCGGCCCTGGCGGAAGCGGCTGAGAACGGCAAGCAGGTATCGGTGTTAGTAGAGCTGAAGGCCCGTTTTGATGAGGAGAACAATATCAACTGGGCGAAGAAGCTTGAGAAGGCCGGCTGCCACGTGATCTACGGCCTGGTGGGCTTAAAGACCCACAGCAAGATCACCCTGGTGGTGCGCCGGGAGGAGGACGGCATCCGCCGTTATGTCCATCTGGGTACTGGTAACTATAACGACTCTACGGCCAAACTCTATACGGACTGCGGGCTGATGACCTGTCATCCGCAGATCGGGGAGGACGCCACCGCCGTGTTTAACATGCTGTCAGGATATTCGGAACCGCCGACCTGGAACAAGCTTCTGTTGGCCCCGTTGTGGCTGAGGAGCAGATGTATCAAGATGATCAAACGGGAGGCCGCCCATGCACGTGCAGGGAAACCGGCCCACATCATGGCGAAGATGAACTCTCTCTGCGACAAGGAGATCATTGCCAATCTCTATGAGGCCTCCTGTGCCGGAGTGAAGATCGAGCTGGTCATCCGCGGGATCTGCAGCCTGAAGGCTGGCGTCCCGGGCCTCAGTGAGAATATCAGTGTCCATTCGATCGTGGGCAATTATCTGGAGCATGCACGGATCTTTTACTTTGAGAATGACGGCAGCCCGGAGGTATACATGGGCAGCGCTGACTGGATGCCGAGGAACTTGGATAAGCGTGTGGAGATCATGTTCCCGGTGGAGGACCCGGAGCTTAAAGAGCAGGTCATCCACATCCTGGAGGTGCAGCTTGCCGACAATGTGAAGGCACATATCCTTCAGCCTGACGGCACCTATGAGAAGATCGACAAGCGGGGCAAGGTCCTCGTCACCGCCCAGGAGCAGTTCTGCCAGGAAGCAATCGCCATGGCAAAGGCCCGGCGGGAGGGGCAGGATGTGCATAATACGCGGGTGTTTGTGCCGGCTACGCCGCCGGAGAACGAGTAGACAGGATATAGGGGCAGACGACGATACCGTCTGCCTCTTTTAGTATTTTTTGACAGATTAACATTTTAACCGGATAATGGATGTCCAATTTTTGAGAAATCCCATTTTTTCTAAAATAGTGCTTTGAGGGTGGTATTTTTTTATGCAGTGCTTTATATCAAAATAAAAATTGTGGAAATCCTCATTGTCCAACAAGTATTTTAATATAATGACTTCAGAAAAAATATCATTTTTACCACACTGATAACGATTGTGAAGTTGAGGAATATGTAACTTATCATGAATCAGGGTGTCCGTAATGGAATCCTTGGTAACATAATTGAAAAAACGGTTTCCATGTGCACATACATTGCGATGCTTTGTCATAATGGATAAAAACGAATGTAAAGTTTTTCTTGATATACAGTGATAGTCATTGCAGATTTTGATGGCAACAGAAGCTTTCAGATAGTCAAACAGGTGAGAGGCCTGTCCCATGGTTAATACCTGGACCATAATCCAGAGAGGAACATTTTGATGTTTGGATTTATAATGATTAATATATGCGTACTCGCTGTTGTAAGTTAAATGATAAGATAGAATATCAATTAGCTTTTGTATACCTTTTCTTGTGGAGTCTGTAATCAGATAATTGTATGGTGACAAATACTGTTGCTGATTGTCCCCATATATGGAACAAAAATGGTAGGCTAAAGAGGATTTTATACTTCTTTCTGCAATGAGTATATACTTTAAGAATATACTTCGAAGTTCGTTGTCAAATTGATATAACCGATAAATATCTTCTAAGGTAGTACCATCTATGTATTTTCCGGTAGCTGGATTTTTGAAGGAGTCCTTGTAACCAGAGATTAGGGAGAAATAACTGGTTTTCATTAAGATATGTTTCGCGGTATCGAAGTCCTGGATAATAAGATTTTTATCTTTTTGCAAAAAGATGAGCAATTCATCATAGGATTTATATGGTTTTGCTATATGCTATCACTCCATTTCAAAGTAAAATAACGAAAGGCCCCCGCAGGGACCTTCCGGACCGAAGGCTTCACAAGTTTCTCCGGTACGATCACCAAGGTCAATATAACAGAATTCAAGAAAGTTGTCAACGGTCTTTGTTCTCTATATCTGATTCTGCACAAAATACCCATCCCATTTATCCACCAATACATGCTGGAAAGACTGAAGCTCACGGATATGCCTCTGCAATAGGCCGACCGCACTGTCAACATCCTTATGGCTCACGTAGTCTACAAGCTGTTCATGTTCCCGGATAATGGTATCAGCAACACCCTGCTCCCGGGAGGAGATCAGGCGGACCCGGTCGTAATGCCCGTTCATCTGCCGGATCAGGGACGCGGCCAGATCTTCATGGGTATCGGTGAATTCCAGCTGGTGGAAGCTGTTGTCCAGCTCCAGATATTTTGCATAATCTTCGGCATGCAATGCCTGATACTGCTGCTTTATGTTGTCACGCATAGCTTTAATAGTATCTGCCGAAGCTGCTGCGGCAAAGTTATACATATTCTGCACTTCCAGGGCTTCGCGGATAAAGCGCTCCTGGTTTACCCGGTCAAAATCAATCCGCGAGACTACTGTGGCTTTCTGCGGGGAGATCTCCAGCAGGCTTTCTCCCTGAAGCCGGATAAAGGCTTCCCTCACGGGCGTCCTGCTGATATTCAACCTGGTAGCGATATCCTGTGTACTGATCACAGTCCCTGGCTTCAGTTCCATACTGACTATCTCATTGCGGAGCGTCTGGTAAGCCTGTTCCCGCACACTGTTGACCACCACAACATACTGTCGTTTTTCATCCATCATTTCGTTCTTTTCCTCTTACTCCTAGTATTTTCCATTTTATCACGATAAAAAAGAACCTGCAAGCATAAGTACTTGAGTTTCAGCATGTTACGGAGGCGGACAGAAGATCGCACAGAATGCCTTTGTGCTGATAATAGTATTTGAACTTTTAAATAAAATACTATTTGGACAAAGTGCATAAAAAAAATATTTAGATTTTATAAAAAGCAACAAAAATGCCGTACAAACCTGTCTGTACTACCAAAAAGTGTTGCAATTAACATGCTAACATGTTAGTATAATAGTATCTAAAATTCCTTATTCAAAGAATAAGGCTCACTTCATCAGGAGGAAAATGATATGAAGAAAAAAGTTATGGCATTTGTATTGACGGCTTCTATGATTTTACCGCTGGTTGCGTGTGGCAACAGCGGAGGCAGCGGGGCGGCGGCTCCGGCAGCTAAGACGGAAGCGGCATCTGAGAATACGGAGGCTGCTCAAACAGAGGCGAAAAAGGCAGAGGCAGCAGACGATACGGAAGCTGCCGGGGAAGCGCAGGCTGCGGTGACGGAGGGGGCTTCCTACTCGATCAACGTGGCTTCCACATTTGCTCCTGAGGGACCGGTCCATCAGGTGATGGAAGAATTTAAGTCCAATATTGAGACTGCTTCCGGAGGAAGGATCAAGGTGGTCATCCACCCGAGCGGCGCCCTGGGCGGGGCAAGGGAAGTTGCTGAGGGGCTACATGCAGGGACCATAGAGATGGGCGCCCTGGGATGTGAGGATTTTGAGTATTATGCTCCGGAATATTCAATCCTGGAGGCACCATACCTGTTCCGGGATGTGGACCATTTTAAGAATTTTATGGATACATACGGTGATCAGATCTTTTCTGAGGTTCAGGAAAAGTCTGGGATCATGACATCAGCGTGGTTCTACAGAGGCGCCAGGATGATGACTGCGAACAAGAAGATCGAGAAACCGGAGGATTTAAAGGGACTGAAATTCCGCCTGCCTTCCATCCCGGTAAGGGTCTCTGTATTTGAGGATTTTGGGGCGTCTCCCACCATTGTTGATTTCTCCGAGCTTTATATGGCGCTCAAGACCGGGACTGTAGATGCACAGGAGAATCCTCCGGAGACCATCTATTCCTACAAGTATTATGAGGCACAGAAGTATCTGATCCTTTCATCTCATATCTTTACGCTGGCCAGATATATTACCTCTGAGTCCTGGTTCAACACGCTGACGCCGGAAGACCAGGCCCTGATCGGTCAGGCCTGGGCAGATGCACAGGCGAAGGTTACCGCGGAGTATCCGGACCCGGATGCAACCTATATAGAGAAATGCCAGGCGGAGGGGATGGAAGTTGTTACGCCGGATAACGAAGCATTTATAAAGCTGGCTGCACCTGTGGTTCAGGAGTATAACGACAAGAACTGGAAACCGGGCCTGCTTGATATGGTAAATGACCTCAAATAAAAGCAAGGAGATAAAGATGACAAAAAAGATATTGTCTTTCCTGGAGAATGTCTGTGCGGTATGTCTCTGTATACTTACATTTTCCGTGTTTTTTCAGATTCTGGCCCGCCTGGTATTCCATATCCCGGCCACGTGGACTGTCGAGATCGGACGGGCGATGTTTTTATCCATCGTATTCCTTGGAATGCCAATCCTGATCTATCATGACGGACAGATGGTAGTCACAATGATAAAGGATCTGTTTGCCGGAAAGAGAAAAGCCACTTTAATATTCAATGTGATAGAGGATGTGTGCGCCTATTTCTTTTTAGTGACGCTGGCGTATGGCTGCTATGACAGAATGCTTTCAGAATGGACTGCGGCGATCCCCACGGTTGAATGGCTGACCTATGGTTATCTGTATCTGGTCATGCTGGCCGGAACACTGCTTATGCTGTATGCCAAGGCAGTCCACACAAAGAATTATTTGACTGGAAGCCGGAGAGAGGAGGATGACTCATGTATCAGACCGTAGCGTTGATCCTTACACTTGGACTTATCATCCTTCTGGCATTTGGCGTGCCGGTGGGCATGTCCCTCTGCGTAGTGGGATGTGTGGGTTTTATGGTCAATATGGGGACCATAGCGTCATGGTTCCAGCTTATATCCATGCCCTTAAAGCTGACCAGCAGCCTGCAGAACTTCCTTTTGCTGTCAATCCCGCTTTTTATCCTGGCGGCAAAGATCATGAACGGTTCTTCGATCACAAAGCGGATATTCAAATTTGCAAATGTGGCTGCCGGGTGGCTGTCGGGGGGACTGGGACATGCCAACATCCTTGCGTCCCTGCTCTTTGCGGGAATGTCCGGGACGGCAGTCTCCGATGCAGCCGGACTGGGCCAGATTGAGATAGAGGCAATGAAAAACAATGGCTATGACGTTGACTTTTCAGCGGGTGTTACGGCGGCGTCCTCCACGATCGGTCCTATTTTCCCGCCGTCGGTCCCTATGGTCATGTATTCGACCATATCAGGCGTATCGGTAGGGTCTCTGTTCCTTGGAGGGGTAGTGCCGGGAGTATTGATGACCATAACCATGATGATAATCGTGTATGCTGTTGCAAAAAAGAGGAATTATCCCAAGATGCCATTCCCGACAGTAAAAGAATTTGTCTCAGCCTTTTGGGAAGCGCTGATCCCCATGCTGACTCCGGTCATCCTTCTGGCGGGGATCTGGACAGGCCTTTTCACGACGACGGAATCGGCTGTGGTAGCGACGGTGTATGCACTTTTGATATCCTTCTTTGTGTTTAAGGAGATGACCCTGGAACGGTTGTGGGGTATCTTGAAAGAGACGATCAGGGACACGGCATCTATCGGATTTGTTACGGCTGCGGCTGCCTTTTATGGCTGGGTCCTGGCGCGCTGTGGGATATCCAACGCCATTGCGGAGTGGCTGGCAAATGTAACGACCAATCCGATCGTATTTATGCTGATCGTCAACATTGCGTTACTTGTGATCGGCTGTTTTATGGAGAGCATTGCAGCGATCCTGGTGTTTGGCCCGGTCCTTCTGACTGCGGCTACCGCTATGGGGATCGATCCGCTTTATTTTGGTCTTGTGATGGTCTTAAACCTGATGATCGGCCTGTGTACGCCTCCATTTGGAGTATGCCTGTTTGTCATAGCTGACACGGCTAAGATAAGTTTTCAGAAGATGGTGAAGGCCATGCTCCCATTTTATATCCCGTTGTTCGGATGCCTGATACTTCTGTGTCTGGTGCCTGAAATAGGGACATGGTTACCGGGCTTGTTTGCAAAATAATGATTGGCAGGAGTTTAGCATGATAAAAGTTGTAAGAGGGAATATCAACCGGAAGTGGAACAATTATGTATGCAGGGACAAAAACCCTGAAATGATGGACTCAGAATTCAGCGTGATCTATTTAAAGGCTGGAGAGGATTTTGAGATTCTGACGGAGGAGGAGTATGTATTCTGTTTAAACTGTGGTTCTGTCATCTTTCAGTGGGATGGTTTCGAGGCGTCTGCCAGGAGGGGGAATTGTTTCAGGGACGATCCCTATGTACTGCATGTCCACTGCGGTACCCGGGTGAGGCTGCGGTGTGTTTCAGAACATGCGGAGATAAACGTTGCCAATACCTTAAACCATAAGCAGTTTGCAAATAAGTTCTATGAGCCGGACGATCTTCTCTGTTCTGAAACCGTAGATGAAGAGAAGCTGGACGGCAAAGTAAAACGGATCAAACGGGTGTTTTTTAACCGGTCCACTTGTCCTGAGACCAATCTGTTCTGTGGGGAAGTCGTCAACTATCCTGGCTGCTGGGCCTGCTTCCCGCCCCATCTTCACACAGAGCCGGAGATTTATTATTACAAATTCCTGCCGGAGCAGGGGTATGGGTTTGCGGAGTTTGGAAGTGAAGCGGTCAAGGTTGTGAACCGGAGCGTTACATGCAATCCGGGAGGTCAGCTGCACTCTCAGGCCACGGCGCCGGGGTACGCGGGGTATATTATGTGGACACAGCGCCTGCAGGATAATGGTGAAGATATCGTGTATTCCTTGAAGGAGGAACATGCCTGGCTGGATGCGGATCATATCAAAATATTTCCGGAATTAACGGAATAGAGGAGGAGACAATGTATATATCATATAACGAAGCCTGTGGTCTGGGATGTTCCACACTGGAAGAAGATCTTAGATTGTGCGAAAAGGAAGGGTTTGATTACATAGAGATCAGGTTCGACATGCTCATGAGCTATTTAAAAACCCATACGTCAGACCAGTTGGCAGAGTTTTTCTCCACCCATCATTTAAAGCCCCATGCGTTTAATGCTTTGTACCTGTACCCGGAATTCTTGCGAGAGGATGACGAGCCCAAACGGCGGACATTTTTGCTGGGACAGTTCTTATATGCCTGTGAGATCGGGAAAAAAATCGGCTGCCATTATATGATCGTAGTGCCTCCATTTTTAGAGCAGGAGAACTATGTGCCGTTTCCAGGGACTGACGGGGAGAAAAACAACAATTGCGTCCGTATGCTTAAGGCGCTTGGCCCCATTGCGAAGCAGTACGATATGAACCTGTGCTTTGAGCTTGTGGGCTTTCCACGGTCGTCTGTGAGAGATATTGAAAATGCCCGGAAGATCATAGAGGCTGTAAATATGGATAATGTGGGATACGTTTTTGACGCTTACAATATCTACCTGTTTAATGGTCAAAATGATTATGAGCCAATGAAAACAGTTGAAAAAGAAAAAATCTTCGCCGTACATTTAAACAGTGCGGACGATGTGCCTGAAAGGGAACGGAAACAGGAAAAACGCTGCTTTGTAGATGAGGGGGTGGTGGATATAGACCGGTTTTTGAGAGTTTTGAAGGAGATCGGTTATGAGGGGATGTGTTCCATAGAGACTTTCCGCCCCGGACACTGGGCAAAGACCCCGGAATGGGTCGTGCAGAATGCCTATGAGACCACATACGCGGCTATGAAGAAAAATCAATGCATATGAGGGGAAATATGAAACCAATCGTTATCAATTCACCGTCCCTGGCAAACTGCAATACTCTGCATATCAGAGAGGATATAGAGGCGCTCAGGGCTGCGGGGGTTACATGGCTCCACGTGGATCTTATGGACGGGAACTATGTCCCCAATCTCTGCTTCCCGGTACGGTTTATGAAAGATGTAAAAGAGGAATATCCGGATATGATACTTGATGTCCATATGATGGTGACAGATCCGGCTGGATATGTTGACCGGATGGCGGAGGCGGGAGTGGATTATTTAAGCTTCCACGTGGACAGTACGCCGTTTGCTTTCAGGGTCATGGAGCGGATCAGGGCATCCGGCATGAACCCCGGGGTAGTTGTCAATCCATCGCAGGATGTTTCGGTCATTGGACCGTATGCCGACCTGGCGGATATGGTGACCCTTATGGCAGTGGAACCTGGGTTCGCGGGGCAGGCATTTATGCCGAGGACGGTTGACAAAGTGGAAAAGCTGGCGTCGCTGCGGAAAAAATGTGGAAAAGATTTTCTGATCAACGTGGATGGCGCAATGAATTATGAAAACCTGATCCCCTGCGTCAGACGCGGCGCGAATGTGATCGTCACCGGTATCTATACGGTCTTTCAGCAGCCGGAGGGGATCGTGTCTGCGTGCAGGCGGTTTGACGAGGAGTGCAGAAAAGGTTTGGCATCCGGGTTTGTGGGGGATGCGTATTAAATGGATGCATATTAGAACGATGCACATTAGAAAATAGGGGGCGGCCTGATATTTTGCGGGGCTGCCCCCTTATGCCATGGAATTTCTTTCACTATTTGTCATAAAAAAGTAAGGCATAAAGCGACATTTTATGCTACACTTATGCATAGGATGAAATGACTATTTACTGTTAGGAGGAAACTGATATGGCAGAGACCAATATCCTGGTGGTTGATGATGAGCAGGAGATCGCGGACCTGGTGGAGATATACCTGGTCAGTGACGGATATAAAGTGTTTAAGGCGTCCAATGCGCAGGCGGGGCTGGATATCCTGGATAAGGAAGAGATCCATCTGGTGCTGCTGGATATTATGATGCCCGGGATGAACGGGCTGGAGATGTGCAAGAAGATCCGGGAAACCAACAACATCCCGATCATCATGCTGAGCGCCAAGTCCACCGACTTAGATAAGATCTTAGGGCTGGGCACCGGGGCGGATGACTATGTGGTGAAGCCGTTTAACCCGCTGGAACTGACGGCGCGGGTTAAGTCCCAGCTGCGCCGCTACACTCAGCTGAACCCCAACAGCAGCGTCCATGAGAATGCGAAGAATGAGATCAGCATCCGTGGACTTACGATCAACAAAGACAACCACAAGGTGACCGTATACGAGGAGGAGGTCAAGCTGACCCCCATCGAGTTTGATATCCTGTATCTTTTGGCGTCTAATCCGGGCAAGGTATTCAGCACTGACGAGATCTTTGAGAAGGTGTGGAATGAGAAGGTATATGAGGCAAACAACACCGTTATGGTACATATCCGGCGGCTTCGCGGCAAGATGAAGGAAGACGAGCGCCAGGACAAGATCATCACCACTGTGTGGGGGGTAGGATACAAAATTGAAAAGTAAGAAAAGCGGCAGGAGTGATCTAAGCCACCGCTATCATACCCGCGTGATCGCCAACATCGTCTACAGCACGCTTGTTACGTGTCTTGTGGAGATGTTTTTGGTGACCAATTTATCCATGCTGGCCGGCTACGCGGAGGAATCCCAGTGGGACAATGCGCTTCTTGCCATGATCTATCACTCCGACATTGTCATAGTACTGGGGTATGTGCTGGTGGGGATCGTGATCTTTTCTGCAACCTTTTTGCTGCTCCAGGAGAAGTCTATCGCGTATATCAGCCGGATCTCCGACGCTATCAGCGATATCTCCGAAGGGAATCTAAACACCAGTGTGGAGGTCGTCGGGGACGATGAGTTCGCCTCCATGGCGGAGAATCTAAACAAGATGGTGGAAGATATCCGTAAACTGATGGATAAAGAGAGGGAAGCGGAGCGGACGAAGAATGAGCTGATCACCAATGTAGCCCACGATCTGCGCACCCCCCTGACTTCGATCATCGGGTATCTGGAGCTGCTATCCGGCAAGGTAACGCTGCCGCCGGAGATGCAGAAGAAGTACATAGATATCGCTTACGGGAAGGCCAAGCGGCTGGAGAAGCTGATCGAGGACCTGTTTGGATTTACCAAGATGAATTACGGCAAGCTGTCCATGCATGTGGCAAAGGTGGATATCATCAAGCTCTTAAGCCAGCTTCTGGAGGAATCTTATCCCAATTTTGCGGATAAAGGGCTGTCCTACGAGCTGCAGAGCAATGTTCCCGCCAAGGTCATCACGGCGGACGGGAACCTTCTGGCGCGTCTGTTTGACAACCTGATCAACAATGCTATCAAGTATGGGGCTGATGGGAAGCGGGTCATTGTAAAGGTGACGGCTGCCAGCAGCACGGTCCAGGTGTCGGTGACCAACTATGGCTACGTGATCCCGGCTGAGGAGCTGCCGCTGATCTTCGACAAATTCTACCGGGTGGAACAGTCCCGGTCGACCCATACGGGAGGTACGGGGCTTGGGCTTGCGATCGTAAAGAATATCGTGGACATGCACGGAGGCACGATCACAGTGAAGAGCGATCTGAATGGAACGGTGTTTACCGTTACCCTTCAGGTGGATTTTGATATCAACAAAGAGAATTTTGGAAAGCTGGGGTGAATGAAATGCGCGACCAGATTCATAAGCCCCGGATGGGCAGGGAATTTGGGTGGAATATAGAGACAGTCAGACCACAGAGGAGATGGATCGCAGCCATGGCGGCGCTTTTCATGTTTCTATGCGGTCTGGCTTTTTGTACTCCGGCGCTGGCGGCTGAGGAGCCGGTGGCTATGGATGTCCGGTATGGTTATGACAATACGGCGAAGGGCGGGCGTTATCTGCCTCTGGATGTGACTGTCAGAAACAATCAGGAGCAGCCGTTGTCTGCCACGCTTATGATCAAGTCTATGGAATCGGACGGGACCTTATACCGCTATGATCATGCGGTGGCTGCAGAGCCGCTGTCCGAACAGCTTTACCGGTATTATATTCCTTTGGGGAACAATGCAAACCAGTTGTTTTTGACGCTGGCCGACGGGGACGGCAACACGATCCTCAATAAGAAGGTCAAGCTGAACGTCAGCCGGGATGTGCCGGAGATGTTCATTGGACTGTTGTCGGATGAAGCATGGGCGCTCAACTATTTTGACAGCGTAGGCGTCCATTACAGTACCATGAGGACCCGCACATTCGAATTGGATGCGGAGACATTTCCGGAGGAGGAGATCGGGTTAAGCCTGTTTGATGTGCTGGTGGTCAACAACTACAAGCTGCGGAGCCTGTCGGAAAAACAGACTGCGGCGGTCATGGACTGGGTCCATAATGGCGGAGTGCTGATCCTGGGGACCGGCGAGCGGGTGGATGACACGCTGGGGCGGTTTGCGCCTGAGCTTTTGGACGATTCTTATGGGACCCCGAGCCTGCGGCATATTGACCTGGGAGAAGGCTTCAGCCTGGATGACCCTGGGGACGGGATGCTTGCGATCACCTGCGTGGATATTCCTCTGCACGGGGGAAATGTGATCCTTTCCAGCAATGGGTTTCCCCTGTTGACGGCGGCGGCTAAGGAACAGGGTATGATCGCTGTTGCGGCTTATGATCTTGGGGATATTTCGGAGTTCTGCAGCCGGCAGCCTGCATATGTGGATTACATGCTGACCAGTCTTTTAGGAGAGAGCCGGATCAATCGTCTCGCAAAGGTGGTCTACAGCGGCAATTCCGGCAAATTCTGGTCGGTGCAGAGCCTGATCAATACAGGGGATGTAGATAAGCTTCCAAGGCTGATGGTCTACGTGGGGATCATCGTCATTTACCTGCTTATGCTGGGGCCGGGGCTTTACTTATTCCTGCGGAACCGGGAGCTTCAGATCTATTACCGGCGCGGCGTGGTGGTACTTTCCCTGGTATTTGCGGGCATCATATATATGATGGGGACCACGACCCGGTTCCGGTCCACGTTCTATACCTATGCGGCGATCCAGGATGTGACGGAAGATTATGTGACAGAGACTACGTATCTGAATATCCGCAATCCTTATAACCGACCATATACCGTGGAGCTGGCGCCGGAGTATTCGGTGCTGCCCATCACGGAGAGCTATCTGTATGATGGCGGCGGGACGGCTGAATTTTCAGGAGACGAGCCTTACCAGATCGCGATCGAAACCACTTCGGAACAGACCACGATCCACAGCCAGAATATCGCAGCCTTCACACCGCGGTATTTCCAGCTGGAACGGAGGGTGGACAATACAGATCAGATCGGGATCACCGGTGAGGTTGATTATTTTGAGGGAAAGATAAGCGGAAGCCTGACCAACCGTTTTCCGTTCCCCCTGGAGAATACCACTCTGATCCTGTACGGCAATATGGTGCAGCTGGACCGGATGGAACCGGGAGAGACGAAGAACCTGGAAGATTATGACCTGCTCCGTTTTCCGCTTGGCAATTCCTATGTAGTGGCAGAGCGGGTATCCGGTGAGAATGCATACCATAAAACGGATATCAATGACAAGAGCTATCTGCTGGCGATGGAGCGCTCCAATATGCTGAAATTCTATATGGACAACTATATGACCGGATACACGGCAGACGCGCGGATCCTTGCCTTCAGCACGGATAAGGAGGACAGCCAGTTTTTGAAGACAGTGTCTGAGGAGACTTACGGGCTGACCATGCTGACGGTCTCCATGCCGGTGAATGCTTCACGGGACCGTTCTCTGTATCGTTCTGTGCTGATGAAAACACCCAAGGTGGTAAATGGGACCTATGATGAGACGACCAATTCCATGAGCAGTATTGAACCGCTGACGCTGGAATATCAGCTTGGCGGTGACATTGATGTGGAGAGCCTGACCTTTGAGACTGTGTCGGAAGAGTTCCTGGAGGCCGGCAATACAAGCTTTACCAGGGCCTTTACCGGAAGTATTTATTTCTATAATTACGGCAGCGGGAATTATGACCAGGTGGATCTGGAGGGAAGGACCATGGATGTGGACCAGCTCCGCCCGTATCTGTCGCCGAACAATACGCTTACAGTCCGTTATGTGTATGATGGAATGGGCGGATACAATTCGATCCAGCTTCCGATGCCAATGGTTGCAGGGAGGGAACGATAATGCTTAAGATTCAAAATCTGCAGAAGTCCTACGGGAACTATCATGCGCTGGACGGTCTGGATATGGAGATTGAAAAAGGCGCTCTGTATGGATTTGTAGGACCTAACGGCGCGGGAAAAACGACCACGATCAAGATCATGACCGGGCTTTTAAAGCCTGACGGCGGAAGTGTGGAGATTGACGGGATCAGTGCGGTCAGAGAGCCCCACCGCCTGAAAGAAAAGATCGGGTATGTGCCTGACCATTTTGGTGTGTATGACAATCTAAAGGTATCGGAATATATGGAGTTTTTTGCCGCCTGCTACGGCATAGAAGGGTTAAAGGGGCGCAAGAGGGCGCAGACGCTGCTGGCGCAGGTGGGGCTGGGCGACAAGGAGGATTTCTTTGTGGACGGTCTGTCCCGCGGCATGAAGCAGCGTCTGTGTCTGGCGCGGGCGCTGATCCATGATCCGGCGCTGCTTATCATGGATGAGCCGACGGCGGGGCTGGATCCCCGGACCCGGGTGGAATTCCGGGAGACGGTGAAGGAGTTAAATGAGCAGGGGATGACCATATTGATCAGTTCCCATCTGCTGTCAGACCTGTCAGAGCTTTGTACGGATATCGGTGTCATCGATGCGGGCAGGATGATCCTGACAGGAAGTATCGATGAGATCATAGACCGGATCCATACCTCCAAGCCGGTGATCATCACGGTCCAGGACCGTATGGATATCGCCATGGGGCTTTTGAAGGAGCACCCGCTGGTGCAGACCATCACGGTGCGGGATACAGATATTATGGTGGGATTTATGGGGAGTGCAAGACAGGAGAGCGAGCTTCTCACGGCGCTGGTAAATGCAGGCGTGATGATCCGTGGTTTTGTGCGGGAGCCGGGCAGTCTGGAAGCGATCTTTATGCAGATCACCAATCACGAGGAAGAAAGGGTGGTATTGTCCTATGAGGATGAATCCGGTTTATAAACGGGAAACCATGGTCAGCTCCAGGAGCATCAAGCTGGCTTTGATCCTGATGGTTTTCAACGGGATCCTGGCGATGGTAGCGCTCCTTAATATGTATTCGACCCTGGCGCAGGTGCGGGTGACTGCGGAGATCCAGTACACCAGCTTTCTGGACCTGTATCTGTTTGTGGCTGTCCTGGAATTCGTGATGCTGATCTTTATCATGCCGGCCCTGACGTCGGGAAGCATCAGCGGAGAGCGGGAACGTCAGACTCTTGAACTGATGCTGACGACGAAAATGCGTCCGTGGGAGATCGTGCTGGGGAAGCTGGCGGCATCTTTGAGTACGATGTCCCTGCTGATCATTTCCAGCTTTCCGATCATCGCCATGGTATTTGTATACGGCGGCGTCACGCTGAATGACATCGGGCTGCTGCTGCTCTGTTACATAGCTGCCGCTCTGTTTGTGGGAAGCCTTGGGCTGTGCTGCTCCGCGCTGTTCCGCAAGACAACCCTGTCTACAGTGGTGTCCTATGCGGTCATGGGACTGGTGGTCATCGGCACCTATGGTATTAACCAGTTTGCCTATTATATGAGCGGAATGCATGTGGACAGTTACTTTGCGTCCATCGGGCAGTCGCCTGCCCACGCCACATCCGGAGGGCTTTTATATCTGCTGCTGATCAATCCTACCACAACCTTTTTAGTGACGATCAGCCAGCTGACAGGACAGGCGCAGGTGACAGCCAATGTTGGGCAATGGTTTGGAGGCCACAGTGCAAGCCCAGTGTTTGCCCAATGGGTTGGCGTGAGCGTGGTGATCCAGCTTTTGATGGCGGCGCTCTTTGTGTGGATTGCCATACGTGCTATTTCCAGCGGAAAACAGTCGTAATTTATGAAATAAATATTGCCAAAATCTCGATTTGTTAGTACAATTTTAATGAGTAGGGGGATGCAGAATGGAAAGCGTCAGCTTTGCAGTCCGTGTCCCCTGATTAAATTTTATGGAGGAGGAATCTGTATATGGAGATACTCAAACTGATAGGCGTAGTAGTTGTGATCATCGGATTCATGCTGAAATTCGATGCTATGGCGACGGTAGTCGTGGCGGGGTTAGTCACCGGCCTGGTGGCAGGGCTTTCGCCGATGAATATCCTGGATATCCTGGGAACTGCATTTATTACCAACCGGACGGCAACACTATTTGTGCTGACCCTGCCGGTCATCGCGCTGTGTGAGCGCAACGGGCTGAAGGACAAGGCGGTGGATCTGATCAAGAAGCTCAAGAATGCCACCACGGGTAGGCTGGCTTCGGTGTATCTGGTCATCCGTGCGATCGCGGCTTCTTTCTCCTTGAGAATTGGTGGTCATCCCCAGTTTGTACGGCCGCTGATCAATCCGATGGCGCAGGGCGCGGCTATTGCAAAATACGGTGAGATCGATGAGTTGACGGAGGATGAGATCAAGGGTCTGTGCGCGGCCAATGAAAACTATGGCAACTTCTTTGCGCAGAACTGTTTTATGGGTGCATCCGGAACACTTTTGATCGTATCAACACTGACGGAACAGGGGTATGAGGTGAATGCTCTGCAGATTGCCAGCCAGTCTGTGCTGATCGCAGCCTGCGCGGTTCTGGCAGGAATCTGTTTTAACCTGATCTATGATACGAAGCTGAACCGGCGTTTTTCCGGTAAAAAGACGAAGGGGGCGGATAAAGCATGACTTGGACATTGAGTACGATCGTTGCTGAGGTATTTTATTGTATTATCGGACTTATCTTTACTTTGACAGGGGTGAAGGCTCTGAAGGATGCAGAACTGAAAGCCCGTTACTATACGGCGGCATTCTGGTTTATCCTGGCATTTACTTTTATTGCAGGACCCTATATCCCTAAATGGATCGTGGGGCTGTGTGTGATCGCAATGGCGGCTATAACTGCCATGGGCAGGGTACGTCAGAGTAAGAGTGATGTGCCGAATCCGTCAGAGACGCGCAGGGCGGCGGACAAATACGGCAATGCAGTATTTATTCCGGCACTTAGCCTGGCCATTGTTGCAGTTCTTGTTGCAACCTTCTGGAGTTCCCTGGGAGCAAATAATGCAATCGGCGTATCTGGTGCAGCTGCTCTTATTGTAGCGTTCGTGATCTTTAAATGTAAACCGGCTCAGGCTGCATCCGACGGGACCCGGCTGATGGACAATGTAGGTTCGGCAGGTATCCTTCCGCAGGTTCTGGCTGCATTGGGCGCGCTGTTTACAGCGGCAGGCGTAGGCGATGTGATCGCTGCGGGAGTCCGTCATATCATTCCTGACGGGAACCGGTTTATCGCCTGCGCGGTGTACTGCGTGGCAATGGCGTTATTTACGATCATTATGGGCAACGGTTTTGCTGCATTTTCCGTGATCACGGTGGGTATCGGCATCCCGTTCCTGATCATGAACGGCGCAAGCCCGGTGGTAGTCGGCGCGCTGGGACTGACGGCAGGTTTCTGCGGGACCCTGCTGACTCCCATGGCTGCGAACTTCAATATCATGCCGGCAGCGCTGCTGGAGACGAAAGATAAGTATGTGATCATTAAAAGTCAGGCGCCCATGGCGGTCACCATGCTGATCATACACATCCTGCTTATGTATTTCCTTGCATTTTAAACGTATATTAAACGGATTTTGGGACGGGAGGTCCCGGAAAGGACGAGATATGAAACTTCTTTTAACTGCATTTGATCCATTTGGCGGAGAGCCTGTGAATCCGGCGCTGGAGGCGGTAAAGCAGGTCCGGGACAGGATCGGTGAGGTGGAGATCGTGAAGGTGGAGGTGCCTACGGTTTTCGGGAAATCCATCGATACGGTCACTGCCGCAATTGAGCGGGAGCTGCCGGATGCGGTACTTTGCATCGGTCAGGCGGGAGGCCGTTATGACCTGATGCCGGAGCGCGTAGCGATCAATCTGGACGACGCCCGTATCAAGGACAACGAGGGGAACCAGCCGATCGACCAGCCGGTTTTTGAGGACGGAGCGCCCGCATATTTTGCAACGCTGCCGATCAAGGCGATGGTGAAGCGCATCCGCGAGGCGGGGATTCCATCCAGCGTTTCCAATTCGGCGGGAACCTTTGTGTGCAACCATCTGATGTACGGGGTTTTGTATACCCTGGATAAAAAGTACCCTGGCGTGCGCGGCGGTTTCATGCATGTACCCTTTATCCCCAGCCAGGTGGTGAACCGCCCGTCACCTGCGCCAAGCCTGGCGCTGGCGGATATCGTGCGTGGAATCGAGGCGGCTGTGGAGGCGATCGCGGACAATCAAAAAGACATTGGGACGGCGGAGGGCGCCACCCATTGACGTAGAAGCTATAGAAGGTTTTAAGACCTGGAGGAGGTAAGAGATGGGCATTATCAAAGCAATTGCAAGCGCGGTAGGCGGATCCCTGGCGGATCAGTGGCTGGAGGTCATTGAGGCTGACAATATGGGAGACCAGACCGTATTCACCAGCGGTGTGAAGATCCGCAGGGGTTCCAACACAAAAGGCACAGAAAACACAGTATCCAACGGCTCCGTGATCCATGTGTATCCCAACCAGTTCATGATGGTAGTGGACGGCGGCAAGGTGGTGGACTATACTGCGGAGGAGGGGTATTACACCGTGGACAATTCCTCCCTGCCGTCCCTGTTTAATGGAGAATTCAAAGATACCTTAAAAGAGACCTTCAACCGCGTGAAATACGGCGGATCCACTCCCACGGTCCAGAAGGTGTGTTATGTAAACTTGCAGGAGATCAAGGGGATCAAGTTCGGAACCCGCAACCCGGTCAACTATTTTGACAGCTTTTATAACGCGGAGCTGTTTCTGCGGGCTCACGGCGCTTATTCTGTGAAGATTACCGACCCGTTGTTGTTTTATGAGCAGGTGGTCCCGAGAAATGTATCGCGGGTGGAGATTGATTCCATCAATGAACAGTTTATGGATGAATTCCTGGAAGGTCTCCAGGTAGCGATCAATAAGATGTCCGCGGAGGGAGAGCGCATCTCCTTTGTGGCATCCAAGGGCACCGTGCTCAGCCGGCATATGTCGGAGGTTTTAGATGAAAACTGGAAGCGGGACCGCGGGTTTGAAGTGATGAACGTGGGACTGGCCAGTATTTCCTACGATGAGGAGTCCCAGAAGCTGATCAATATGCGCAACCAGGGAGCCATGCTGGGCGACCCGGCGATCCGGGAAGGCTATGTGCAGGGTGCAATGGCGCGGGGCATGGAAGCGGCAGGCTCCAACGCAAACGGAGCCATGGCTGGCTTCATGGGTATGGGCGTCGGTATGAACGCAGGCGGCGGATTTATGGGGGCGGCGTCAGCAGCCAATATGCAGCAGATGCAGATGAACCAGGCGCAGGCAGGGCAGATGCCCCAGATGAACCAGGCCCAGATGAACCCGACGCAGGGGAATCCGGCCCAGGCAGGCCCGATGCAGTCCGGCCCGGCAGGCAATGCCGGTTCCTGGACCTGCCAGTGCGGTTCGGTAAACAGCGGTAAGTTCTGCAGCGAGTGCGGCAGTCCGAGACCGGCTTCCGGGCCATGGACCTGCTCCTGCGGAACCGTAAACAGCGGTAAATTCTGCAGCGAGTGCGGGAAACCCAGAAGCTGACGGCCCGGCTGGATATAGATAACAGAAAAGTACCAGTGAATTTCTAATCAGAATCAGGAGGAACCATGGCAGTTATTACATACAAATGTCCCAATTGCGGCGGGGATCTGCGGTTCGACCCAGAGTCGCAGAAACAACGCTGTGAATACTGCCGGTCTTTGTTTACCAAGGAAGAGTTGGACGCTGTAATGGGTGAGAAGGACAGCGAAACTGCGGTCCTGTACAATTGCCCCAGCTGCGGCGCGGAGATTGTTACAGATGAAAACACGGTGGCTACCTTCTGCTATTATTGCCACAATCCGGTGGTGCTGTCAAGCAGGATGCAGGGCGAATACCATCCGGACTATGTGCTTCCGTTTGCGGTAGACAGAGCGAAGGCACTGGACATTTTTGATCAATGGATCCGCAAAAAGAAATACATTCCAAAAGCATTTTATACGAAAGACCAGATAGAAAAAATGACCGGTGTTTATTTTCCTTACTGGCTGTACAGCTGCCAGGTGGACGGAAAGCTGGATGCGGAAGGTGTTAAGCGCAAGATCTGGACCTCGGGCAATACCCAGTATACCCAGACACAAAAGTATGATGTGAGCCGGGAAGGCCAGATGCAGGTGGATCACGTTACCCGCAACGCTCTGTCCAAGGCCAACCGCAAGCTGGTTGAGGGAGTGCTGCCCTTCGAGATGGAGAAACTTCAGCCGTTTTCCATGAGCTATCTGTCCGGTTTTATGGCAGAGAAGCGGGACATGGAGGAGGATAAATTCCAGGTCACAGTGAGGCAGGAGGTCAAGGACTTTGCCGGAAATGCACTTCGAGCCGGAGTCAGCGGCTATGATGCGCTTCAGGTGCGTCAGCAGAATACGGAGCTGAGGGATGAGAAATGGGATTATGCTCTGATGCCGGTGTGGACTTTAACCTACAGGGACCCGAAAAAGGATAAAGTATATTACTTTGCCTGCAATGGACAGACCGGGAAGGTCTGCGGGGAGCTGCCGGTAGATACGGGACGTCTGATGATGTTGTTTGCGTCTGTTTCTGTACCGATATTTCTTGTTTTGCTGATTGTGGGGTATTTCTTATGATGAGACAGGAAAAAAGATTATGGGTGGCAGTACCTTTGCTTGCGTGTGTGTTATGGATGGTTACGATGGTATTATTCCCGTTTTCAGCCACGGCTCAGGTAAAGGAAGCCAGTTCCCGTGTCAGTGACGATGCCGGGCTGTTCACTTCTGGGGAGATCCGCGAGATGGAAGCGCAGATTGCGGCTTTGCGGGAAGAGATGAATATGGACGTGGCCGTTGTGACCACGGACTATACAGGCGGGATGTCTACAGAAGAATATGCGGATGAATATTATGAGGCCAGGGATTACGGCACAGGGAAGAACCACAGCGGAGTCCTTCTTTTGCTGGATATGGACAACCGGCAGGTCTATGTATCCACAGAAGGCGCGATGATCCGTTTCCTGGAGGATGACCGGATCGAGACTATGATGGACCATGCCATTCCCTTTATGCAGAAGGAAGACTATGGCGGCGCGGCAGTTTCTCTGCTGAATGATGTGCAGACATATTATAGAAAAGGTATACCAGGCAATCAGTACAACTATGACCGGGAGACCGGGACAGTCAGCCGCCACCGCAGCATCCGGTGGTATGAAGGGCTTTTGGCTGCCGCTGTGGCGGTATTCTGCGGCGGAAGTGCATGCCTGTCCGTGAAAAAACAATATGCCATGCAGGAGGAACAGCGTCAGGCTGCCAATTATCATATGGCTTACCGGGCTAATGCACAGTTTCAATTTCAGGATCAGAACGACGCGCTGGTGGATCAATATGTCGCCCAGAGCCTGATCGCCAGTGCGGTCAGAGGCGGTGGCCGGCCTGGCGGCGGAATAGGCGGTGGTGGAGGTGGAAGAAGCACTACCCATTCATCCTCCAGCGGACGGACGCACGGAGGAGGCGGGCGCCGCTTCTGATCCTTGGGAACCATACGGATCTGCTGCCTGGCCGCCATTTCTGTAAAGTGGGAGCAAAATACGGGGAATCCAGTTGAAATCTGGTTGCGGTGCGTGCGGAAGTGAAGTAAAATGTAGGTAGAAACAGGCGGATACAGACAGAAGCAGGTTGATGCAGGCGAATGTGGCCAGATATAGGCAGATATGCGCGGCAGCTGCCTGTCGAAATTTAGAAAAGGAAGGTATTGTGGTATGAAAGATGTAAATTGCGCGTATTGTATGCAGGGAGAACTGGTTGCAAAGTTTGCGTACCCAGTCTGTAAAATGGACACAGGTTTTCTGTATGTTTTTAAGGAGCAGAGTCATCCTGGCCGCCTGATCCTGGCGCATGATAAGCATATCAGCGAGATGATCGAGCTGACGGATGAGGAGCGTAATGCATTTTTTGCAGATGTGGCAAAGGCTGCCCGTGCGATCCACAAAGTGTTCCATCCCAACAAGGTGAATTATGGCGCATACGGGGATACCGGCTGTCATCTGCACATGCATCTGGTTCCCAAATATAAAGATGAATTTGAGTGGGGCGGTACATTTGAGATGAATCCGGGGAAGGTGACTCTGACAGATACAGAGTATGAGGATATTGCTGAAAAGATCCGCCAGGCGCTGTAAGCGTAACAAAGATTAACCACCCGGCAGCGGCTGGATTTTGTTCCGCTGCCGGGTGATCATGTTTTTGCAGGTCACAGAAAGAAAGCAACCAGTTCCGAGGCGCCGGTGACCATCAGGCACAGGCATATGCCGATAAGTGTCGGAAGAAGTATGGAGACTGCGGTCCATTTCAGGGACCCGGTCTCTTTTTTTATGGTCAGGACCGTAGTGGAACAGGGCCAGTGAAACAGGCAGAAGAAAATCATGCAGATCATGGTTTTCCAGGTCCAGCCGTGAGCGGCAAAGAGCCCGAGCAGGGCGGATGGGTCCGCCATGTCAGTTAATGTGCCAGTCTGTAAGTATGCCATCAGGATGATCGGAACCACAATCTCATTGGCAGGGAAGCCCAGTATGAATGCTGCAAGGATCACTCCGTCCAGTCCCATAAGGTGTCCCAATGGTTCAAAAAAGCTGGTGACGCAGGCCAGCAGGCTGGGCGCTGTGGTGACAGTGGCAGCAGCTGAGATGCCGGAGGCCGCAGTGAAGCCAGAAGCGGCTGCGCTGCCGGACAGGATGAACCAGCCATTTTCCGGACCTACGTACAGGATATTTGCCAGCAGCCAGATGATCAGACCGGCCGGAGCAGCAACAATGACAGCGCGGCCAAGTACAAACAGTGTGCGGTCAAATACAGACCTGACAATGACTTTGCCAATCTGTGGACGTCGGTAAGGCGGAAGTTCCAGGGTGAAAGAGGAGGGGATACCTTTTAATAAAGTGTGGGATAACAGCCAGGAGGCGCCCAGGGTAGCGCCCACGCCCAGCAGGATGACCAGAGTCATAAGTACAGCCGACAATAGGGGCGTGATGCCAGGGGACAGCTTCATGGACATGAAAAGCAGGGTGATCATCAGGAACAGGGTGGGCAGCCTGCCATTGCAGGGAACCAATGAGTTGGTGAGGATCGCGATCAAACGTTCCCGAGGGGAATCGATGATTCGGCAGCCTGTAACTCCGGCAGCGTTGCACCCGAACCCCATGGCTGTAGTCAGGCATTGCTTTCCACATGCCCTGCAGCGGTGAAATGCCCGGTCCATATTAAAAGCGACTCTCGGCAGATACCCCAGATCCTCCAGGAGGGTAAAGAGCGGGAAAAAGATAGCCATGGGCGGCAGCATAACCGATACGACCCACGCCAGGACCCGGTATATGCCGTAAACCAGCATGCTGATCAGCCAGGCCGGCGCACCAGCCTGTGCCATGGCATCCGCCATCCGGCCTTCCAGCCAGAAAAGTCCATCCCAAAGCACCGCCGATGGTCTGTTAGCCCCTGACATGGTCAGCCAGAATACACCTAAGAGCATAAGAAACATAATGAGTCCGCCGGTGACAGGCCCGGTGACGATCCTGTCGATCAGTTCCTCTCTCCGTCGGTAGTTGGGCCGTGTGTATCGAACGGTTTCTGCTGCCAGTTGTTTTGGACAAAAATCAAGGCAGTCATAGGAGAAATGCTGTCCGACAGTATCAAGAAGGGTCCTGCGGATTTCTCTTAAGGAAGAAGAACACCGCGCACAGCAGCAGATGACCGGAATCTGAAGTACATCCTGAAGCAGTTCAAAATCAATCTCAATGCCTTTTTTTCGCGCTTCGTCACAAAGGTTGACACAAAGAATCAGAGGCGCGCCGGATTCTTTTACATAATCCAGCGATACAATCTGTTTCAGCAGATGAAGGCCCCGCTCCAGGCAGGTGCCGTCGCATACGATCATTGCCATATCTGCTTCCCCGGAACAGATATAGTCACGGGCAATCATTTCCTCCTGGGAATGCGCAGCAAGCGAATAGGTACCCGGTAAATCTACCAGCAGAAATTCCTGTCCTTCTACGAAAAAACTGCCGCGGGCAGAGGCAACGGTGACTCCTGGCCAGTTGCCGGTGTGCTGCCTCATCCCAGTCAACCCATTAAAAATCGTACTTTTCCCCACGTTGGGGTTTCCTGCCAGCGCCACGGTGATGGGCCGGCTGGCAGACGCCTGTTCGGGAGTTAGCTGACTTTCAATCATATAGATGCTCCCATCCGCAATAAGTCTCTTATAGATTAAATATGTGTGGGGTGAAGGCGCGGTGCCTGTATGAGGAGGCAAAAAAATCATGGCCAGTTCATAGAATGAAAGAAAAAGGAGTTTTTTATGAAGATCTGTCTGGATGCAGGCCATTACGGCAAATATAATCAAAGCCCTGCAGATAAAGCGTATTACGAATCGGAGCTGGTGTGGAAGCTGCATTTGCTTCAGAAAAAGTATTTGGAGGCATATGGGATAGAGGTGATAACTACCAGGAATAATCAGAAGACAGACCGGGGGCTGTATGACCGGGGGGCGGCATCGAAGGGCTGTGATCTGTTTATCTCAGATCATACCAATGCAGTGGGAACCACCATGAATAACCAGGTGGATTATCCGGCAGCGTATTGTGCCATAAATGGGAGCGCCGATGGAATCGGGATGGCTCTGGCCCAGTGTGTGGAGGTGGTCATGGGAACCCGTCAGCCAGCCCGTATTGAACATAGGAGAGGAAATAATGGGGATTATTATGGAGTACTGCGTGGAGCTGCAGCAGTAGAGACTCCGGGACTGATCCTGGAGCATTCATTCCATACCAATGCAGAAATTGTCAGATGGCTTCAGGATGAGTGGAATTTAGAACTGCTTGCCCAGGCGGAAGCAGACACGATCGCACTTTACTATGGGCTTCTGACTCCGGAACATAAGACAGGTTGGGTTGAGGAAGAGGGAGGCTGGCGTTTTTATCTGGACAGTGCGGGAAAATATGTTATCAATGACTGGTATAAGGACGGTGATAAATGGTACTGGTTTGATGGAGCAGGTATGATGATCGCCAATAATTGGAAGACGGGATCAGACGGAAAATGGTATTATCTGACTGACACAGGAGCTATGGCAACAGACCAGTGGGTGGTATGGAAGAAAAAACTGTACAGGGTAACAGAGGATGGCAGTTTGTTCAGTGGGAGTATTTCCCTGGCTACGGATGAGGATGGTGCCCTGGTACCATATTGTGAGGAGCAGGATCCAGAACGGACAGCAGAGCGGAATGCATCAGAGGAAGGAGATGCATGACTGGAAACGTAACTGGCAAATAAAATAATCGGGCAGCAAAACAGCAGGCATTCCGGGTAGGGCCGGAGGGCCTGCTGTTTCAGGGAAAGAGTCTGTAGTAACAGTTCAGGATGGCCCGTCTTCTTGACCGAAAAAGCTGGTCAAGAAGCATCGGATATTTCCCCGCCGTTCTGAACTGTTACGTCTGTTATATGAAATAGAAACTCACATGGGATAATATGTGGGTTCCCTAACAGGTAAGGGGAATGTTGAACTTAATTTTGCGGTACCCTTTCCAGATGATGATTGCCGGAATGCTGATCACCAGTACGATCGTGGAAATGCCGCCGATCAATGCATAAAGTGCCATAACTGCCCAGATGCCGATAGCCATATCAAGTGCCTCCTTGTGCTGTTGCTGATATTGATCTGTTTTTGTTTCGCTTCCTACATTCTATCCGTTCTGCTGTCAAAATGGAAGATGCCGGGAGGCATTTTAACATCATCTGCACAGGTTGTTAACGGCATTTTTATGGCTGGCAGAATTTTATTTATACCGGTTTGATAAAGGGCGATTATTAGGCTTTGCGGATCACTCCGCACGCGATCTTTTCGCCGGAATTACCTGCAGGCTGGGTTGTAAAATCATCACGCTGTGAGTGGATAACGACAGAACGGTCCAGGATATCCTTTACCCGGAAACGTTTGTCATAGAATGCGCCCCAGGCGTAGCCCTGATTGCCCATCAGAGGCAGCAGGTCCCCGGCGTGTTCCGGATGGGGCTGCATGGTTGGATTGTAGTGTTCACCGGTCCTGGTAAAGTTATCGGAGCAGTCACCGTTTTGATGAATGTGCATGGCGTAAAAGCTGGTGGAACCCTGAACGGCACTGTTTGGCAGCCCAAAGACTTCTGCCTCCACCAGGATACCTCCATAAGGAGTATCATAGAATTTAACAAGTCCGCTTATCTGTGGGTATGCGTGACCTCCCCGGACCCATGCGGTCGCCTGAGGACGGTTATCTTCAAGCAGCTGCACGAAAGCGAGCCGTGGAGTTGGAGATTGGTAAGGTTGCTGCATCATTGTTGAGATCCTTTGGATGGATTTGTTTATAGAATATGCGTGGATGCGCCGGCCTGGAACCATGAAAAAAGCCCTCGTTCGAGAGCTTTTTAAAGGTATTTAGCGAAACATATTTTCCACGTAGCTGCGCATCTCCTCATGGGAGTGTATCTCTCTCGCTCCATTGACGATGGAGTTCTGTTCCGGTTTGGACAGCTTCGCAAACTGGTTCAGCGTATCGGAGTGCAGTGCCAGCTCCATGGTAAAGCCAATTGGAAGTTCCTCATTATCTATCATGTCATCACCTCTGTAATAGGATGTTCCGCAGAGCTGAAGTTTATACGGACAGAATCTGAATTTAAAAATATAGAACAAATGCGCCGGTTGTCACCTGGTTACTGTAAATTTTTTTGTCTGCCCAGATAACAGAACAATGGCTTGTAAATATGAACAGGCAGGCTGTAAAATACAGCACCTGATATTTATGACTGCAGCCAGGGCATTCATGATCAAAATGCTTATGAGTACAGCAGTGATAATCAGGTGGAACCGCCCACAACTTTGACTTGAAACTGCAGGGTGGCAGTGCCAAGTGCAGCGATCGTTGGTATGGTGTAGGTTATTGTATTACTGGTGACAGTCGGTGTCGCTGCTGTTCCGTTAAGCGTGAAAGAACCTGTGGTAAATGTAGAACCAGCAGGAAGGGTATCGGTAAATGGTATATTGCTTATAGGATTTAACGCCGGATTGGTGATTGTCACCGTGTAGGTCAGGCTGTCGCCAAGGCTGGCTGTGAGCTTGTCAACCGCCTTTAAAAGCGTAGGTGCAAGAAGCAGGACAGTGGAAACACTGTTACTGTTTAGGGTATTGCCCCCATAGGTTACACTGGCTGTATTGTCCAGTTTATTGATGATTGCCATAATTGCTCCAATATATAAGTTTTAATATATCTTATGCCGGTCTTGTACAAATTGTTATACAGACAAAAAGAGGCATGTTTCCATGCCCCCCTTAGTTCTGTATGTAACATTTATAAAATCTCAGTTGGATGTTACTCGAGATTTGCAATGGCAAAGTCTGCTTCAGCTTTTGTGAACTTTTCACCGTACTCGGAGGTGAGCTGGTCGTGAATGGCAGAAGGAGACATGTTCATTGATTCCTGATAAACTTTTGCTTTTGCCAGAGCATTTGCATTCCAGTCTGCGGTTAAATGATCAATAGCATATTGTGCCTCGTCTTTGGTAAATTGTTCGCCGTATTCAGAGACCAACTGATCATAGATGGCAGCTTTGGACATAAACATGGTATCACTGTAAGTTTTTGCTTTTGCCAGTGCGTTTGCGTTCCAGTCTGCGGTCAAATGCTCCATTGCATACTCAGCAGCCTCGGGAGAGAATTTTTCTCCATATTCGGAGGTGAGCTGGTTGTAAACAGCAGCTTTGGACATGGACATGATGTCACTGTAAAGATTGGCTTTTGCTAATGCTGATTGATATTCCGTTGGAATCTTTTCAGCCTCAGTACTGGTTTCAGCTGTAGTTGTTTCAGCAGCGGTGGCCTCTTCTTTAGACTCGCTTTGGCCGGCAGTGGCAGGAGCAGTCTCTGCTTTTGTTATCTCTGCGGCCTTTACTGTTTCTGCCAGCTGGGTGTCCTGTGGGACAGCGGAAAGGTTGCCATAGATACCAATTATAAAACAAAACACAAAGAAAATAGTTATTATGATTCGGACAGGTTTGTTGAACTTTTTATATTTCCACATGAGGAATAATCCAACGGGAAAACAGCAGCATAGCATCATTAATAAAATAAACCAGGTCTGCGAGTAAAATGGTTCTTTGACTGGTGCAGCCACTGATGCCGTATTTATTTCTACACCATTCAGGAGAGTGGCGCTTTTTTGCGGTTCTACGATAACTTCCGGTTCTGCGGGTTCCCCGCAATTCGGACAAAACTTTCCTTCATACTCTTTGCCGCATTTTCGACAGAACATTATGAATCCCCCTTTATGCTTTAAACTTTTTTCCACACTTTAAACAAGTGACCAGTACCTTTTTTGCCCCTAAGTTTCCGGCAACCAGTCCGATTGGCCCGACGAGAGCCGCACCAACAACAGCTTTTCCAATCCCAAATCCCTTTTTGTTTCCGGCAAGTGAGGTGGAACCGCACCGGGGACATCTGGCCATGGAATCATACTGCATTTTTTGAATCTGTAACTGTTCCTGCTGTGCTTTCAGAGTCATGGCCTGCATTTGCATCTGTGCCTGCTGCAGCTGCAGATCATTCCTTTTTTTGACTTCAGCAATGGCTGTTTCTGACAGTGGAGACCGGCAGTTTGTACAAAAGTTTGCATCTGCAGAAACAACTGCTCCGCATTGCGGGCATCGGAGGCCATCCATTAGATCAGAAGAATCATTTGGTTCTGGAATCCGTTTCCCGCAGAAAGAGCAGAAAATACTGTCGTCAGCTATGGCAGCATTGCAATGAGGACATAGCATACTCACATCCCTCCCTTTTTGTCTGATAGAATAATAAGAGGCTATGACAGCAGAAAAATCGAAAATTCAGATATCACAATCTGTCGCCCTTATAAATCTGATTATACACAATTTACAAACAAAAGGGAATGGTAATTTTAAATTTAGTATTGTAACCTTTAGTGTAATAATAGTGCATAGATTCAGAAGATTTAAAGATAAAAATGAGATAAGCAGAGAATACATCTGTCATGGTGTTTTATAGATCCGAATCTTTTGCGGAGCACAAAGCCTGGTGCGCAGCAATCGTTGTCAGGGTATCGCCTAACTGCATAAAAATAGAACTGATCAGAGCGATTTCCTCTGTCGATTTGTCCTCTGCGATACAACATGCCATAGCGGATATAAGCGCAGCAAATTCACATGATTTCATAATATCACCTCAAAATCAGTGTATGCTGCAGCGAAATGATCAAGAACAGTACATCTGCTTAGAATTTTTATACAAAAAATGGAGACAACAGGACTCGAACCTGCGACCCTCTACACGTCAAGCAGATGCTCTCCCAGCTGAGCTATGTCTCCATGAGATGATTATAAACGATATCGTGGAATTTGGCAAGAAAATGATGAAATCATATTTACCATATTTATCAATCCAAACCTGCATTCATGTGACGGAACCGGAGAATTGCGGCGCTGTGGAAAAATAGTACCGTTTTAGTAGCATCTGAATAATAAAAAAGCCAGAAACAACGCTATATCGTGCTTCTGGCTTTTATAAGAGCAGATGACGGGAATCGAACCCGCCTCCCCAGCTTGGGAAGCTGGTGTTCTACCGATGAACTACATCTGCGAATGTCATTTCGACGAGGTTTATTATACCTCATAACCACAAAATTGTAAAGCTGAAAATATCAAATGCCGCAACTTTGGTCTGGAATGTTGTGCATGAACCTCTTGCATGCCTGCGTCAAAATGGTATAATAGGATAAAAGTGACGGACTGGCATAACAGTCTGTATACAGGAGGTTAAAAAGATAATGGAAAGCCGGATTACAAGAGAAGAGGCATTAAAGCTTTTGAGAGAATATAACCAGGAGCCGTTCCACATTCTCCACGCATTGACCGTAGAGGGCGCCATGCGCTGGTTTGCAAGAGAGCTGGGATATGCGGAGGATGAAGATTACTGGGGGATTACCGGTCTCCTGCACGATATTGATTTTGAACAGTATCCTGATGAGCACTGCGTCAAGGCGCCGGAGCTTTTAGCCGCAGGCGGGGTGGGGGAGGACATGATCCACTCGGTCTGCTCTCACGGTTATGGACTTTGCTGTGATGTGGAACCGGAGCACCAGATGGAGAAAGTGCTGTTTGCATCGGACGAGCTGACCGGCCTGATCGGAGCGGCGGCGAAGATGCGCCCGTCGAAGAGCTGTAAGGATATGGAGGTTTCCAGCTTAAAAAAGAAGTTTAAAGATAAAAGGTTTGCCGCGGGGTGCTCCAGGGATGTGATCCGCCAAGGCGCTGAGCGCCTTGGGTGGGAACTGGATGAGCTGTTCGCAAAGACCCTGGAAGCTATGCGGTCCTGTGAGGATTCGGTAAATGCAGAGATGTCCTTGCTATTTCCGGCAGGAGAGAATATAATATGAGAATAATGACATGCTGATAGACAGGAAGACGGGAATGCGATATTCCGTTTCAGCGACAGGAGGCAGAATATGGAGATTATGATGGTAGGCGGGCTGGGCCTGATCATTTTATTCGTGGTGGTTGTGGTAGTTTCCACCGTAGTTGGTACAGTTGGTTCCGGTATCATTGATGATGAGGAAGCAGAAGATGATTGAGCCGCTGGAATTGGAAGCGGGGCAGAAATGTAATTGTATAAAGAAGCGGGCAGTGGCAGTAGTCACGGCCCGCTTCTTTTCCGACAGTCAGGTCAGAACTAATCAGAATATAACATATCTATAACTCCACAAAAATCTCATTTGCATTTTCCTGGCGAAGCGCGATGACGGCGCCCTGTACCAGATAGGCGCTCATACCTCCGCGATGGGGCTTCAGCACGCAGGATAAGAATTCATCCGGGGCAAAGCCCAGATCTGTGAGACGCTGTTTCATGTGGGTTTCGCTGGCAACCCAGACGACGCGGCACCGTTCGCCGGGTTTTATATGACTTAATGGAATGACCATAAAATTCACTTCTCAAAAAACACGTTGTTACCAGTTTATGCAGGATATAACAAAGTGTGCGTGGCCGTTCGGCCAATCGAGGGCGTAAAAGCCAAAAGCGCTTGCCAGAAGCAGTTTTCTCATGTAGAATAAGGACGGATAAAGCATCGTTTGACAAAAGGAGTAAAGACAAATGAGCATATTGAATGTTGAACATTTAAGCCATGGATTTGGGGACCGGGCGATTTTCCACGACGTGTCCTTCCGGCTGCTGAAAGGCGAGCACATCGGTCTGGTGGGCGCCAACGGCGAGGGGAAATCCACATTTATGAATATTATTACCGGTAAACTGCAGCCGGACGAGGGGAAAGTAGAGTGGTCAAAGCATGTCCGCGCAGGTTATCTGGACCAGCATACGGTCCTGGAAAAAGGCATGACTATCCGGGACGTGTTAAAAAGTGCGTTTGCCTACCTGTTTGAGATGGAAACGCAGATGAACGAGATTTGTGACCGGATGGGAGAGGCGTCTGAGGAAGAAATGACGGCTATGATGGAAGAACTGGGGACGCTTCAGGATCTTCTGATGGCCCATGATTTCTACGTGATCGACAGTAAAGTGGAGGAAGTAGGGCGTGCCCTGGGCCTTCAGGAGATCGGCATGGATAAGGATGTGTCGGAGCTTTCCGGAGGACAGCGCACAAAAGTGCTTTTGGGCAAGCTGCTTTTGGAAAAGCCCGATATCCTGCTTTTGGACGAGCCGACCAACTATCTGGATGAACAGCATATCGAATGGCTGAAGCGGTACCTTCAGGAATATGAGAATGCATTTATCCTGATCTCCCATGACATCCCGTTTTTAAACAGCGTGATCAATCTGATCTACAACATGGAGAATCAGAAGCTGGACCGTTATGTGGGAGACTACGATCATTTCAAGGAAGTCTATGCGGCGAAAAAGGCGCAGCTTGAGGCAGCCTACAAGCGGCAGCAGCAGGAGATCGCGGAGTTGGAGGATTTCGTGGCCCGCAATAAGGCGCGGGTATCCACCCGCAACATGGCCATGTCCCGGCAGAAAAAGCTGGATAAGATGGAGGTCATCGAGCTGGCAAGGGAGAAGCCGAAGCCGGAGTTCCATTTCCAGGAGGCGCGGACGGCGGGTAAGCTGATTTTTGAGACGAAGGAGCTGGTGATTGGATATGAGGAACCGTTGACGAAGCCGCTGGATCTGTCCATGGAGCGCGGGGATAAGATGGTTTTAAAGGGTTCCAACGGTATCGGAAAGACCACGCTTTTAAAGAGCATTCTCGGATTGATCCCGCCTGTGAGCGGCAGCGTGGAGCTGGGAGATTACCTGCATATCGGATATTTTGAACAGGAGATGGCTCCAGGCAATACCACCACTTGTATTGAAGAGATCTGGAAGGAATTTCCTGCTTATACCCAGTATCAGGTGCGTTCTGCCCTGGCAAAATGCGGGCTGACTACCAAGCACATCGAGAGCCAGGTGCGGGTTTTAAGCGGCGGCGAGCAGGCCAAGGTGCGGCTGTGCAAGCTGATCAACCGGGAGACCAACGTACTGTTATTAGACGAGCCGACCAACCATCTGGATGCGGAAGCCAAAGAGGAATTGCGCCGGGCGCTGGCAGCCTATAAAGGCAGTATCCTTCTGATATGCCATGAGCCGGAATTTTATGAGAGCTTTGCAACAAAAGTGGTGGATTGCAGCGAGTTCTGTCTGAGAGGCTAAGGTCAAAACAGGAACAGCAAGGAACTGGAGAAGAAAATTTCACAGGAAGATCGTATCCCATGGACAGGTAAAGTCTGTGGGATATTTTTATTGTGAATATTGTCATTATAAAAAATATTTTATCAGTTGCATTTTAAAATAGATTGTGATATTATAATGCCACACATCCGAAATTCTTACGGATCTGATAGTCATTTGAATTCTTTGCTTTCTGAGATTTATATCCAGGCAAAGTCCAAGAAGAAAAGTTTTGTTTATGTTGTTTTAGGTATCATTTATATTTGGCAGTATGAAGCCCACACTGTATGGTTGGCAGCAGACAGTTGTATTTTAAGTTTCTAACAATAGTTTTATCTGCAACTCATTATTTCAGTATTTCAAAATTTCAAAGATTATCAAGATGTTGTCAGGTGTTTTGGAAAATGTGCAGGAAAGGGGGAGGAAGAACAAAAGAAATACGCCGGAAAATATAAACGGGGAAGAAGGAGGTATATGAAAAGAAACAGAAAGGTGAAAACGGCTCCGGCGGCATTGATGGGCGCGGTGCTGGCGTTGGCGGTGACAGCTCCGGTGTGCGCGGCTGTATCGGCAGATCTGTTCCGGGCGGCATTCCAGCCGGGGGTAAGGACAGGGGCTTCAGAGGAAAAGATGCGCTGGAGCCTGGGGGATACAGTCGTCCGTGAGATTGACGGTGAAACATACCGGTTCCGATGTATAGACGAGAATTATTCCGATGAGATGGGGTATCACAGACAGGCAGCACTATTTTTGTGTGACACGGTGGTACCTGCCAATTATGGTTCCAGGTATGAGTTTGAGACACCGGATGACAGGGATCATGGCTATGTGTATGTTCCGGGTCCAATCGTGAATTTTGGTACATCCTGTGACTATAAATACTCTGCTGTCCGCAGATGGCTCAAGTCGGCGGAACAGAGTATGGATGGAGCAGAGCCGGTCAATATCGGTGTTTCCCGCGCCTATACGGGAAGTACGACGGAAGGAATATACAGCAGTTTTTCCGGAGGACTGGCAGGCAGTTATATTGGGAGCCAGAAAATGACGGACCAGTTATTTATCCTGTCGGTAGATGAGGCCTTTAAATACCGGGAATGGCTGTGGCGTTTTGACGGTGCCAAAGAGGAGAATCCGGAGAGCCAGTATGGGCCGTTCAGCAAGGGCTACTGGCTCGCAGCCCGGCGGGTGACTGCGGGAATCTGGATACGGGTCTGGTGTATATTGTGGATCTGGTAAATGGAAATATCCACCCCGCGCCCGTAGTACCTGCAAAACAGAGTACTAAAAATATTATAAATCTTTCCGGGGATAGAAAGGATGCGGAGGACTTAGAAGTTCAGCTGACCGGGACCACAGGAGTACGTCCGGCATTTGTCCTGCCGCAGAGATAGAAAAGGGGGATGACAGATGAGATCTGTAGAAAAAAGAATTGGAAAAGAACGGCTCGCATTTCTGCTGATCGTTGTTTTGATATTGCAGGGAATGTGGCCGGAGCGGAGTATGATGGCAAGGGCTGAGGAAGGAGCAGGCGGCTCCGCCCCCCAGATACAGGCCACACCGGGGGAGGCGGAGGAGATTTTAGAGAATGACCTGGAAGAATATACTCTGGCGACGCCATCGTATGTGGAGCAGCCAGAATATGAGCTTGCAACACCCTCCGTTCTGCTGCGCGGTGCGGGCATTGGCGATTTGTGGGTGGACTGGAGCGGTGATGCGGATTTCCCGGGTTCAGGGACAGCGTCCCATCCATATCAGATCAGCAGCCTGGCGCAGCTTATGGGGCTTGCGGAGGCGGTGGCATCCGGCAGGGATTTTTCCGGAGAGTATATTGAGCTGACCCGGGATATTGATTTAAGCGATCTGCAGGCAAACAGCGGCAATTGGAATCCGATCGGCTGGTACCAGAATGGTTCAGAGCTGGCTGGGGAGGTATCCCATCCTTTTCGGGGGAACTTTGATGGATGTGGGAACACCATATCTGGTTTAAAGATTATAAACCCCGCCTGGAACCTGAAGAATATTGGACTGTTTGGAACCATTGACGGAGGTTCTGTCAGAAATCTGACAGTGGAAGGCGAAGATATTTACGGGGAAGAAAATTCCGCAGTTTTAGCCGGGAAAGTAATGGGCGACACGGTGATTGCGCATGTCACGGTATCCGGTTACGTTCACTCTGCGGAGGATGCGGGAGGCATTGCGGCAGAGGTATGCGGGAGCGAAAAGCCGGACAGCGGAGATAATCAGGTGACGATTGAAAACTGCCGTGCAGATGGGATCATCCTGAATTCCACAGGGACCGGAGGTTATGTGGGAGGTATAGCAGGAAATGTGCAGCGGGCGTATCTGGTTGACAATACGGTCATTACCCAGAATGGAGACGCCAACCGGATACAGGGAAAAGGTTATGTTGGCGGGATCGCAGGCCGGATGCGCGAGACCAGTATTTACAATTCCTATGTAAACGGCACAGTCGGAGGAAATGGAACCAGGGCTGCAGGAGGTATCGTCGGAAAGTATGAAAGCGGCAACCTGATCCTTGCCCGGATGGCAGGGGATATATCCCGGACAAATAACGGCAGTGCGTCGCGGGAGGGGACTTTTGTGGGTACCCGTGAAAGCCGTGACAATTTTACTTACGGAACAGAGAAAGACAGCCGCCTGGCATATTTATTCACTACCTCAGCCGCCAAAGCGAAACTGGTGTTCGGAAGCAATATTGACGGGGATAACAGCTTCACGAAATCCGCTCATATTGGTTACTGGACGGACTTGGAACGTAAGTATGCGACGGTTGCGGGGAAGACAGAATACGGCTGTGGGGACCGGTATTTTTATGAAGAACTGGAAGATGGGATACGTTATATCGTCACTCAGAAGCTGGAACGGGAATTTACCGCGGATGGCTATGCGAAAGACCTGGCCTTCCAGATCGATCATTTTGCTCCAGGGCATATGGGAGAGCCGGTACGTGGCTATCTGGTGTCCGTCGCAAGGATTGATGCCAGAAATGCCAACGGTACCTTTGACACGGACGTAGCGTCGCTGACAGCCATTTCTGAGACAGGCAGTCCCTATTACCGGGCGATTGACAAGGACCATGCCGCTGCGGTTGCTCCGGGTGCGGTAGTAACGGTAACCACAGCGCCCAGGAATACCGGCAGGGACCGTTATCAGATGGCGGCGGACGTCTTACAAAAAGGTGGGGTGAAGCCGCCGACCTATCAGGATGAGGATGGCAATGCAGAGCCGATGAATTACATAAATGGAGGGGCTTATTCTTTTATAATGCCTGCATGTGACACAGAACTGAATGCAGAATATGTCAAGGTCACGACAATATTGACTGTTGATCCGGCTGAGACAGCCATCCATGTCGCACAGACCCGCAGCGGGGACAGAAAACACCCGCAGATTGTTACCGAGGTCAAAAATGCAGAGGGTATTTTGATCGCCCGGTATATTGATGGAGAACAGGACCAGACCGTGGAAGTGCAGCCGGTTACTGTCCACGCGGAGCATAATGGAGCCGGACAGACTGTGGACCGGACGGTCCGCTGGTCGGTGGATGATCAAAACCTGCTCATAAACCGGTCTGAAAATGGATATACACTGAAGGACGCGGCAGTTCTGCCGAATCTGGATTCTTCATTTATTCAGGATATCATAGTCCGTGAAATAGAGGCGCAGGCAGCCAACCAGTACCGGGAAAAGATCGGCAATACTGTTTATACAAAATATGCAGTCGTCACAGCCGCCACCAACCCGGACACTTCCGTAAATAACCAGCCGGTATATGGGAACTGCCGCGTGGCTGTGGACTTCCAGATAATAGACAATACAACCCTGAGGGTGGAGCAAATGGCGCTTAACAAACAGGACCTGGCATTTACGATCACGCGCAGGCTCACCGGCAGCCGCTATAACCCGGTGGAAAGCATTACCTGCACGGAGCCGATAGTGCTGACCGCATCCCTGGTTCCCAATCAGCCATTTTTAAAAAATGTAAGCTGGGCTGATGAGCAGAGCGGGAAAGTGATCACATTGGTTCCATCGGGAAATTATTCTCAGGATTGCAGGATTTCCGTGAATTTTGACCCGGAAGGGCAGGCGAATCCGGCATGGATCCAGAATATCATCAATGCTGACAGACAACGGAAAAAGGCAGATCCGTTCCTCAAGGTGGATGGAAATGGTCTGAACTATGAAACAGTGACTGTCACCAGCGAGGATCAGACCCATGGACATGTGACTGCGGACTGTCATATAACCGTGCGGTTTGAGACACTGGATGAGACAACTTCCGGTTCTTCTGGCAGCGGGGGAGGAGGCGGAGGCGGTTCATCCTCCGGATCGTCGGGCGGCAGCTCCAAAGGGATAACTGCCGTGGGTACGACCATGGCGTCAGGCCCATCCCTGCCATCCTATGTAGTCACCGGTACCTGGGTCCAGAATGCTGCAGGCCGGTGGATGTTTATGGACACCGCCAGGACGTTTGCAAACGAATGGGCGGCAGTTCATAATCCTTATGCAAATACGGCTTCAGGCCAGAGTGTGTATGACTGGTTCCGTTTTGATTCGGAAGGTTTTTTGGTGACAGGGTGGTATACCGATGAGAATGGAAACACTTATTTTCTGAATCCGGTTTCCAACGGCACCCTTGGGCGGATGCTGACCGGATGGAGCCTGGTCGATGACCGATACTATTACTTCAATGAAGCTTCCGACGGTACAAAAGGAGCGTTAAAACGGGATTACACAGCGCCCGACGGAAGACGTACAGACCAGGATGGGGCGCTGGAGCAGTAACTGGTAGTGTGGAATGCCAGAGGCCTGTCTATGTACCTTGAAAACTGAATAGAGAGAAGGGCTGATAGTGAGAATGAGATAGAGCGTGTGGAATAGAGAGAAAAGATCGCTGGCTGCCGGGTATTGTAGGCAGCCAGCAGATCATACGATTTATTTGGTTTCTGCCAGGCGGGGAATATGACCTGTAATTGATGGGCGGCAAGTGAAATGATTTTTAAAAAATGACATAAATTGTATAAATACGAAATACTGGTCCGGCTTTGTTGACGTGTAAATGTCTTGGTGATAAAGTTGCAGAAGAGGGAGAAATAAAATGCGATATGGTTGTGGAAATATTTGAATGGAAATGAGTGGGAAAAATAACTTCATATTTTGAAGGTGTATATAGATTGTTTATGGATTCTATGTGAGATGGTTTTTTGATGAATCAGAAAATGTGCAGGTTGTATTGATTCTATGGTTCAGTACTATATTAAGATGGGGGAAGGAATATGAGAAAACGAAGAGTATGGGCAGGGATGTGCGTGATGATGTTGGCTGTAGGAGTGCCGGCACAGACAGTTTGGGCGGATACTGTGGAGGAAACAAGTGTGGATACAGCTGAGGGGTATGATGAGCAGTATCCGCTGAGGGAATATAAGGATTGGCTGGCAGTTAATCCATTTACCGGTCAACTCAACTGGATATGGGAGGATATGTATATTGGAGCTGCAGGGTTATTAAATACGGGTGATTATACACCGGACCCCAAATATGGACATACAAGCCCTATCGGTGAATATATGTATCGGCACGCGGCAGAAAATGATGATTTCCGCTATCTGATGTGTCCTGGTACAGGAGAAGAACTTTTAGTTATTGCGAAATTGGCAGGAGTAGAACCTGTCGGTTATGATGATTGGGCAATAAATAGCCAAGAGGTTGCTGCATTGGAGTGCGAGACGCGAGAATTTTTGAACAGTTTTGATTGGCGGAATGCATCAGATGAGGAGAAAGCAGTCAGGATTGTGAAGCGCATTAACCAAGCAGAGTATGATCATAGTGATAGTCCAGATTCTAATAAAAGTAATTTAACATATGGATGTCTAGTAAATGGGACGGCACTTTGCGGTGGGTATGTGAATGCAGCAAATTATTTGGGGTTCTGTGTAAATCTTCCGGTTTCTGGTCATGGGGTTGGAAATCATATGTATACTTTATTTAGGGTAAACGGTGTATGGCTATCAAACGATTCTGCAACGAAGGATACCATATTTAAGATCTATGACCCCTCTGAGGGTTATTACATGCTTGGAGACATAAAGTATTTTCAGCAAGTTGGGGAGTTTTGTGACAGGCAGGGATACCAGAAACCAGAAACGCTGGATGGGGTTATTCATGATATGATCTTTTCGGATGGTACTCAAATTTATAAAAGCCATGCTTGGTATGGCGGAAGAGATGCTGACGTGATGCAGTTCAGATAATAGATAATATATATTGAAAAAGTTATAACAGGGCTATCAGACAAGGAATTGTTTGGTAGCCTTGTTATTTTATAAAAAGACTTTGGGAGGAAATTTAATGATGAAGTGGAGGAAACAAACGAAAGGGAAGGTGGCATTATTTCTGGCAGTCCTGACTGTCAGCATGGTGACGGTACCATATCTTCCAGTTAACTTACTGGACGTGTGGGGATTTAAAATTCATATAAATACGAATTATGATCCCAATGGACCTTATATTACAGGACGTATCGAAGGAGAACTTCGAGATACGGAATTGTTATGCTTAAACAAAGGTGCACCAGCTAACCACACGATGGATTATAAAAAAGTGACTGCTGATGTGAACTATTCTGAGGGTACGTTGGAACAGAAAAGACTTTTTTGGGCATACATTGGAGCATTTGGCAGTGCTGATGGGGATGATTCTTTTCAAAAATATCGTTATACTCCAAACCTGACCAAAGATCAGGCCCGGAAAGTAGCCTGGAAACTTGCCGATAACGCCTGGGTCAACATGATGGCCAACGATGGTTTCATGAATCTGGAGAACGTTCCAACAGGATGCAAAAGCCCACAGGACATCTTTACCCTGGTCAGCAAATACGATACTCCGGAAAAAGCCATGTCCATCAACGCGATCCGGTCCGAGCCAGGCGTGTTCAGCAAGGAAAAACTGTATGAGATGATGGGACTGGCAGACCTTGCGGCGTTTGAGAAATACTGCACCTTTGAGTATTACGCGCCTCCAGGATACACCGTGGTAAAGACAGAGACTTCCACGACGCTCCATTTCAATGTGGTTAGAGAGGACGGCGTTCTGATCGCTGTCGGAGAAGCTCCGGGTTTCACGATCAAGGTCAAATACGATCCTGCATATTTCAAGGTGGTAAAGGTCAATGGGAGGCTGGAGAAGTATACGGCAGTCAGCGGCAACCGCGCGGACGAGGCCCAGGTGTTAATGCGCGCTGTTGGCAAGGTTGAAGAAGCATACCCGGAATTCTATATGACCACTGGCGATGGTTATATCCCAACCCCCGGCACCCCGGACGGCGGAAGCGGTGGGAACCGCGGCGACAGCGGGGAGATCAGCTATGTCGTCTATGAACACAAAGAAACCTTCGAGAGCAACTACAAGGTGGACCTTAAAAAATACGATTACGAGACAGGCCATCCTTTAAAAGATTCCACTTGGCAGGTCTTAGAGGCGTTTCCCGACCAGAATAAACTTGAGCAGAATGAAAACGGCGGGAACCTGATGGAAAAAAACATGCGTGAAGCGCCGACTACCTGGGAGGACTGGCTGGTCTTTGACGATGACCTGATGACGGACGAGGACGGTTATATCAGCCATGCGGACAAACGTTACTATGATTTCGACCATGCATACTGCAATGGGCATCCGATTCCGCCGGAACCGGAAAGCGACGGCGGCGAAGGTGAGGACGACGATGAATACGAGCAGCTAATGGAGGAATGGCAGGAAAAGGTGGATGAATGTCAGGCAAAGTCTTCAGCCAGCAATGGGACCCTGCACCATTGGCTTTGCGGCAGTGAGAGCGAGCCGTCAGAGAGTGAGGCATTTGGAAATTCCGGCTGTAAGGCCGTGCGGGATTTAGCGTATGACAATTTTATCAACCTGCGCTACTCCTATACATTCCGGGAAACAGATGCCAGGGACGGCTATATCATCCATGGGCAAAACGGTCATCCGGACGATGTGCCGGTAGAGATCATCACTACGGCTTCCTCTGAGGCTGACCAGGAGGCGGAATGGACCAAAGCCAGCAATGAAGATATTAAGGTATCCGGCTATCTGCGCAACCGCATTGCCAGGGAAAACAGGAAAGCTGAAGAAAATGATTCCGGTGACGAAGGTACAGCCACAATTCAATACAGAACTGGTTTTATCCGTGAAAACATGGATAGTGCAACACCTGGAAACATGAGAAAAATGTACCTGACAGAGCATTATGATCTTCCGGCAGGGGAAAAAGCAGTCAATTTACTGCACAGTTTCTTTGGGCTTCCGGACGCGTTTATCTCTGAGCACAGTTTTGCAGTGAATATAGTTGCAGATGATGATATCCGGGTTGCGACTGCATCCGATCTGGATGAAGAGGAGGATAGTGAAGAAGATGACCTGTCGGAAATACCGCTGGTCAACGACCTGATAACAGAAACAGCGACAGATTCCAATGCGGCAGGAACCAAACGCTTTACACAGGCGACATCCTCTAATGCAGCCAGTCCTGCGGTTTACCAGTATTCCAGCAGTCGGCCAGATCGTAAGCACCTTTATGGTGCAGAAGATGAGCCGGGTCTTACGGGGTACGGTATGGGGAACTATGAGACCGATCCAGAGGGCTTTGGCGATACTTCCCTGGATATCCAGCCGGGTGTGACGGAGGGGCCCCATGATAATCTGGCCCATACCTTTCATGTCTACGATCACCGGGTACCGGGACAGATCCATTTCAATAAGCGGGACATGGGACTGACGGCAGGAGAAAACAAAGATTACAGCGCGTATGGTGACACTCAGGGAGACGCCACGCTGGAGGGCGCGGTCTACGGCCTCTTCGCTGCGGATGATATCTACGGGCCGGACACCCAGCGTGCGGCAGATGGAAGCGTGCAGAAAGGTTCTGGCATTATTTTCGATGCAAACGACCTAGTAGCAGTAGCGGTGACAGATAAAAATGGTGACGGCTCTTTTCTGACGATCACCGAAAAACCCCACAGCACATACAACTATAAGACAGGCCAGATTGAGTATTCCGGAAAATCATACCCGAAGAACCTCTATGATTCAGACATTTACCGGAAAGCAAACGCCAACGAGGCGAAAGGGAGGATATACACCGACTGTCTGGGGGTCAACGGGGATTATTGGATCGGCAGGCCGCTCATTCTTGGAAATTATTATATTAAGGAATTGTCCCGTTCCGAGGGCTATGAGCTTTCCGTCACGGGAAAAGACATGGCGGTGACCAATGCGGATGAGGCAACCAGAGATGACTATGGTGAGACGGAATCTTCCATGTCCCATCCGGTCGGCAGTGCATGGGTATACCGACAGTTGTCCCATATCGTGACATTTCCGGAGCAGCTAAAGGAGTTCGGGAACCGGGAGAACTTATTTGAGTTCAGCATCGGCTCCAATGACACGGCAGAGGGATATAATGTGGTCATTGATGGCATCCCGGATGGTGCGGACCTGTATTTCAATGATGTAACAATAAATACTGTGAAGAAAAATGTGGTCATCGGACATGAATGGGCAGATGCAGCAGAAGAACCGCTGTATGAGACAGCAAAAGATGCAGCCATTTATAAAAAGGACGCTGCCGGGAACCGGATCTTAAATCCATCGGCAGTGGCAGACATTCCGCGGGCGGCCCATGTATACGCCAGCACAGCTGATAAACTGGAACCGGGCAGAGCTGCCACAGCCACAGATCCGGCACGCTACCAGTCTGCTTTTACCGGTGAGGATGATAACCTCCGCTATGTAAAATGCGAACTGGAAGGCATGATGCGTCAGCTGGGGATGGAAACTCCAAAAGGAACGAACTATTCCACCGAAGACAAGCCGGTGTATGATGAGGCCCGGAATGGGGATTATGGCAATCCGGAAGTAACGATAACTGTCACTAACGTATCGACCAACGCTTCTCTGATCCAGGCAATCCTTGATTATTTCCAGGCGCAGAAGGTATTCACCTATGGCAGCCTTCAGGCGGTCACCCTGACCGGGGATACCGCTGTCGTAAAGCTGGCGGTCAGCATGACACCGGACAAGCTTGCCATGGTGGAGACAGATGACAGTGGGACTCCAGTTGCCGGGTACCTGTTCAAACTGAACGAGACAACAGGACGATATATCCTTCGGAAATACACCGGCGATCATTTCATGGTGATGAGACAGATGACGGGAGGCCGCTATGAGGTGCAGATGTCACCGGATTATACGGTAGATGAGTCAGGGATGCCGTTGGATGTGATGGATCATGCCTCCGAACTGGACCAGTACCTTCACTATGAGACCGGAGATATCCTGTATGAATATTGGTCTGCAGATGGAAGCACCGGCTATAATCCGGTCCGCAGACGGGTTTATCAGCCGATCTATGAGGAGCAGGACGTGGAGGAGAATGCAACATCCACATCCCAGGTGCCTCAGGTGGCATCCAGGGAGGAAGCAGCGGATCCCGTGGGCAGCACTTATTTTTATTATGATGCGGTGTCTGGTCAGTACACCCTTCATGTGGGAACAAACGATGCAGATCTGGGTGGTACAAAGGTATCTGCTTTCACAGTCGCTATCCCGGACGGAAGTACGATCATCACCGCAGATGACATTGCAAAGATTGGCCCCAACAATGTCTGGGGGTACAAAGAGGGAGACAGTCTGAACAATTCCGAGTACATCCGCAGGATAACCGGCGCTGGCGTCAGTGTCTATACCGGCACGGTTTTTGATCAGGATAAGACCTTTATCAAAAACCAGAACCTGATCTACAATGGAAACCATGATTTACGGGAAGACGGTAACACGGATGCAAACCCGAATCCATTGACAGAACGGATCATCAGCCAGCAGATCAAAGTGACCAAGTCCATAGACACCAGCTCCTACAACAACACCAGTTCCTATGCAGAGGTACATGAGGACTGGTGGACGAAGCTGTTTGGCGGTTTGGCCGGGCAGGATAAGCGGGCTGCAAAAATGGCAGACTTCCGTTTCAAGACCTATTTAAAATCCAATCTGGAGCGGTTGTACCGGGATGAGGATGGAACGGTGACCTGGCAGGACCGAAAGGGCGGTGAGTTGGACGTACTGGAGGCAAACCGGATATTTCCTGCTAGGGTCAGCAAAATCTATACGAAAGTGCCCCATGCAACCACACCACTGTATCAGGATTCAAGGGACGCATTGATAGCCAACACGGAACTCTACAGCTATTCGGATGGCCTGATTCACGAAGATCAGAATAGTGGTTACACGGCAATCCTGGAGACTGTGGATCGTCTGGCGGAGGACGCGACCGGAACCCGGATGGTGAAGGATTATAATTATGACAAGTTCTTTGATGCCATTGCAGCAGCCAACCATGATAAGTGGGACGATGCAGCCCCCACTTACACAAGCTGGCAGCCCATCGGAAACCAGATCAACCGTACAGAAGATACCATAGAGAATGCAAAAGCTTCCGATATGGTACGCCAGTTTGCAATCAAATGGTACCTGGATGATGAGGTGGAAAAACTGGTGCGTGATGCAGCCGGAAGCCACACGGCGAAAAAAGATAGAGCGCAGGAAGCTATCGAACAGGAATACGCCGACGGGAAAGTGAAATATGCCGATGAGCTGTATGATGAAGCTCTTCACAGAGCGCTTCAAAAATCCGAAAACTACTTAAAACCATTCTTTACCTACGACCTTGACGAGATCTACGCGGTCGAATGGGACAGCGCAGAACATGGCGGCAGTGACAAGGATACCACGACCCTGTCCGCAGATACTTTATATGGCGATACCACAGATTCCGGGGAAGGGTATTATTTTGGAACCTCGACCTATCTGCCATACGGTGATTATGTGGTGGTGGAACAGCAGCCGCGCTATGCAGACCTTGAAGATTTCAAGAACAAGCATTACCAGATCGACAGACCCAGGGAAGTGACTCTTCCGGCAGTTTATCAGGATTATGACGGTTCCCAGGCTTCACCGGAGGTGTTGAACGAGTACTATCATTACGACGCAGCTCTTTCCCAACCAGAGTTGGAGCGACGTTATAGAATCCGTTTCAATGAGGAAGATATCAGAGCTTCCGGACATATTATCCGGGGCAGGAACGCAGAGGGCGACTTTGAAGTGTATAAGTATGGGGCAAGGATTGAACAGATCCAGAACGGAGCGCCCGCAGTGCCGGATGCAGGAGACTACTATGCCCTGACCCAGTCCGAATATCGCCCGTATAAGAACTACTACAATGCAGAGGATAACCGGACAAATGGAATTGTTCCCTATTATCTGTCTGAGGGTCTAAATGCAAAAACCTCTGTATCAAAGTACTACCGCTACAGTTCCGTATCGGAGCATGCGGGGACCGCAGGTGACGTCCCGTTTCCAAGCGGCAATGTGACGGAGGAAAATGCGCCCGGCATTCAGTATAAAGATAATGTCATGACCATGCATGGCATCCGGACCGCTTATCAGGGAAAATACGCCTCCATGCTGGTACCGTGGAGCATTAAGGCATCAGAAAATTCAGCAGAAGAAGTGAAGGACGCCGAGAACCAGACCACAGGGGAAAGTTTCTATAAAGGGTTCGGGTACACGAAGTTCCGAAACAGGCTTTATACTGCCAAACTCCGGATCGAAAAGCTGGATTCCGAGACCCATGAGAATATTTTGCACGATGGTGCGCTTTTTAACATCTATGCAGCCAAACGTGACGACAGCAGGGATGGAAATGGAGAAATCCTGTTTTATGACACGGATACAACGATCACTGGAACAAGGGAATTTTTAGAAGCCATGGGAGCTGACCATATCCAACAGATCATGCGCCGCTCCAGCTGGATCGACCGTCTGACCGGGAAAGAGTATGGGCCGGGAAATCTTTACAGCGGTGTGGTCCCGGCAGGAACTCCTGTCTGCCAGGAGCCGGAGCAGATCGCATTGGGAGACAGTTACGGCCTCCAGACAGTGGCATTTAAAGCTTATTCCACGGTCCGGGATGGGAAAATGAAGACGGAGGAGAATAATACCGGAGCGGAATACCAGCTTCAGACAGTTGGATATCTGGAAACCCCACAGCCGTTGAGTGCCGGATGCTATGTGCTCTGCGAGGTAAAAGCCCCGTCTGGGTATGCCCGTACAAAGCCAGTGGCAATCGAGATCTATTCTGACAAGGTTACATACTACAAAGAGGGGAACCGGGACAGCCGAATCCTCGCTGCCCTGTACGAGTATGAATCAGATCATCAGACAGCCAATGGCAGTAAGCCGCAGGATACCGTAAATGTTGCGCGGATCAATGTGGAGAACCAGCCAGTTAAGCTGCAGGTGGAAAAACTGAAAGAATCCAGCATCACCACAGCAAACACTACAGCCGATAAAACCGTAACGTTCAAGATCAGCGGCCGTGTCGATGGAAAGCTGGTGGATATTGGCAATAATCCGTCCCTTGTATATGCGTATGAGAACGGTGATTACCTTGGATACGCATGGAAGAAAGGCACACTGGAGTATCTTGCAGGTCTGCGGTCAGCCGGGGAACAGGTGGAGATCATCTACAACGGAAGAAATTTTGCCGGATACGGTTATGTGACCCGGACACTTGAGACTGCCGACGATGTAAACCAGTACGTGGCGGGCGCCACCATGGCCCTGTTTGAAGCGATCGCGCTCAATCCTTCCGGTGATACGGAGGATCACGCCTATAACGGTCTGGTGATTGAGCGGAACGATACCAATAACATAACCCGGATGTATGTGAAGGAAGGTTATGCCGGGGAGAAGGTAGATTTTGTCAAGGAAAAGGACTCGGATGGTCAGGAGATCACAGTGGAATACCAGGCCGGAGTGGATAAGGACGGGGAACCGATCATGGAGACCGGCAATGTCTGGTCGGCGGTGACACTGCAGCGTCATGACACAGATATCCTGTACTACGATCTGGACAGCCTTGCCGTGACCGTGTCGGAGAATGTGGACGGTCGTGAGATCCTTTATGGCTATGACCGGGATTATGGAAAAGTGGCAATAGAACAAATAGAATCAGATAAGCAAAACATTGAAAAGACCGACACGGAGCATTCTATTTTTGCTTTCAAGGGCGGGACCCCCTACCTGGAATTTGTTGACGGAGATTTTACGAAGATCCATTACTCCCCGAGAGATAAGGTTCTGGAGGTCGGGGAGGGAACCCTTGTATACCATCTGGACCGTGACGGGAACCGGGATGCCCTGGTAGATCCCTACACAGGAATGGCATATGTAGTGGAGACCACACCGGAGGGCGAAGAACAGGTGCTTGTCTGGTCGGTGAATATCCGCCGGGATGAGTATGGCAATGTGATAGCCAGAGACAAGATCACCACGTCCCGGATCGCGACAGTGGGAGAGAACCAGGACGGATATCAGGAAGAGTCAACACTGGATATAACAAACAATTCCGGCCATGAGATCCCTGGAGGGGAACGCCCATCTTATCGTCATACAGAATCTGGCTACATTACGGGCAGCTGGAGATCGGACGCAGGGGAAGAAAGCCATAAGGAGACCAGCGTCAATACCAATCAGGCTGGGCAGAATATGAATGATGAGGTGCTGTCGGATGACAACAACGGAGCTTTTGAAAAGAGTTTAAATCCGGTCTATGACGGACACGGCTTGCCGGAATACTACCAGAGAAGTGAGGGGACCTACGACAAGAGCGCAGATCTATATGACCGGAACGGTGATTTTGTCCGTCAACAGGATAGTGACAACTTAGAGGAGTATAACAATGCAGCTTACAGGATCAATGACCACGAAGAACTCTGCGATGGTGCCCCATTAAACGCTGCAGAGTCCATGAGAAAGCCGCTGTATCACCGCCTGGGTGAGGGATATATCCTGGAAAATACCTGGATCACCTCAGCCAAAACGCCAAACGACCCGTTCCAGGATCAGATGACAGACGGTCAGCCGGATATACTAAAGCGGCTGCCAGCGGGCCGGTATATTATGGAAGAGCTGAAAGCACCGGAAGGGTATTTAAAAGGGCTGCCGGTGGGCATCTCTGTCCGGGAAGTTCCGGCTGCGCAGCAGGCGGGCATGGTGGAGAAGACCACAAAGATCCTGATTGATAAAGTTGACGGCACAGAGGATTGCCAAACGGGGCGTGCAGGAGGTTATGGTTTCCGAACCCTGCCAGGGGCGGAGCTTGCATTATATGAGGCAAGACGGATTTATACGGACAACACGGAGAAATATCCCAGGGGATATTATCTGGAAAAGAAGACGGAAGAACCATTTTCCTATACGTCCACCGACAGCCGCAGAACTGCGCCCGAAAAACTGACGGCACAATGGACAACCGGGACAGTGCCATTTTATATGGAAGGAATCCCGGTAGGGTGTTATGTGCTGGAGGAGTTAAATACACCTGACGGATTTGTTAAAAGCAGTCCATTGGAAGTAGAAGTTGCAAACACCCCGCAAGTCCAGACTTTTATCATGAATGACGATCATACCAAGGTTGAGGTGGAGAAATATTTTATTGACGGAACGGAGAAAAAACTGTTGTCCGGAGCTGTTTTTACTCTTTATGAGGCGATGCTGGATGATGATGGGGACGTTGTCTGGGAGAAAGGGAAACCCATGTATTATGAGGATCGCCCGGTAGATAACTGGATGAGCGGTGACGGGAGCGAGTATGCCGGATTCGTCCCTGCTTTTGAGGCGGTATACCGCGAGTACGGCACGCAGCCGGGTACTTCCGTGTCATGGGAAGCTGACGGTAAGCTTAGGACTGCATCCTGCCTTTTTGTGGAACAGATTGATCCGTCCATAGATGGAGGAAACACTGCCCTATATCCGACCACGGCGGCAATGACCTGGCGGACAGACGGCGGACAGGATATCCGGATCTGTATTTACGGTGAAAATGCGAATGCGGGAGGAAGGGACTTTACATTTGAGTACCAGTTTGACTACCGGAAGCTTCCTCATATCAATGCTTATGCCAATTCCTATCAGACGCTGGAAGGACGCCGCCGTATGGATTATCTGCCTGTCGGCGGGAAGTATGTGCTGTCGGAAACTGTGGTGCCGGATGGGTTTTGTAAGGCGGAAGACCAGCTTGTGACTGTTGTGGATACGGGAGATATCCAGCGCTATCATGTGGAAAACTCGGAAGGAAAACTGGTTGTTTCCAAAACATCCAGGGATAAGGCTGGCGAACTGGCAGGAGCGCATCTGGGGCTGTATCGTGCAGACGGCAGCGGCAGCTTCATCCAGGCCACGGAGTATCTCGTGGAAGAATGGATCACCGGTATGGATGGGATTTATACAGAGCTTGACCGCATCAACAACCGGATCCCGGAAGGCTATGCGCCGGGGGATTTACGGCCCCATGAGATCAGGAGGCTTCCGGAAGGGTCCTACTATCTGGCTGAGCTGGAAAGTCCGAGCTATTACACCCTGTTTGAACCAGTGAAGCTTGAGTACCAGCAGGAGGACGAGGTTCGGATCGTCCGTGTGACGGATATTCCGGCAGAGGGGACGCTGGAGATCGTTAAAAACGATGGGGCTGGCAGGCCCCTCGCAGGCGCAGTGTTTGAGCTGGCGGCATACAGGAAATCCGATCAGAGGAATCCGGTCCTGACGCGCAGCATAGGTATCCCCCATGGAACCGCAGTTGTTAAGGGGCTGCCTGTAGGAGAAGTACAGGAGGACGGGAGGATTGAACCGTATCTGTATAAATTGAAGGAACAGATCCCGCCGGACGGATATGCTGTCAATACTGAGGTTTTCCGCTGGCAGTTTGCCCCTGATAAGAATGGAGTATCCTTTGCATTTGGAGAACAGGCGGAAGAAAAGGTAACGGTGGCGAACCAGAAAACCCGCGTGGAGATCACCAAAAAAGATTTTGATGCCCTGGGGGATGATAACGGGGAAAGCGCCTTTGTTGAGGGAGCCAGACTGGCAGTCTATGAACTGACAGGGCGGGATGACGAGGACGGCCTGATCTATGATAAGGACCGTCCGGTTGACACATGGACCACGGAACAGTCCGGGAAGGCTCATGTGCTGGAAGGGCTGATTGCCGGGCGCAGTTATCTTCTGGAGGAGCAGGAGGCTCCTGCGGGTTATCACATTATGAAACCGGTCATTTTTACCTTGTCGGCAGACGGGCGGAAAATAGCGGATATGAGCAACCGCTTGAGTACCGTTACGGTAAACTATATAACCGCGGCGGAGAATCAGGAGAATATAGAGGTGCTGGACCTGGATTCTATTCAGTCGGTAACGCTCAAAGGGCGTTATGCCGTGAAAGTATACCATACACAGGAAACGGAAGAATCCAATACATTTACAGAAAAGACCGTATATTCCGATGGGGCGGAGCTTATCACAGGCAGAGTGACAGGCATGCCGCCCTCTGAAAAGGATACAGAAGACACGGGAGCAAACCTGCTTCCGGTGCGCCGGGTAACCGATGTGACGCTTGCTATGGAGTTTGCAGACGGAACTCCTGTTGCAGAGTTCCATCCAGGAGAAGCCATGACAGAGACTACGATCCATAATAACACAGCGCCGGAGAATCCAAGGATCCTTATGTACAATCCCGGAACCAGCCCGGGTGAAGCGCTGGACCCGGGACAGGCTGTGCTCAATACTGTGACTTATGTAAACTTGTCCAACGCTGCTGCTGATATGAGGCTGACGATCCACCTGGATTCCGGCACGAACGTGCTGGATGGAGGCGGTGGAATACAGTATAACGGCGGATTTCAGAACAAAAGCCAGGTGCAGGCTGGCGGAGTCCTGGTCTTTGACTTAAAGGACATAAAGCCTCTCCAAAGCGGTTCCGTCACGTTTGCCACGGAAGTGGGCGGGACCTCCTCCAGGATTTCTGCCTCCTTAAAATACAATGGAAATACAGTTATAACAGAAAAGGAAGTGCCTGTGCTCCAGCCGGGGGAGCTTACCCTGTACCATGAAGTGACTGGTTCCGGCAAGAATCTCTGCGGAGACGAGACTGAAGAATTTGAGATCCGACTGTTTGCCGACAATGGAGAAGAGCTGCGAGGAAGTTATCCGTATTGGGGCAATGGAGGTACGGGGACAGTGCACAGTGGGGACCGCCTTTCACTGAAAGGCAACCGGTTTGTACATATCGACCCGGAACCATACCGGAATGCCAGATTCCAGATCACCCGTCTGCGTGACAACACAGTACTCAGTTCCGGGAAAATACAGGATTCCGGAGCCTGCGCCGTTTTTTCCAGAGAGGTTTCCGATACTTCAGAACGTGTGCTGTTTAAAAAGGGTGAGAGCTACAGGGTCAGAGAATATACCACCTTTGACAATGGGGAGGTGCAGGAAACCAACCGTCTTGCTTTTACACTGAACGAAGATGGTGCAGTGAGCCAGATAACGGCTGCAGACCGAAAGACAGATGTTTCCATCTCAAAAAAGGATCTCACTGACGGGGAGGAGCTGCCGGGGTGCCATATGTCCCTGACAGATGAGAGCGGGAACCTGCTGGATTCCTGGATCTCCGGGAAGGAACCTCACCGGATTTTGGGTGAGCTTGAACCAGGTGGGACTTATTTTTTGCGGGAGGAGCGTCCTGCCGAGGGCTATGCATACGCGTCAGAGATCCGTTTTACGGTGAACAGAGACGGGACGCCGGAAAAAGTGATCATGGCGGACGGCCTTACCCGCGTGCAGGTGCAGAAACTGGATGGAGATACGAAAGAACCGCTGCAGGGAGCAGAATTCCAGATCCTGGACAGGGACGGCAATGTGGTGGACATATGGATATCAGGGACGGTCCCCCATGAGCTGAAGGGAATTTTAACAGCAGATGAAACCTATCTTTTAAGAGAGATCCGCACACCTTACGGATATCTGCCCCTGGAAGATATATGGTTCACCGTCCCACACGGAAGGGAAATTTTTACGGTGGTCTGCGAAAACAGGCGTAAGCCGTATACTCCAAAACCTGGAGAGCCGGATCACCCGGCGCCTGACACCCCCAAAACGGATGTGCCGGAAAAGATCGGCCGGATCACCGCTGTTTACATACCGGAATCGCCAAAGGCCGGAGGCTGGTTGATATTCGGTCCGGATGGAAGCATCATGATTCCGCTTCCGGGAACAGGAGACGCCTCAGAGAGGCTTATGTATGGCTGGATCATGCTGCTGTCAATTCTGGGGATCTGTATTCTGAAAAAGAAGAAAAGGGATGGAGGACCGGAGTAAAAATCAGCCGGCAAAATGATTCATAAAAATGCCTACGGGGTGAAAAAGGTGGGAAGCCTTTTTCACCCCGTAAACTTTGGGAATGGTAGGTATACAAATTAAAGAAAATGGTTTTTAGGGGGGTGGCAGTTTTTCAACTGCCTGGTATGAGTATCGTAAAGCTTTTTGCTTTACAAGATCTATAATACAGGCAAAATGTGAGTAAACTGTGGACTTTTCATGAAAAAAGAATAAAAATTATTAGAAAAAAATGAACCTTTGTATAAATCTATGTTGACTACTATAATATTGACACCATATATGACACCAACGTATGTAGAAGGAGTAGGATATGTCTCAATGGAATAAACTATTGGACAGGATAATTTTGTTGTCTAAAGATTGGCGTTTTGATGAACTTCGGCGTATTTTGGAACATTACAGATACGAAATGAGGGAGCCCAAAAGCGGCAGCGGTCACGTTACATTTTGAAAGAATAGATGTATGCCGATTACGATTCCAAAGAATGAACCAATAAAGAAGATATACGTTCCAATGGTAAAAGAAATAGTGGAAAGCGAGGAGAAAAGCAATGAGAACAATCGATGAGTACATGAAGCTCCCTTATAGGATTCCTGAACCGGATGATCTGGAAAAATATTCTGGCAGTTTAAACTGCGCCTCCCCAAGTCACTGCACCGTCAGCTGGCGGAACACTCCAGGCGGGAAGGGGTAAGCGTGAACCAGTATTGTGTGTACCTTCTGGCGAAGAATGACATATGAATAAAAAACCGCCCTGCACAAAGCAGAGCGGAAAGTCTTTAGGGGGGCCGGGCAGTTTTAAACTGCCCGGTATGAGTATGAAAAAGCTTTGTAATTTCAAGTATGCACTTGAAACAAAGGTTCATTACCCTTTCGGATAATGTACTTAGAGTATAAAAAACAATTGTGTCAAAAATGTGTCTCCACAATAAAAAAACTATAAAGAAAATAAAAAATAAAAAAACCCTTTCAAAAAATGCTATGATTGTATATAATAAGAGAGATTAGAGTTAAAATTCGAGAAAAATGGACTGTAAGGAACAAACAGGAGGAATGATAATGTTAGTATCCAATGACATCGGTATCGATTTAGGTACGGCGAGCATTTTAGTATATATCAAGGGCAAAGGCGTGGTGCTGAAAGAGCCGTCCGTTGTGGCGATCGACCGTGATACCAACAAGATCATGGCGATCGGTGAGGAAGCACGTCTGATGATCGGAAGAACCCCGGGTAATATCATTGCTGTAAGACCGCTGCGTCAGGGCGTTATCTCTGACTATACCGTGACAGAGAAGATGTTAAAATATTTCATTACCAAGGCAGTGGGCAAGAGGACCCTTCGCAAGCCGCGCATCGCGGTCTGTATCCCCAGCGGAGCGACTGAGGTGGAGAAAAAGGCGGTCGAAGATGCGACTTATCAGGCAGGCGCCAGAGATGTGTCCATCATTGAGGAGCCGGTTGCAGCAGCCATCGGCGCAGGCATTGACATCTCCAAGGCCTGCGGTAATATGATCGTAGATATTGGAGGCGGTACTGCCGACATCGCAGTGATCTCCCTGGGAGGAACAGTGGTGAGCACCTCCATCAAGGTGGCTGGTGATGACTTCGACGAGGCGCTAGTGCGTTATATGAGAAAGAAGCACAACCTCCTGATCGGTGAGAGAACGGCTGAGGAGATCAAGATCAATATCGGCGCGGCTTACCGCAGGCCCGAAGTCCTGACCATGGAAGTCCGCGGACGGAACCTGGTTACCGGCCTGCCGAAGACCATAGTGGTCACATCGGATGAGACGCTGGATGCGCTGAAGGAACCGGCTATGCAGATCGTAGATGCGGTGCACAACGTATTGGAGCGCACACCGCCGGAGCTTGCAGCGGATATTTTTGACCGGGGCATTGTGATGACCGGAGGTGGTTCCCTGTTAAACGGCCTGGATCAGCTGATCGAGGAGAAGACGGGCATCACCACCATGGTAGCGGAAGATCCGCTGACTGCCGTAGCGATCGGTACCGGTAAATTCATTGAATTCCAACACGGAGATGCCAGGGCGATGGAGTATTGATCTTTGGAGAGTTGTAGAGAGCAGCCTGAAATATAGCAATATAGAAGTCTCGTGTCCATCGCGGACGCGGGACTTTTTGCCTTTATGGGAACAAACCCACAAAAGATACGTTTGGAGCGGGAGAGATGGCAACAGTAAATGGATTTGTTGAAAAAATAAAGTTTCGGAATGAAGAAAACGGCTATTCCATCCTGAGTGTCAATGCGGATGATGAAGAATATGTTCTGGTTGGGACATTTCCTTATATCAATGAAGGGGATCTCATCGAGGCCAGTGGGCGGCAGGTGGATCATCCGATCTACGGAGAGCAGATCCAGGTGGAGAGCTATGAGCTGAAAGCCCCGGAGGACACGGAGTCCATGGAGCGTTATCTCGGTTCCGGAGCTGTGAAGGGCGTCGGGACGGCTCTGGCAGCGCGGATCGTCCGCAGGTTCAAGGCGGATACCTTCCGCATCATCGAGGAGGAGCCGGAACGGCTGGCGGAAGTAAAGGGCATCAGCGAGAAGATGGCTATGGCGATCTCGGAGCAGATGGAAGAAAAGAAGGAAATGCGCCAGGCGATGATGTTTTTGCAGGAGTATGGCATCTCCATGAACCTGGCGCTGAAGATCTACAATGAATATGGTCCAAGGATGTATGGTATCATCAAAGAAAATCCTTACAGGCTGGCGGACGATATCCAGGGCGTGGGATTTAAAATGGCAGATGAAATTGCCCAGCGGGTTGGGATCTTTACTGATTCAGATTATCGTATCCGCAGCGGTATTTTCTATACCCTGCTCCAGTCGGTAGCCAATGGCCATACTTACCTGCCCCAGGAGGAACTTCTTAAATCGGCGTCGGAGCTTTTGCATGTAGGCCCGGAAGTGATGGAAAAACATCTGATGGATCTGCAGATGGAAAAGAAGATCGTGGTAAAAACGGGGGAAGATCAGAAATCTGCAGAGACCCCGTCCCGCCATGTCTACGCCGCCCAGTATTATTATACGGAGCTGAACACGGCCCGCATGCTCCATGACTTGAACATCCGCGGCAGCGAGCCGGAGGCGGAGATTAAAAAGAAACTGGAACGCATCTGTGCAGAAGAACAGATCGAGGCAGATGAACTGCAGATCCAGGCGGTGACCGAGGCGGTCAACAGCGGTCTGCTGATCATCACAGGAGGACCCGGTACCGGGAAGACTACGACGATCAATACCATCATCCGGTATTTTGAGCAGGAGGAGATGGAGATCCTTTTGGCCGCGCCCACCGGACGCGCCGCCAAAAGGATGACCGAGGCCACAGGCTATGAGGCGAGGACGATCCACAGGCTGCTGGAGCTGTCCGGGATTCCTGCCGACGACGGCGATACCTCCGGTATGCATTTTGAGCGCAACGAGGAGAATCCGCTGGACGCGGACGCCATCATCATCGATGAGACTTCGATGGTGGATATTTACCTGATGCACGCGCTCCTGCGGGCGGTGAATCCGGGTACCCGCCTGATCCTGGTGGGGGATGTGAACCAGCTTCCCAGCGTAGGTCCAGGCAATGTGCTTCGGGATATGATCGACTCTGGATGCTTCAATGTGGTCATGCTGACCCGTATTTTCCGTCAGGCAGCGGAGAGCGATATCATTGTCAACGCCCACCGGATCAATGCCGGGGAGCAGATCATGCTGGGTAAACGGAGCAATGACTTTCTGTTTATCCGGAGGGACCAGCCGGATGCTATCATCAGCGCCATGATCACACTGATCAAAGAAAAGCTTCCGGGATATGTACATGCCGATCCATTTGATATTCAGGTCATGACGCCCATGCGCAAGGGTGCGCTGGGCGTGGAGCGGCTCAACGGCATCCTCCAGGAGTACTTGAATCCCAAGGCGCCCTCCAAACCGGAGAAAGAGGCGGGGGGGACCATATACCGCGTTGGCGATAAGGTCATGCAGATCAAGAACAATTACCAGATCGAGTGGGAAACCCGGAACCACTATGGGATCCCGGTGGATTCCGGGACTGGCGTGTTTAATGGTGATATCGGAGTCATACGGGAGATCAACCAGTTTGCTGAGGAGCTGACGGTTGAGTTTGATGAAGGCCGTATGGTGGATTACAGCTTTAAACAGCTGGAGGAGCTGGATCTTGCCTATGCCATCACCATACACAAATCCCAGGGGAGCGAGTACCCGGCGGTGGTCATCCCGATCCATTCCGGCCCCAGGATGCTGATGACCAGGAACCTGATCTATACGGCAGTGACCCGGGCCCGCTCCTGCGTATGCCTTGTGGGTATCCCTGAGACCTTCCAGGGCATGGTGGAGAATGAGACGGAGCAGCGGCGCTATACAGGCTTGAAAGCACGTCTTCGGGAAGTCATGGAAGCGGAGTAAAAGGAGGGGATTTCTATCGCGGTTAGAATCAATTTATTTCAAAAGCTGCAGTTATCACTGATCAATCTGATGTTCCCGCGCCGGTGTCCGGTCTGCGGGGACATTGTCCTGCCGGAGGGAGCTCTCATCTGCCCCTCCTGTATCTCAAGGCTTTCGCCTGTCAGACAGCCAACCTGTAAAAAATGCGGCAAGGAAGTGTTTGCCGAGCATATGGAGTACTGCCTGGACTGTACACGGCACAGGCGCAGTTTTGATTCCGGCGTGGCTCTCCTCAACTACAATGACACGGCACGGCGTTCCATGGCAGCCATTAAATACAAGAACAAACGGGAATATCTGGATTTCTATGCGGAGGCAATGGTACATCGCTATGGGAAATGGATGGCTCGCTTAGTTGCGGATGCCCTGATCCCTGTACCGGTACATCCGGCCCGTCTGCGCAGACGCGGTTTTAACCAGGCGGCGGAACTGGCATACCGGCTGGAACGTCTCACCGGCATCCCGGTCATCACCGATCTTCTTATCCGGACCCGCCGTACGGCGCCCCAGAAGGAGCTGGGCCCGGCAGAACGTCTGAAAAACCTCCAGCAGGCATTTTCTGTTTCGCCCCGATATCAGGGAGCAGGCGCCCGCCCGGTCCCTGCCTGTGTGATCCTGGTGGACGATATCTATACGACCGGGTGCACCATGGAGGCCTGCGCCCGTATCCTGAAACGCTCAGGAGTTCATCGGGTGTTCTGTGTGACCATCTGTACAGGCAGTGCAAGGTGAGGTTTTCTATGTGACCAAATGCGGCAGAATGCCGAAACTCAAGGATAAATTCGGTTGTAACAGGCGATAAAATGCTGTATAATCAATCAAAACAGTGAAAAACGGCAGCTGCCGGATTGGAGTATATATGGAGAAAACGGAGACGAAGCAGGCGAATACAGAACCGGCAAACCAGCTGCCGGAAACGGTTGATATGGCAGAATCTGTGGATGCAGAGGAAGCCCGGCTGTGGGACATGCTGGTTTCCCGGCAGGGCAGCCCGTTCCACACAGCCAAGAATCTTGAGTTTACCTATACGATCCGTGGTGGTGAGATGTTTGTGGATCGCCGTTCCAAATCTATTACCAGAGCCACCATCAGCAAGGCATTCCGGCGTGTGCGGGAGGATGGGGGACATGAGATCCAGGGGCCAAAGGCATTAAACTGCTTTGGCGCGCCGTATGTGTGGGCGATCTTTACTGCATTGGGCGTAGTAGTTCCCGGAGAGAGGAAACCCGGCGGCAGGAAGCGGGGGCGGAAACCGGCAGAACCCCTGCGGGTCCGCACTGCAGAAGAACGGGATCTGCCGGAACTGCTTGAAATCTATAATTATGAGGTGCAAAACGGCGTTGCCACCTTTGATTTAAATCCCAAGTCCCTGGAGGATTGGGCCATCTGGTTTAAGGCGCATAATACGGGCAATCACCCTCTGATCGTGGCAGAGTGGAGCGGAGCTGTGGCGGGATATGCCAGTCTGTCGTCTTATCGGGAAAAGGAGGCGTACGCGGCTACGGTGGAGCTGTCGGTGTACGTGGCCCCCAACTACCGCAGAAAAGGCGTAGCAAGGAAACTGATCGCTGATATTCTGGAGGACGCGCGCAGGAGAGATGACATCCATACGGTCATTTCCGTTATTACAGATGGCAATGAGGCCAGCGTAGCGCTTCATGAAGAGTTCGGTTTCGTGTACAGCGGTACGCTGAAGGAAGTGGGGGAGAAGTTTGGCAGGAAGCTGGATGTGGTGAACTATCAGCTGATGGTATAGGAACAGACGGACGTAAAGCTGATGCATGTAAATGAGACGGAGGAGAATGATGGACAAAAAGGCGAGAAAGTATGTAGATATGTTCCGGACGGTAAAGATCGCATCGGCTGCCACGGTGGACAGGGAGGGACATCCTCACAGCCGGATCATCAATGTGATGATTGCGGCGGACGAAGGGATGTATATCGTGACTTCCAAAGGAAAGCCATTCTATGAGCAGCTTACAGAGACAGGAGAGATTGCCCTGAGCGCCATGTGCCCGGACTGCCAGTCTTTAAAGTTCCAGGGGAAGGTGCGGGTAGTGGAAAAGAGCTGGGTGGACCGGGTCTTTGAAGAGAATCCTGGGATGAATGAGGTCTACCCGGGAGATACCAGGTATATTCTGGATGCATTTTTGATCTATGAGGGTACGGGAGAATGGTTTGATCTGCTGCACTATCCTATCAGCCGGGAAAGCTTCGCCTACGGAGTGGAGGAAGAAAAAGCCGGATTTGAGATCCTTGACTCCTGCGTCGGATGCGGAAGCTGCCTGGAGGTCTGCCCGCAGAAGTGTATCACGGAAGGCAGCCCATACAGGATCAGGGCAGAGCACTGCCTGCAGTGCGGAGCGTGCAAAGAGGTATGCCCGGCAGGAGCCGTACATAGAGTCTCGGGAAATGCGTAAAACGGGAGATCCCGGTACATTACGACACATCTGGACAACAGAACATGCTTATAAAAATATGGAAAATACAGATAATACGGGATGCTGTGCAGCGCTGTTTTGCTTGAAAGGCAGGACGCGGGATGCGGCATCCCGTATCGCGTTTTCTTAAACCCGACCTTGAAAAACACAATATATTGTGGTATAGTTATCCATGAGCAACTACAATAACAGTTACTACTACTGATATATGCAGCATGGGACAAGACAGTCTATACAAATCTATAGAGAATGGCAGGAACAGAAATGGACATCAAAAAAAGGAACGGACAGCCGGAGCCGTACAACAGCGGGAAGATCAGGAATGCGGTCTGCTGTGCATTTGAAAGTGTGGGACAGGATCCGGGAGAGGAGCAGCTCGACTGTATCATGAGGCTTGTGGAAGCAAAGGTTCAGGCTGCCGCAGCGAATAAAGACGACCTGTGCGTGGAGCAGATCCAGGATATGGCGGAGCAGGCGCTTATGGAAACCGGATGTTATGAAACCCTTAAAAGCTTTATTCTTTACCGCAATGAGCGGGCGAAAGAGCGAGAATCATGCCGGGAGCTGCAGGGATATTTTGAGGAGGTTCCGGAGCTTTCGGAGGTCCTTGGCTCTGTCAGGAAACGGTGGACCGATGTCAGATATCGATTAGAGCATCTTCTGGTCAAATTCGCAGCGTTTTACAAGCCGGACATGAGGACTCAGGATAAGCTGGGCGCACTCATCCAGGCGGCGGTAGAGCTGACGACCCAGGAGGCGCCTGACTGGGAATATATTGCGGCGCAGCTTCTCATGCTCCGGTTCCGGCGGGATCTGGCGGCAGCAGAAGAAACATACCGGATCAAAAGCTTCTATGATAAGGTCTGTTACCTGACCGGGGAGAACTTATACGGCGCGTACATCCTGGAGCACTACACCAGGGAGGAGATTGAGCGGTGCGCTCAGATGATCGATGAGACACGGGACAAGCTGTTCAATTATTCCGGCCTGGAGCTTTTGCTGGGCAGATATGTGATCCGCAGCCACCAGAATGTTCCGCTGGAATCTCCTCAGGAGATGTTCCTCGGCATTGCCCTGCATCTTGCCATGCTGGAGAAGGATGACAGAGAGGGCTGGGTGCGCCGGTTTTATGACATGCTCAGCACGCTCAAGGTGACAATGGCCACGCCGACCCTCTCCAATGCGAGAAAGCCTTACCATCAGCTCTCCTCCTGTTTTATCGATACGGTACCTGACAGCCTGGACGGGATTTACAGAAGCATTGACAGCTTTGCCAAGGTCAGCAAGTTCGGCGGGGGCATGGGGCTTTACTTCGGAAAGGTCCGGGCCAGCGGCGGTTCGATCCGTGGCTTTAAGGGAGCGGCAGGCGGTGTGATCCGGTGGATCAAGCTGGCCAATGACACTGCGGTGGCGGTGGATCAGCTCGGAGTCCGCCAGGGAGCTGTGGCGGTCTATCTGGATGTGTGGCATAAGGATCTGCCAGAATTTCTGGCGCTGCGCACCAACAACGGGGATGACCGCATGAAGGCCCATGACGTATTTCCCGCAGTCTGCTATCCGGACCTGTTCTGGAGACTGGCAAAAGAAGATATCGACGCGGACTGGTATCTGATGTGTCCTCACGAGATCCTGACGGTGAAGGGGTATGCGCTGGAGGATTCCTATGGAAAAGAATGGGAAGAACGCTACCAGGATTGTGCCAGGGACCACCGGATCCACAAACGGGTGATCCCGGTCAAAGAGATCGTCCGCCTTATCCTGAAAAGTGCGGTGGAAACCGGGACTCCGTTTACATTTAACCGGGATCTGGTCAATGAGGCCAACCCCAACAGCCATAAAGGGATCATCTACTGCAGCAACCTCTGTACAGAGATCGCCCAGAATATGAGCCCGGTGGAGCTGGTGGAACAGGATATCCGGACCGTGGACGGGGAAACGGTGGTGGTGACCGTGACAAAGCCGGGGGATTTCGTGGTGTGTAATCTGGCGAGCCTTTCCCTGGGGAAGATTGATGTGACGGACCGGGCGGAGGTGACGGAGCTGACGCGGAGCGCGGTGCGTGCGTTAGACAATGTGATCGATCTCAATTTCTTCCCGGTGCCTTACGCGAAGATCAACAACCTGCGCTACCGTCCGGTCGGGCTGGGTGTCAGCGGATACCATCATATGCTTGCCAGAAACGGGATTTCCTGGGAATCTGAGGAGCATTTGAGATTTGCGGACCAGGTGTTTGAACAGATCAATTATGCGGCCATCGAGGCAAGCTGCGACTATGCGGCGGAAAAAGGCAGATACGAACTGTTTGAGGGGAGTGACTGGCAGACCGGGCAATATTTTGAAAAACGCGGATATGTTTCGGAGGAGTGGACCTGCCTGAAAGAAAAGGTGGCGTCACAGGGCCTCCGCAACGGCTGGCTGATCGCGGTGGCGCCAACCAGCAGCACAAGCATGCTGGCAGGAACCACTGCCGGCCTGGACCCGATCATGAACCGTTATTATCTGGAGGAAAAGAAGAACGGGCTGGTGCCCCGGGTGGCGCCGGATCTGTCGCCGCGCACGTTCTGGAAATACAAGAATGCTCATTATATTGACCAGCAGTGGTCCGTGCGGGCCGGCGGCGTGCGGCAGCGCCACGTGGACCAGGCCCAGAGCATGAACCTGTATATCACCAACGAGTACACGCTCAGGCAGGTGCTGAATCTATACATCCTGGCGTGGGAATGCGGTGTTAAGACCATTTATTATATCCGTTCCCGAAGCCTGGAGGTGGAGGAGTGCGAGGTGTGCTCCAGCTGAGAGCACGGAGAGAGGGAGAATATCATGGAAGACAAGTTAAAGAGGAAACCGCTGTTCAATCCGGACGGCGATACCGATGTGCGGAATCGCCGTATGATCAATGGGAATACCACCAATTTAAATGATTTTAACAATATGAAATATGCCTGGGTCAGCGACTGGTACCGCCAGGCCATGAACAATTTCTGGGTCCCTGAGGAGATCAACCTGGGGACAGACGTAAAAGACTACCCGATGCTTGGCGCCGGGGAGCGCAGGGCGTACGACAAGATCCTGTCGTTTCTGGTGTTTTTGGACAGCATCCAGACAGCCAATCTGCCGGCGATCGGAGAGTACATCACTGCAAATGAGATCAACCTCTGCCTGTCGATCCAGACCTTCCAGGAGGCGGTCCACAGCCAGAGCTACAGCTATATGCTGGATACGATCTGCGAACCCCAGGCCAGGAACGAGGTGCTGTACCAGTGGAAGAATGATGAGCATCTTTTAAAGCGGAATACCTTTATCGGAGATCTCTACAATGAGTTCCAGAAGAACAAAAGCCCGTTTACGTTTATGAAGACGGTAGTGGCCAATTATATCCTGGAGGGCATTTATTTTTACAGCGGCTTTATGTTTTTTTATAACCTGGGCCGCAGCCACAAGATGCCGGGCTCTGCCCAGGAGATCCGGTACATCAACCGGGATGAGAATACCCATCTGTGGCTGTTCCGAAGCATGATCATGGAGCTGAAAAAGGAGGAGCCGGAGCTGTTTACGAAGGAGAAGACCGATGTATACCGGGAGATGATCCGGGAGGGCTGCGAGCAGGAGATTGCCTGGGGCCATTATGCGGTCGGCGACAGCGTGCCGGGCCTGACGAGAGAAATGATCACGGATTATATCAAATACCTGGGCAATCTGCGGTGTGCCGGACTGGAGCTTGATCCGGTCTATGAGGGGCATGGGTCAGAGCCGGAGAGTATGGCCTGGGTCAGCCAGTACAGCAACGCCAATATGATCAAAACAGATTTTTTTGAGGCGCGCAGTACGGCATATGCAAAAAGCAGCGCGCTGATCGATGATTTATAGAGGCTTGGGTGGATATTGCCGTCAGCGGTTTTTTTAAAATAAACCGTTGACGGATTTCTATTGGTGTGATATAGTGATATGGCGAATGGAAGAGCTTAGGTCTTTTTTTTATGCTCAAAATTGGGTTTGGATCAGCCCGGTTAAAGCCTGAAAAGAGACTGAAAACAACGAAAAATCAAAGTGGAGGTGGAAGTCGTGCGCACAAAGATTACACTGGCATGTACAGAATGTAAACAACGTAACTACAACATGACGAAGGATAAGAAGACCCATCCGGACCGCATGGAAACCAAAAAGTATTGTAGATTCTGCAAAACTCATACTTTACACAAAGAAACCAAGTAAGGAGTGTGAGATATGGGAGAAACCACAGGAACTGAGAAAGCTCCGAAAAAGAGTTTTTTCAAGGGTTTGAAAGCCGAGTTCAAGAAAGTCGTATGGCCTGACCAGGAAACCGTCGGCAAACAGACGATTGCTGTTTTGACGGTATCTGCTGCGCTGGGGATTATCATCGCAATCCTGGATTTCATTATCAAATGGGGACTCAAATTCATTATTATTTAATAAGGCGAGGGTGATAAGATGTCAGAAGCAAAATGGTATGTGGTGCATACCTATTCAGGCTACGAGAACAAGGTGAAAGTTGACATTGAGAAGACGATCGAGAACCGCAACCTACAGGACCAGATCCTGGAAGTATCCGTTCCGATGCTGGAAGTGGCGGAGCTGAAAAACGGCGTTGAGAAGCTGGCGGACAAGAAGATGTTTCCTGGCTATGTGCTGATTCATATGATCATGAATGATGATACATGGTATGTAGTGAGGAACACCCGCGGTGTCACCGGATTCGTAGGCCCGGGTTCCAAACCGGTGCCGCTCAGCGAGGAAGAGATGGCGACGCTTGGCTTTGGCAGGAAGGATGTTGTGGCGGCTTACGAGGTTGGCGATACCATCGTGGTAACTGCCGGCGCCTGGAAAGACACCATTGGCGCGGTCAAAGCTATCAACGAAAGCAAGAAAACCCTTACGATCAATGTTGAGATGTTCGGCCGTGAGACACCGGTTGAACTGAGTTTCACAGAAGTTAGAAAAATGTGATTATAATTCAGCAGTGCAGAAAAACGGCATGACCGGAGACCGGGGAGCTTGCTCACCGGCCGCAGGGCAGGACGGTTTTTCTATAGGGCGGAACGCCCGACATGAATAATTTGGCAGAGCCAAATTATGAATGCACTGCGTACGAGAGCGCAACATGCACTATACAGCATACGCTGCGCCAGACAATCACAACGTAACAACAAACCAGGCCGGCCTTTTTACCCGGCCCGTGGGAGGGAAATCCCCGACAATACCACATTATAGGAGGTCATTATCATGGCAAAGAAAGTAACTGGTTACATCAAATTACAGATTCCGGCAGGCAAAGCTACTCCTGCTCCGCCAGTTGGTCCTGCACTGGGTCAGCACGGCGTTAATATCGTGCAGTTCACCAAGGAGTTCAACGCAAGAACTGCGGACAAGGGCGATCTGATCATCCCGGTTGTCATCACGGTATACGCAGACAGAAGCTTCAGCTTCATCACCAAGACTCCGCCGGCTGCTGTTTTGTTAAAGAAAGCCTGCAAGCTGAAATCCGGTTCTGCAGCTCCGAACAAGACCAAAGTAGCTACCATCTCCAAGGCAGATCTTCAGCAGATCGCCGAGACCAAGATGCCTGACTTAAACGCAGCAAGCATTGAAGCGGCTATGAGTATGATTGCAGGTACTGCAAGAAGCATGGGTATCACTGTCGAGGAATAACTCGCCAGCAGAAGAGATGAAACTTTAAAAAACGTGGGAGGGACATCCCCGACAATACCACTAGGAGGTTATTTATTATGAAACATGGAAAGAGATACGTAGAGGCGGCTAAATCTGTAGACCGCGCTACTCTTTATGATGCAGCTGACGCTATCGCATTAGTGAAGAAGACTGCAGTTGCTAAATTTGATGAAACTATTGAAGCTCATATCAGAACCGGTTGTGACGGACGTCACGCTGACCAGCAGATCCGTGGTGCAGTTGTACTGCCTCATGGTACCGGTAAAGTTACCAGAATCCTGGTTTTCGCAAAGGGCGTAAAGGCTGATGAGGCTCAGGCTGCAGGCGCTGATTATGTAGGCGCTGAGGAGCTGATCCCGAAGATCCAGAACGAAGGCTGGCTGGATTTTGATGTGGTTGTAGCTACCCCGGATATGATGGGTGTTGTAGGTCGTTTGGGCCGCGTACTTGGACCGAAGGGCTTAATGCCGAACCCGAAGGCCGGTACCGTAACCATGGACGTAACCAAGGCTATCAACGATATCAAAGCTGGTAAGATTGAGTACAGACTTGATAAAACCAATATTATCCACGTGCCGGTGGGTAAAGCTTCTTTCACAGAAGAACAGTTAGCGGACAACTTCCAGACGCTTATGGATGCGATCGTCAAAGCAAAACCGAGCACCTTAAAAGGTGCCTACATTAAGAGTGCGACCCTGACCTCTACCATGGGCCCGGGCGTAAAGCTGAATGTAGTTAAGCTGATGGCTTAATTGTTTTAAAATTTGATTGACAATCCAAATACAGTATGTTATCATACACAAGTATTGACTGCCGAAGACAGCAGGTGCCGTAAGGCATAAGGTTAGAGCCGCCTGCCGAGGAACGTACAATTATCTTTAAGATGAATTTGTAGAGCCTCCCTGTCTTTAGCCAGGGAGGCTTTTTCCTTGCAGTCGAAGGGTGTCGGGTGTCCCTTTGGATATCCGGCGCGAAAAATAAAACAGGAGGTAGACATTCATGGCAAAAGTTGAGTTAAAACAGCCGATCGTAGCTGAAATCGCTGAACTGTTAAGCGGCGCAGCATCCGCAGTAGTAGTAGACTATCGTGGTCTTACTGTTGCTCAGGATACCGAGCTGCGTAAGCAGTTAAGAGAAGCTGGTATTACTTATAAAGTATATAAGAATACCATGATCAAGCGTGCAGCTGAAGGTACTGATTTTGCTGCTCTGGATCCGGATTTAGAGGGACCGACCGCACTTGCAGTATCCAAGGACGACGCGACAGCTCCGGCTAGAATCCTGGCAGAGTTCGCCAAGAAAGCTGACAAGCTGGAAATCAAGGCAGGTATCATAGAAGGTACCTATTACGATCAGAAGGGTATGCAGGTTATCGCAACCATCCCGTCCAGAGAAGTACTGCTGGGCAGATTGCTGGGAAGCATGCAGTCTCCGATCGCAAACTTCGCTCGTGTGCTTAATCAGATCGCCGAGAAGCAGGGCGGCGGCGCAGCAGAGGCATAAGTTTCTTAGCGAAGCGGTGCTGTTAAGCACCGGTGAGGTTAGAAACTTAGCCGTTCGGTGACCATTGGGAGCCGAACATCCGTATGATTTCTTAGCGAAGCGGTGCTGTTAAGCACCGGTGAGGTTAGAAACTTAGCCGTTCGGTGACCATCGGGAACCGAACATCAGCGGAAACAACAAGAATGAAAGAAACCACGCGCCGCAGGCGCAACCCAATCATATTAAATGGAGGAAATTAAAATGGCAAAGTTAACCACTGCAGAGTTTATCGAAGCTATCAAAGAGTTATCCGTATTAGAGCTGAACGAGCTGGTAAAGGCTTGTGAGGAAGAGTTTGGCGTATCCGCAGCAGCAGGCGTTGTAGTTGCAGCAGCAGGCGCTGGCGCAGCTGAGGCAGCTGAAGAGAAGACCGAGTTCGACGTAGAGCTGACCGAGGTTGGCCCGAACAAGGTTAAAGTTATCAAGGTTGTACGTGAAGCTACCGGCCTGGGCCTGAAAGAGGCTAAGGACGTAGTTGACGGCGCTCCGAAGGTAGTAAAAGAGGCTGCTTCCAAGGAAGAGGCTGAGGCTATCAAGGCTAAATTAGAGGCTGAGGGTGCTAAAGTTACCCTGAAGTAAGACGAGTTCAAACCGACTCTCTTTCCCCGGAATCTGTTAAAATACAGATCCCGGGGTTTTTTTTATTTAACGGAAAATTCTTCTTGCATTATCCTCTCGGCTGCGATACAATAAATCTATCGAAAAAAATGAACTATTATTGTAATACATCAAAAAATACGATGGATAAACGTACGCCGCATGGAAATAAGAAACCTGATCACATTTACAAAGGTAGCAGAGGTCCAGAGCCTTTCAGGAGCTGCCAGGCTGCTTGGCTACGCACAGTCCACTGTGACGATGCAGATGCAGCAGCTGGAGCAGGAGCTTGGGGTTCCCCTGTATGAGCGGGTCGGAAAGCAGATCCGCATCACCCAGGCGGGCCAGGAACTGCTGACATATGCTGTACCTATCATCAAGATGTCTCAGGAGGCCCTGCAGGTTGGCAGGGGAGGGGCTAAGACAGCGGAGGGTTCCCTGCGCCTTGGTGTACTGGAGGTGTTGGCAGATGAGCGGCTTGCGCTGCAGATAGATGCCTATCTCTCCCACAACCCCCGGGTAGAGCTGGAGGTGCGGACTGAGGCGGATGCCCGGACGCTGCTGAATCTGCTGAGGCACAATGAGATAGACCTGATGCTTACCCTTGACTATCCGGTTACAGACGCGGACCTTGTGCATGCAGGAGAGGACAGAGCGGAACAGATTCATTTTTTTGCGGTCAAAGGGCACCCTCTGGACGGGAAAAAGGACATGGAGCTGGACAGGCTGTTTCAGTATCCACTGATCCGCGGCACAGCCTGTCTGCCCTATGAACAGGAGCTGGACCGTCTCATAGCGGGGCAGGAGGTCAGGCAGATCAGGCTTCAGAACCAGGATCTGGCGCTCCGTACGGCGGTGCGTCAGTCAGACCGGGGAGCGCAGGCGGGTATTACCCTGGCGCCGGACCGTGCAGCACAGGAATATGTGATCAGCGGAACGCTGGTCAAGCTGGATTACGAGATGCCTGGATGCCACATGTGGGAACAGACCATTTATCACAGGAACAAATGGCTGACAGGTGCGATGAACGCTTGGATTACGATGGCGGAGGACAGAAGATGAACCTGGTTGGAAATACCTTGAGAAAAAGAAGTGCAGTCAAGAAGAAGCCTTATGTGATGAAGGTGGATGAGAAGACAGGCGCCCTGATCCTGGAACGGGAACGTCCGCCCTTTGTGGGAGAGCTCCCATATCTGACAGCGCTTATGGTGACCGTTTTCTTTGCACTGTTTTCCTGCTGCCGCTATATTCAGCTCCGCACGGATGTGGAGTACAGGATCCGCCGCACAGAAGCGCTGGAGCGGGATTTTCTGAGTCTTAAGAACGATAATACCCTGATAGAGCGGGAGGTCCGTCAGACCCCTGATCTAAGCCATATATATGAGATTGCGGTGAATGAGCTTGGTATGGTGCCGGCTACTGCTGAGAATATCCTGGTCTTTGAGAGGACCAACAGCGAATTCATCTATCAAAGAGATAATATTCCCAATTTTGGATTTTAAGCATATGCGCACAGCCGGTACACTTTCCCCGGTTGTGCGCCCATCACACTCATTTGTCGTTTTTTGCTGAAAATGCGCGATAATGCGAAATTACCTTAACTTTTTTGGCAAAATTGCTTGACAGATAGAAAAATGGGTGTTAAACTTACGTTGTATTTTGATATGAGCTTTTGATTCACATATTTTTGTAAGTCATGAAGTGCATTTCATGGTTTACAAAAATATGTGATTTTTTTGTTTCAGACGAAATACAAATAATATTTTATAGGAGGTACCACTCATGAATAACGGTACAGTTAAATGGTTCAACGCAACTAAAGGATATGGCTTCATCACCAACGATGAGACCGGCGAGGAAGTATTCGTACATTTCTCCGGTATCGTAGCTGATGGCTACAAGAGCCTTGAGGATGGTCAGAAAGTTACTTTCGACACCACCGAAGGCAACCGTGGCGTTCAGGCTGTAAACGTACAGCTTGCTTAATCGCTACTGTCGGTTGACAAGAGAACCAAACGGCGCTTCAGGGCCAGCGATGCAGATTGCTGGTTCTGAAGCGCTTTTTTGATATGTTTATTTGGAATGCTTCCGCTTCCGGAGACTTTTTTTCGTAGCGATCACAATATCGGTGATGATGCGGATCTCTTCGTCGGTGCAGTCAGTCAGCTCACGGTTCAGTTCATTTTCAAATTCAGCCCGGGCATAGTCCAGGCTGTCACACAGAAGTTCGTCCACGGTACAGCCAAGAGCGTTTGCGAGATGTACCAGTGTAGGCAGGCTGACTTTGGTGCTGCCTGTTTCAATATGACTCATATGAGGTGTGGACAGATTTACCTGCTCGGCCAGCTTGTCCTGGGTCATTTTCCTGGAAATTCTCAGTTTTTTAATCCGTTGCCCGATATCAAGGTAGTTTAAATCCATGCCGATCCTCCGTTTTGTGTCTGTGTTTATTATGTATTTTCTATTGTATCGGCATTCGGGTTGTGATATAATAATTTAAATAGGCGAAATGTGCATACAGATAAAAAGACAATAAATTTTGATCAGGCAAAAGCAAAAGGCCAAAATGATGGTTTCAGATATGGAGAGTCAGATGGAAAAAGATTGGAAGATGAAACTCGAAGCGGAAAATCTGGAATTAAAAAACCAGATCTGCAGGCTGGAGGAGGAACTGCGAAACTGCCATGCAGCCCTGCAGTTTGCAAGCGAGAGAGCGGATATTGATTATCTCACGGGGATCTATAACAGAAACGGCATTACACGTTTGGTGGACGGTTTTCTGGGGATGGAGAGGGCAGAAAAAGGCGCCCTGTGTTTTCTGGATCTGGACAATTTTAAACAGATCAACGACCAGTATGGACATAAGTATGGTGATGAGGTACTCTGCAATGTGGTGCAGAGCATTTGCAGGAATATGCAGGAGAGCGATGTGGTGGGCAGGTTCGGAGGTGATGAATTTGTGATATATCTGCGTATGCCAGAGGGGATTGCAGATATCACCGGGCGGGCTGAGAACATCTGCAGGGGCATCCGGCAGGAGCAGGGTTGCCATGGCCTGACGGCAAGCATCGGGATTGCCCGGTATCCGGAAGACGGCAGACAGTTTACGGAGCTGATCGAGAAGGCGGACAGCGCACTCTACGAGAGTAAGAAAGAGGGGAAAGACCAGATACGGTTCATAAGTGAGGAATAAGGGAGGCACTGCCGGAGGGCGGTGCTTTTTTCTTAAACCGGTGTCATCAGTTCATGATGTCAAATCTGTTTTTCTATTGATTGAAAATCTGTTGGAATATCATTTATAATAAACCCATCAAAGGAAATGATTGGCCAATCATACCGGAATGCGCAACCATGAAATGATATGGAAAGAAGGTATGAGAGAATGAAAGAAAAAGTACAGGTTTTCGGGCGTTTTTTAAGTGGAATGGTGATGCCTAACATCGGAGCGTTCATTGCGTGGGGACTGATCACGGCGATGTTTATCGAAACAGGCTGGTTCCCCAATGCGACGATCGCCGCGTTAGTAAGCCCCATGTCTTCCATGCTGCTCCCGCTGCTGATCGCCTACACGGGCGGCATGGCGGTGGCAGGGCAGAGGGGAGGCGTCATCGGCGCGTTAACGACCATGGGGGTGATCGCAGGGTCTGATATCCCGATGTTCTTGGGAGCGATGATCGTGGGGCCGGCGGCCGGCTGGGTGATCAAAAAGTTTGACCGGATGATCGAGGGAAAGGTGAAGGCCGGGTTTGAGATGCTGGTCAATAATTTTTCACTTGGGATCATCGGGGCCATCCTGGCGGTGATCGCGCTTAAAGGCGTGAGTCCGCTGGTGACCGGGATGAGCAAGGCCATGGAGCAGGGCGTGGGATTTTTTGTGGATCACAATATGCTGCCGCTTGCCAGTATCCTGATCGAACCGGCCAAGGTACTGTTTTTAAACAATGCGATCAACCACGGTATCTTATCGCCGATGGGGATCCAGCAGGTGGAGGAGATCGGAAAGTCCATATTTTTCCTGCTGGAGGCTAATCCGGGGCCGGGACTTGGCATCCTGCTGGCTTACTGTATCGCAGGAAAAGGGTCCGCGAAAAGCTCCGCTCCCGGCGCGGTGATCATTCACTTTTTGGGCGGCATCCATGAGATCTATTTCCCGTATATCCTGATGAATCCGCTGCTCTTGCTGTCCGCGATAGCAGGCGGGGCCAGCGGTGTGTTCACGTTTACGCTGATGGGGGCGGGCCTTACGGCGCCGGCATCCCCGGGAAGCATACTGGCCATCCTTGCGATGACGCCGAGAGGCGGGTATCTGCCGATCCTGGCGGGCGTGCTGGTGGCGACGGCGGTATCCTTCGCGATCTCCCTTCCGCTCCTTAAATTTGCGGGGAAGGATGAGGACCTGGAGGAAAGCCGTAAAAAGATGACAGAAATGAAGCAGGAGGCAAAAGGCGTCAAGCCGGCGGATGAGCCTCCGGTGTTAAAATCTGGCGCAGTGAAAAAGATCGTCTTCGCCTGTGATGCGGGCATGGGCTCCAGCGCCATGGGCGCCACGGTCTTAAGAAAGAAGCTGACCGCGGCAGGGCTCGGGGATATCGAAGTGGTCCATTCGCCGGTGTCCTCCATCCCGGCGGATGCCCAGGTGGTGGTGACCCATCATGAGCTTGGAGAGCGCGCGGCAAAAAGCAATCCGGAGGCAAAACTGATTTTGATCCATAACTTCCTTGCGGCGCCGGAATATGATATACTGATAGAAGAATTGAAGAAATGACCGGCAGGCCATATGGTTCTCGTGATGAAGCTTAAGCGGGGACTGTATGGCTGTTTCGGCAGACAGAAAGGAGGGCGGACGGAAGTATGAGAGCGAAAGCAAAAGGATTACTGAGAGCATACGGGAGCATCATCACAAAGAATATCCCGTTGTTTCTGGCGGTAGGGGCGGTCAACATCCTGTTTTCGGAACAGGGATGGTTTCCGGGAACGTACATGCAGGCATTTGGAACCTTTCTATACCAGTTCGTCATCCCTCTGTTCCTGGCTTACTCGGCGGGACAGAAAGCCGGGATAGCGGCGGACCGGGACGGCGGGGGGAATATGTCGGGGCTCTCGGCAGTACTGGCGGCCGGCTGCCTGGTGGTGAATCAGACCTCCGGAGGGATGTTTTGGGCCATCTTAGCCGGGGCGGCGACGGGATGGCTGACAGCGTATGTATGGAGGCATGTTTCGGTGAGGTGTCCGGCCGGTTTTGAGATGATCGGGCGCAACCTGCTTGTCATGATCTTTGGCATCCTGGCCGGAGGCGTTTTTACAAATGGAGTCATGCTGTTTACCCGCCTGGCCGGCGGCTGGGTGAATCAGGCCGCGGCGATCCTGTTTCACAGCCGGTTTTTATTTTTGTCCAATCTGCTGATCGAGCCCCTAAAGGTACTTTTTTTGAACAACTGGCTGAATCACGGGATCCTGATCCCCCTGGGGATGGAACAGTTAAGATCTGCGGGATCATCGGTGCTTTTTCTGATAGAGAGCAATCCGGGACCGGGACTGGGCGTCCTGTCCGCCTACTGGCTGGCCGGGAGGGGAAAGCGAAACGGGCTTGCCGCCGACATGGCGGCAGAATGCTTCGGGGGGATCCATGAGCTGTATTTTCCTTACGTTTTGGCGGATCTAAGGATGATGGGAGCGGTCATGGCAGGCGGAATGTGCGGCACGTTCTGTTTCAGCCGTGCGGACGCCAGCCTGTTGGGGCCGGTATCTCCCGGAAGTATCTTAAGCATCCTGATGATGGGTCCCATGGACCGGTGGGCAGGGATCCTGCTGGGGGGCGGGATATCGGCTCTGGTCTCCGGAGCGGTGGCTTTCGGTATTTTAAGAAGCGGAGGTGAGGGGTTGGAGGAAGAAGAGGCAACTGCCTGTTTACTGCCGGAAAGGATCCGCAGGATCTATGTGGTGTGTGACGCGGGACTGGGATCCAGCGCCATGGGAGCGGCGCTTCTCAGACGCAGGCTGCAGGCGGAGGGGGTCGTAGGGATCACCGTGCAGGCGGCGGCCCTTGACGAGCTTCCGGAAGATGGGGATCTGCTGGTGTGCCAGTGTGATTTCTATGAAAAACAGATGAAAGGGAGGGCAGATAAGCTTCCGGCCGTCTATCAGGTAGAGCAGCTGGCAGGCCGGGGGGTATATGACCGGCTGGCGGAAGAGATAAAGGGGAGAGCATGATGAACAGGATTACCAATGATTTTTCGATTCGGATGCAGCAGATCTTAAAATACCTGCTGAAGCAGGAGTCCGCTGTGCCGGTCAGGAGTCTGGCAGAACATCTGGGGATCAGCAAGAGGACGGTCCAGCGGGAGATGGAATCCATCGACCGTCCGCTTAAAAAGTATGGGATCACCTTTCACTCCAAAGTGGGAAGCGGCGTATGGCTGGAGGGCTATCCGGAGGACAAGGCGGCGCTGCTTGCGGAGCTGGAGGCGGAAGACGGACTGGATGTGACGGACAGGCAGGAGCGCCGGAAACGTCTGCTCCTGGAGATACTGAAGGATAAGAATGTGAAGAAGCTTTACTACTACGGCGAGATGTTCGGAGTCAGCGAGGCGACGGTCAGTTCCGACCTGGAAGCGGTGGAAGGATGGCTCTCCGGCTTCGGGCTGACCGTGGTGCGCAGACCGGGACTGGGAACCGGCATAGAAGGGACGGAAGGGGCCTTCCGGCAGGCCCTGAGAGCGTTTATCGATGAGAATATCAATTCCGAGCTGGTGAACGAGCTGTATCAGAATTACACCTTGGGGGAGGGACGGGAATGGGAACGGGTAAAACCGGTGCTTAAGCTGGCCCGGGACAAGAGTGAAAAGAATGTTTACCGGGTGCTGGACGAGGAGACTATGAGGCGGGTGATTTCCTGTATCCAGAAGATCCAGGATAAGCGGCTGCAGAACCTGACGGAAAACTCCTACACCGGCCTTGTGATCCACGTGACCATAGCCATGAAACGCATCATGGGCCAGGAGCTGATGGAGTCCAACCCGGAACTGTTAGATAAAATGGCGCGGGATGAGGAGTTTGCTCTGGCATCGGAGATTGTGCGCCGTCTGGAGGCGGAGTTCGGCGTCCAGATTCCCAGGGATGAAACAGCCTATATCTGCCTCCACATCAAAGGCGCCAAGGTGCAGCAGTATGAGCTGGACAGCGTGGCGGGAGAGCAGATCCTGGATTACCGGGAACTGGTGGATACGGTCAATGAGATGATCGACTGTTATGATCCGGAAGCGGCCTATGCGCTGAAACAGGATGAGGAGTTCGTGGTGCAGGGACTGATCGCCCATTTGCAGCCGACACTGGTCCGCTTGAGGAATCACATGAAGATCAAAAATCCGCTTCTGGACCACATAAAGAAAGAGTATGCGGAGATTTATGAGAGATGCAGGGCGGTGGCCCGCGTCCTGGAAGCGCGGTACGGCTATGAGGTGCCGGAGGAAGAGATCGGATTCCTGGCAGTCCATTTTGGGGCAGCCATGGTCCGCCTGGAAAACAGGAGGGAGAAGAAACGAAAGGTCTATATCGGTGTGGTGTGCGCCAGCGGCATCGGGATCTCGCGGCTGATGGTCTCCAAGATGAACCGGCAGTTTCTGGACCGGGCGGAGATCACGGCCTACGGCACCGGCGATCTAAGTCCGTTTGTCCTGGAACAGCTGGATTTCCTGGTAACGACCCTTCCTGTGAAAGAGGAGCTGGAGACGCTGCTTGTCAGTCCGCTCCTGACAGAGGAGGAGATGGAACAGATCGAGAAACGGGTCCGGTTTTATGAGCGGATGCCGGAAAAAAAGACAGAGCGGAATGAATTTACCAGGCAGCTGGAGCAGGTCAATTATGTGGCGGTCCAGATAAAGACCATGATCCAGGAGATGGGATATCTGACGGTCAGTCCGGATATCTCCTTTGAGGAGCTTCTCGTGGCGGCCAGTGAGATCCTTTCCCCCTATAACGACAGAAGGCTGAAGATCCAGGAGGACCTAAAGCGTAGGAAAGAGCTGGGGACCCAGGTCTTCCCTGATTTTGGGTTTGCGCTCCTGCACTGTAAAACGGAGGGAGTCCTAAGACCCAGCTTTTCCGTCTGCCGGGCAAAGGGCCTGGCGCCCTTTGAGCAGCCGTATTTCCAAGGGGTGGGACTGGTCATCTTCATGCTCATGCCGGTGGATGAGCACTTAAAAGAGAACCGGGAGATCCTGGGATTTTTGAGCGAAAAGCTGGTGGAGGAGCCGGAATTTTTAGACACCCTTTCCTCAGGCGGACGGGAGGAGATCCAGGCCGTATTATCCAAATATCTGAAACGGTTTTTTAATCAGTATCTGGACCGGGTATAAGTCCGGTCAGAGCGCAGAGACGTCAAAAGCAGACGGTCCCTGCGCTCTTTTTATGCAATTTTGGCACTAGTCCATGGCGCCAAATGTCCGTTTCTTTGAATTGAAAATCCCTGTAAAACCCCTCTATAATTAAGACATCAGGAGGCCAGAGCAAAGAAAAAAGGAGGTCAGGCATGTTTGGTTTTGGAAAGAAAAAGGCAGAGGCAAAAGTGGAAAAGCCGGAGCTGCTGGAGATGAAAAATATCCGGCTTGGCTGCAGCAGGATGCCGAAGGAGGAGGTGATCCGTGAGATGGGGCGGATGCTCAGTGAGAGCGGCTATGTGGATGAGGCCTATACGGAGGCAATGCTGCTTCGGGAGCTGACATTTCCCACCAATATCGGAAACGGGATCGCGCTCCCTCACGGTGTGGAGGAGGCGAAGAAGCAGATCCGCCGTTCGGGCATTGCGGTGATGGTGTTTCCGGAAGGGACGGACTGGGGCGGCGAGGAAGTGAAGCTGGTGATCGGCATCGCAGGCGTTGGGGAGGATCATCTGGAGATCTTAAGCATCATTGCAGAAAAGATGTCAGAGCCGGAGGCGGTGGAACAGGTGGTAAAAAGTTCCAGGGAAGAGATTTATAAGACCTTTACGGAGAAAGGAGAGGCGGCATGATCATAACCGTGACAATGAACCCGGCCATCGACAAGACCGTGGACATAGAAAGGCTGCGGCACGGCGGCTTAAATCGTATCAGCCATGTGGAGATGGATGCGGGAGGAAAGGGCATCAACGTTTCCAAGACCATCAAAAGCCTGGGCGGCGACAGTCTGGCCACGGGATTTCTTGGCGGCAAGGCGGGGGAGACCATCGAGGGCGTTTTAAAGGAATGGCAGATCGCCACAGATTTTGTGTACGTGGATGGGGAGACGCGGACCAACTTAAAGGTGGTGGAAAACAGTGGAGAGGTGACGGAGCTAAATGAGCCGGGGCCGGAGGTGAGTGCGGAGCAGCTGGAGCGTCTGATGCAGAAGCTGGAGGGCTACGCAGGGGAGGACACCCTTTTTGTCCTGGCCGGCAGCATACCGAAAGGCGTGCCGAAGACAATCTACAGGGATATTACGGAGCGTGTGCACAAAAAAGGCGCAAAGGTGTTGATGGATGCGGACGGGGAGCTGTTTGTGCACGCACTGGAAGCGCACCCGGATATGATCAAGCCAAACCGTGTGGAGCTGGAGGCTTATTACCATCTGGATTACCGGGCGTCAGAGCAGGAGCTGGTGGCCATGGGCCGCAGGCTTTTGAAGGAGGGGACAGAGTTTGCGGCCATCTCCCTGGGACAGATGGGAGCGCTGTTTTTGACGGCCGCAAGAACCGTCAGATGCCCGGGACTGAGTGTGAAAGCACATTCTACCGTGGGGGCAGGCGACGCTATGGTGGCGGCCCTCGCTTATAGCTGGGGACAAAAGTTAAGTCTGGAAGAGACGATCCGCCTGGCTATGGCGACCTCGGCGGGCGCGGTCACGACCATCGGGACGAAGCCGCCGGCAAGGGGAGTTGTCGATGAGCTGGCGTCAGCGGTGGAATTATCGGAAATCTAAATGATGAGATAAGGTGAAGAGAAAGAAAGGGGAATTTTATTATGAAAACAAGAGCCGTGAGAATGTATGGAGAGATGGATCTGCGCCTGGAGGAATTTGAACTTCCGGAGATCAAAGACGATGAGATCCTGGTGAAGGTGATGAGCGACAGCATCTGCATGTCTACCTACAAGTTAGTAAAGCAGGGTAAAAAGCACAAACGGGCGCCGCAGAACATCGATACGAACCCGGTCATTATCGGACATGAGTTTGCGGGAGATATTGTGAAGGTCGGGAAAAAGTGGCAGGACCAGTTTAAACCCGGACAGAAATTTGCGCAGCGCTGGCCCTAAACTACAAAGGAAGCCTGGCGTCGCCGGGATATTCCTATGAGTTTTTCGGCGGAGCCTGCACTTACTGCATTATCCCGCAGGAGGTGATGGAGCTGGGGTGTTTGCTTCCCTATGAGGGGGAGAGCTATTTTGAGGCGTCCCTGGGAGAACCCATGAGCTGCATTATCGGCGGCTACCATGCGAACTATCACACCAACAAGCAGAATTATCAGCATGCCATGGGGACGAAGGAAAACGGCAATATCCTGATCATGGGCGGATGCGGGCCGATGGGGCTGGGAGCCGTTAGCTACGGGATCCAGTTTGAGAACCGCCCGAAGCGCATTGTGGTGACCGATGTGGATGATGCAAAGATCGCACGGGCCAGAGAGGTGATCTCCGAGGAGTCTGTGAGAGAGAAGGGTGTGGAACTTTTCTATGTGAACACGGCAGCCATGGACGATCCGGTCCAGGAGCTTTTGGATATGACGGAGGGACACGGTTACGATGATGTGTTCGTCTATGTCCCGGTCAGGCCTGTGGCGGAGATGGGAGACAGGCTGCTGGCCTTTGACGGCTGCATGAACTTCTTTGCCGGCCCCACCGACAACCAGTTTAAGGCGGAGATCAATCTCTATAACGTGCATTACACCAGCACCCACCTCCTTGGTACTACAGGCGGGAATACGGACGATTTGATCGAGGCCAACAGCCTGGCGGCCAAGGGCGCCATCGAACCGGCCGTCATGGTCACCCACGTGGGCGGCATCGACAGTATCGCCGAGGCGACCAAATGCCTGCCGTCCATACCGGGAGGCAAGAAGCTGACCTATACCCAGTTTGAAATGCCGCTGACGGCAATAGACGATTTTGAGAAGCTGGGGGAGAGCGACCCGCTCTTTAAAAAGCTGAGTGATTCCTGCAAGGCGCACAGGGGACTGTGGAACGCGGAAGCAGAGAAGATCCTGTTTGATCACTTCGGCGTCAGATAAGCGCCGGATAAGAAGCAGATAAAGATCAGATAGGCAAAGATGAACAGGGAGAAAGCCCGGAGTTTCCAGATAGCCTGGATACTCCGGGCTTTCTCCCTGTTAGTCCTGCGGCGCGGCAAAAACGAGATGAAGGCATAAACGGGTCATGACAAACGAACAGAATATGTAAGGGCTTACAAAAAAGTTGCAAAACCTATTGCATTAAGCAAACAAATGGTGTATAGTAATGCTACAAAGTATTACATCCTGTAACTGCATGGCAAAATGTAAGCACTTACATTTTGTTCGGTTTTTAAAACCTCAGCCGGCGGCACCGACAGGAAAAACGGCAATAAGAGAAATCAAAGACAACATAACAAAATGAAAAAGTGGAGGTTTCAGGCGATGAGCAAAAAAGAGACAGTGATTCAGTTTGGCGAAGGCGGTTTCCTGCGTGGTTTTGTGGATTATTTCTTTCAGAAGTTAAAAGAGCAGAACCTGTTTGACGGTTCCGTTGTAGTGGTACAGCCGATCGAGCGCGGCATGTGCGAGATGCTGGAGAAGCAGAACTGCGAGTACAACTTATTCCTGAGAGGGATCGACAACGGCCAGGTGGTGGATGAGCACACCCACATCGACGTGATCTCCAGATGCATCAATCCTTATACGGACAACGAGGGCTATATGGCTCTGGCTGAGAACCCGGACTTCCGTTTTATCGTTTCCAATACCACCGAGGCGGGTATCGAGTTCGTCCCGGAGAACCGGTTTGAGGACGCTCCGGCCAAGTCCTTCCCGGGCAAGCTGACCCAGCTTTTATATAAGAGATACAAACTGGGCCTGAAGGGATTTATCGTGCTCTCCTGTGAGCTGATCGACCACAATGGTGAGGAGCTGGAGAAGTGCTGCATGCAGTATGCGGACCTCTGGAATCTGGGCGAGGATTTCAAGGCCTGGATGAAGAATGAGAACGATTTTTGCTCGACCCTTGTAGACCGTATCGTTACCGGCTTCCCGCGTGACGAGCATGAGGCCCTGTGCGAGCGTATCGGCGAGCAGGACAATATGATGGATACCGCAGAGATCTTCCATCTGTGGGTCATCCAGGGGCAGCATGAGGACGAGCTGCCGCTGCAGAAGGCTGGCTTCAACGTGATCTGGACCGACAACGTTGATCCGTACAAGAAGAGAAAAGTAAGGATCTTAAACGGCGCCCATACTTCCATGGTGCTGGGCGCACGTCTGTATGGCCTGGAGACCGTGGGTGAGTGCCTGAAGGATGAAAAGGTATCTGCACTGCTTAAGAAATGTATCTTTGAAGAGATCATTCCGACGATCGGTGACAACGAGGACAACCGGAAGTTCGGCGCAGCGGTACTGGAGCGTTTCTCCAATCCATTCATCAAGCACCTGCTGCTTTCCATTGCTTTAAACTCCGTTTCCAAGTTCAAGGCAAGAGTACTGCCGACGATCCTGGAGTACAAAGAGGAGTTTGGCAATTACCCGCAGGGACTGACATTCTCCCTGGCTGCCCTGATCGCGTTCTACCGCACTGACGAAGCCAATGACAGCGAGGATATCATGAAGTTCATGAAGGATGCCTCCGTTGCGGAGATCCTGGCAAAGACCGAGTACTGGGGCCAGGATTTGAGCGATATGCTTCCGGTAGTGGAAAAATGGTATGACATGATTGAGAAAGAGGGCATGGGCAAAGCATATGACGCAGTGCTGGCATAAAATAGAACATCAACCATAGTAAATTTGATACGTTCCATACGTTTGATACAGGGCGGTCATGCCAAAGCAGGCATGGCCGTCCTGTTATTCTTGAAAGCTGTCAGGCGGGATGATATAATGCAGGTATGTGCAAGTGTGATCTTGCCCGATCCGGTACTTGCAGCCGGAAACACCGCATATACTATGACAGGGATTTTTGGGAAAATACCAGGCATATGCCTGTCAAAAGGGGCGGTTGAATGAGGATCTGGAAGTGGGATTTCCGAAAACAGGCGGTAGCGCTGGTCTGTGTGGTCCTGTTGGACGGGGCGATATTGGGAGCGGCGATGGGGGTCATGCAGCCGGGGCAAAAGGTATCTGCCGGAAGCAGTGGGGAGATAGAACAGCTGCCCCACAGCGCATGGATGAAGGATGTACAGGCGGACGCCTCTGCGGGCGGTGGGAAAGAGTCGGCGCCGAAACCAGTTAAGGCCGTAGCCCTGACCTTTGATGACGGCCCGCATAAGACCTATACGCCTATGCTTCTGGACGGGTTAAAGGAGCGCGGAGTCAAGGCCACGTTCTTTCTCATGGGCGAAAGCATTTCCGGCAATGAGGAGCTGGTGAGCCGGATGCAGGAGGAAGGGCATCTGATCGGCAATCACAGTTACCGGCATATCCAGCTCACAAAAGCGGGCGAGGATGCGGTGTGCCGGGCGGTGGAGCAGACGGAGGGGATCATTGAAGATATTACCGGGGACCGCCCCCAGTATCTGCGACCTCCCTACGGCGACTGGAATGAAAACCTGGAATGCAGGATGAATCTGACCACGGTATTCTGGACTGTGGACTCCCTAGACTGGAAATTAAAAAACACGGACAGGATCGTAAAACGGGTGGAAAAGCAGGTGAAGGAAGGCGATATTATCCTGATGCATGACATATTTCCCACTTCGGTGGAGGCGGCTCTGCAGCTGATCGACAGGCTGCAGGCAGAAGGCTACCGGTTCGTGACAGTAGATGAGCTGGTAATAGACTGAACATAGAAACGAGGCGATAAACATGGATCTGTTTGATTATATGAGAAGCACTACCCAGGAAAAAGAGTCGCCCCTGGCGTCCCGGATGCGTCCCACGACGCTGGAGGAAGTGGTGGGGCAGAAACACATTATCGGAAAGGACAAACTGCTTTACCGGGCTATCAAGGCGGACCAGCTGGGGTCCATTATCTTTTACGGCCCGCCGGGAACAGGCAAGACCACCCTGGCCAAAGTGATCGCCAATACCACCAGCGCCAGCTTCCGCCAGATCAATGCGACCGTAGCGGGTAAGAAAGATATGGAGGAAGTGGTGAAGGAGGCGAAGGACGCCCTGGGGATGTACGGAAAAAAGACGATCCTTTTTGTGGATGAGATCCACCGGTTCAACAAAAGCCAGCAGGATTATCTGCTTCCCTTTGTGGAGGACGGCACCCTGATCCTGATAGGCGCGACCACGGAGAACCCGTTCTTTGAGGTGAACGGCGCGCTTTTATCCCGCTCCCGCATCTTTGAACTGAAGTCATTGGAAAAAGAGGATGTAAAGGAGCTGATCTGCCGCGCAGTCACAGATGAGACAAAAGGCATGGGCAGCTACCATGCGGTGATCGATGAGGATGCTGCCGATTTCCTGGCAGATGTGGCTGGCGGGGATGCCCGGGCGGCGTTAAACGCGGTGGAGCTGGGGATCATGACCACAGACCGGGACCCATTGGATGGTAAGGTCCATATCACCATGGAGGTGGCCCAGGAGTGCATTCAGAAGCGCGCGGTCCGCTACGACAAGGACGGGGACAACCATTACGACACGATCTCTGCATTTATCAAAAGTATGCGTGGATCTGACCCTGATGCGGCGGTCTATTATCTGGCCAGGATGCTGTATGCGGGTGAGGATATCAAATTTATTGCGCGCCGGATCATGATATGTGCGTCGGAGGATGTGGGCAATGCAGACCCGCAGGCTCTCACTGTGGCGGTCAGCGCGGCCCAGGCGGCAGAGCGCATCGGCATGCCGGAGGCACAGATCATCCTGGCTCAGGCGGTGGCTTATGTGGCGGCTGCGCCCAAGAGCAATGCGGCGTGCAATGCCATATTTGAGGCGATGAACGCCGTGCAGAACCAGAGGAATATGCCGGTGCCGGTGCATCTTCAGGATTCCCATTACAAAGGCTCGGCAAAGCTGGGGCATGGCGCCGGCTACAAATACGCCCATGATTACCCCAACCATTATGTGCAGCAGCAGTATCTTCCGGACGGCATGGAAGGGCAGCGATTTTACCGTCCGACGGAGAACGGTTATGAAAAACAGATCGGAAAACACCTGGAATTCCTTCGGGAATCCGCAAAAAATGCGTAAAATCATAAAAAGTACTTTCTTTTTCCAGAAAATAGTTTTATAATGTTAGCATACGGGATGGGAACTGTGCCGCACAGTTCCCTAAAAATCCGTGATCAGGATTTTCTGGTATCTTTAATTACCCCTTATTAGGAAGAGAAATTGAAAGACAAAGAAAAAATATAACTGAAATCAAATGTTATGTATAAAATAAATAATGGAATGGAGAGATTATATGCGAGAGAAATTACAGACATTACCGCTCACCCAGTTAAAAGAGATGGCAAAGGCCCAGGGGGTAAAGGGAGCGGCCACGATGCGCAAAGCAGAGATCATTGACGAGTTGTGCAGGATTGCAGAGCAGGAGGAGATTGTGCGTACGGCAGTAGCGCCGCCGACTCCCAAGACCAGTACGCCGGCAACTGAGACGAAGACAGAAAGCAGCGACCGCCGTCAGGCCAGACCTGCCCCCCGTCAGCCGGAATCCTTAAGCCCACAGGAGGTTGCAGAGCTTGACAGCGGCATTGAGGCGAACGGTATTCTGGAGGTTATGCCGGATGGATTCGGGTTTATCCGGTGCGAGAACTTCCTGCCGGGTGAGAACGATGTATACGTGGCGCCGTCCCAGATCCGCCGTTTCAACTTAAAGACCGGAGATATCATTTCCGGAAACCGTAGGATCAAGACGGCTGCAGAGAAGTTTGCCGCCCTGTTGTACATCCGCAATGTCAACGGGTATCCGGTCAGCGTGATTGAACGCCGTCCGAATTTCGAGGACCTGACCCCGATTTTCCCGAATCAGCGTCTGCATATGGAGACTCCGGGCAATACGTCCATGGCCATGCGTGTGCTGGATCTGCTGTCCCCGATCGGCAAGGGCCAGCGTGGTATGATAGTATCCCCGCCAAAAGCAGGTAAGACCACACTGCTCAAGCAGGTGGCTCAGGCGATCACCACCAATCATCCGGACATGCATCTGATCATTTTGCTGATCGATGAGCGTCCTGAGGAGGTTACGGATATCAAGGAGTCTGTTGTTGGGGATAATGTAGAAGTCATTTACTCCACCTTCGATGAACTTCCTGACCGTCACAAACGTGTTTCCGAGATGGTAGTGGAGCGTGCAAAGCGACTGGTGGAGCATGGACGAGATGTCATCATCCTCTTAGACAGCATTACCCGTCTGGCACGGGCATACAACCTGGTGGTCCCGCCCAGCGGAAGAACCCTTTCCGGTGGTCTCGACCCGGCGGCCCTGCATATGCCGAAGCGGTTTTTCGGCGCAGCGCGTAATATGCGTGAGGGCGGCAGCCTGACTGTCCTGGCGACAGCCCTGGTGGATACCGGAAGCCGTATGGACGATGTTATCTACGAGGAGTTCAAGGGTACCGGCAACATGGAGCTGGTATTAGACCGCAAGCTGTCCGAGAAGCGTATCTTCCCGGCTATCGATATCTTGAAGTCCGGCACACGCCGCGACGACCTGCTGCTGACCAAAGAAGAAGCAGAGGCCGTAGATATCATCCGCAAGGCCACCAATACCCTCAAACCGGAAGATTCTGTAGAGCGCGTCCTGGATCTGTTTGCAAAAACCAGGAACAACCGCGAATTTGTGGAAAATGCAAAGAAAATCCGTTTCTATTAAAAAATCTCTTGCAAAGAACGGGCTTCTATGCTATACTAACAAAGCTGTTTATAGACGTGAGGTGATTTTAACAGTACGTCAGATGACTGTTAGATGATCACAATGATATAATCGAAAAAGTTAAGAGGTGAAAGACATGAGAGAAGGAATCCATCCAGCTTACTATCAGGCAAAGGTAACCTGCAACTGCGGCAACGAGTTCGTAACCGGTTCTACCAAAAAGGAGATCCACGTGGAGGTTTGCTCCAAGTGCCACTCTTTCTACACCGGCCAGCAGAAGGCTGCAAGCGCACGTGGTCGTATCGATAAGTTCAATAGGAAATACGGCGTTAACGCATAAGCATAGCAAGAGCGAAGTAAGGTTGAGACTTAAGTGGAGACACTTTGGCTCAACCTTTCTTTTTTAAAGGAGATTATATGAAATATTCCGGTATCGGCGGCCAGGCCGTCATTGAAGGAATTATGATGAAGAATAAAGACAATTATGCCACAGCGGTGCGAAAGCCTGACGGTGAGATCGAAGTCCAGAAGGATACCTATGTCAGCATGACTGAGAAGGTAAAGTTTTTCGCCCTTCCTTTTGTGCGCGGTGTGTTCAGCTTTGCGGATTCCATGATCCTGGGGATGCGGACGCTGAGCTTTTCAGCCAGTTTTTTTGAGGATGATGAGGATTCGGAACCGGGAAGGTTTGAACTGTGGCTGAACAAAGTATTTGGCGAGAAGCTTGAAAAAGTCCTGATGGGATTTGTGATGGTGTTTTCGGTCCTGATGGCGATCGCTATCTTCATGGTGCTGCCCCTCGTGATTGCAAATACCTGCCGCCGTGTCATCCAGTCGGAGACGGTGATGGCAGTTTTGGAGGGCGTGATCCGGATCGCGATCTTTGTGGCATATATCAAGCTGATCTCCCGGATGGAGGATATCCGCCGGACGTTTATGTACCACGGCGCGGAGCACAAATGCATCAACTGCATAGAGCACGGCAAGACCCTGACAGTGGAGCATGTGCGGGAAAGTTCCAAGCAGCACAAGCGGTGCGGGACCAGTTTCCTGATCATCGTGATGATTATCAGTATCCTGTTCTTTATGGTCATCCGTGTGGACAATGTATGGCTCCGGATCGTCAGCCGCATCGTGCTGATCCCGGTGATCGCCGGCGTGTCCTACGAGTTTCTGCGTCTGGCGGGGCGCAGCGACAGCGCGCTTGTGAATTTCCTCAGCAAGCCGGGGATGTGGATGCAGAATCTGACTACCAAGGAGCCGGATGACAGCATGATCGAGGTGGCGATCGAGGCGGTAGAAGCGGTATTTGACTGGAAGGCATATCTGCGGGAGAATTTCCCGGAAACGGAGATCCAGCCATGACCCTGTTCCAGCTTTTTACAGAGGGCGCCCAGGAGCTTTTACTGGCGGGTGACCCGGATGCGGAGACCGACGCCAGGCAGCTTCTCCTGACGGCATTTTCCCTGGATACGGCGCATTATCTTTTGAACCGTCTTCAGGAAATGGAAGAGAACAGCGCCAATGCTTCCTGTATGGAGAGATACCGCGGCATGATCCAAATGCGGAAAAACCGATGCCCTGTACAGCATATTCTGGGGACTCAGGACTTTATGGGAATGACATTTTATGTAAATGAACATGTGCTGATCCCCAGGCAGGATACGGAAACCCTGGTGGAGCTGGTGCTTGAGGAACAGAAGGACAGGTCTGACAGGGTGCTGGATCTGTGTACAGGTTCTGGCTGTATCGCGGTCAGCCTGGCAGTGATGGGCGGTTACGCTTCGGTGACAGCCACAGATATCTCCCCGGAAGCGCTCAGGACAGCGAGAAGGAACGCAGATGCCCTGCTGGGCGAAGGTAATGAGATCCGGTTCCTGCAGGGGGATCTGTTTGATGCGCTGGACTGTGAGGCATCAGGCATTGAAGCTTCGGATCATGCGCTTTCAGGCAGGTTTGACGTCATCATATCTAACCCGCCTTACATTCCCACGGAGGTCATAAAGACTCTGGAACCGGAGGTGCGGGATCACGAACCGCTGCTGGCCCTGGACGGAACGGAAGACGGTTTACAATTTTACCGCAGGATCGCGTCAGGCGCAGGGGCGCATTTAAGTGACGGCGGGCATCTTTATCTGGAGATCGGATATGACCAGGGAGCCGCGGTTAAAGAACTTTTGGAAGAGGCCGGATTTCAAAAGGTGCGGGTATACAGGGATCTGCCCGGCAAGGACCGGGTGGTCAGCGCAGTCTGGCCGGGAACGCGTCAGGAACATGTAGATACAGGAGAATAAACAGGAGGACCCCCATGTTTGATAAATTAGAGGATATTCTGATCCATTTTGAGGAGATCATGCAGGAGCTGAATGAGCCGAATGTGACGGAGAACCAGAACCGATTCCGCAGGCTTATGAAGGAGCAGGCAGACTTAACGCCTATCGTGGAAGCATACAGGGCATACAAAAAGGCAAAGCAGGACATCGAGGACAGCCTGGCGCTTCTTGATGAGGAGAGCGACGAGGAGATGCGGGAACTGGCAAAAGAGGAGCTTTCAGACGCCAGGAAGCGCGTGGAGGACTTAGAGCAGGAGCTTAAGATCCTGCTGCTGCCCAAGGACCCCAACGATGACAAGAACATCATCCTGGAGATCCGTGCAGGAGCAGGCGGCGATGAGGCGGCTCTGTTTGCTGCGGAGCTGTACCGTATGTATGTGAACTATGCGGAGGCACAGCGCTGGAAGGTAGAGATCATCAGCTTGAGTGAGAGCGGCATTGGCGGATTTAAAGAAGTCCAGGCCATGATCACGGGCAAGGGCGCTTATTCCAAACTGAAATACGAGAGTGGTGTGCACCGGGTGCAGCGTGTTCCGGAGACGGAATCAGGCGGTCGGATCCATACCTCCACTGCGACGGTTGCAGTGATGCCGGAAGCAGAGGAAGTGGATATCCAGATCGATATGAACGACTGCCGCATCGACGTCATGCGCGCGTCCGGCAACGGCGGACAGTGTGTCAATACCACGGATTCCGCCGTGCGTCTGACCCACAACCCTACAGGGATCGTGATCTACAGCCAGACGGAGAAGTCCCAGCTCCAGAACAAGGAAAAGGCGTTCCGCCTTCTGCGATCCAAGCTGTACGACTTAGAGATGGAAAAAAAGATGAACGCGGAGGCGGCGGAGCGCCGCAGCCAGATCGGGACCGGAGACCGTTCCGAGAAGATCCGCACCTACAATTTCCCACAGGGCCGTGTCACCGATCACCGGATCAATCTGACCCTGTACAAGTTAGATAAGATCATGAACGGTGATATACAGGAGATCCTGGATGCCTGCATCGCTGCCGACCAGGCCGCAAAGCTGGCAAAGATGAATGAAGTTGCATAATGGATTGCATGAATCTGATAGAAATATAATAAAAGTATAAAACGTAACCGGATTGTAACCGCTGTCCGCTATAATAAAGTCAGTAAACTGGCAGATAAGACGGACGGGGGAAGCCATATGGCAATTTCGGTTAGAAGCAGATTAAGTGAGGAAGAACGGATCTTTACCGTTGCGGTGGACCGCAGAGGCGAGGATGGCGTGGATGGTATGCTGTTTCACGGCGCATCACACCAGGGCTGGCATTTTGGCAGCTTTTTGGAGATGACGGAAGTTGTGGAACAGATATTGGGACAGATACATTATCCGGGGGAAGTGATGAAGAAGCGCTTTTTCGGGAGAGCACGAAACCGGTCGGCAGAGCAGAAAAAGTGCGGGGAGAAGCTGGCCTGGCGTGAAGGCGCCGAGGGTACTTACCTTCTTCGGATCCGGCACCGGCAGAATGCCAGCTGGCAGGGAACCCTGTATGACAGAAAGAACGGACAGCGTTTTGCGTTCCACAGTTTTTTGGAGCTTGTGGAATATCTGGATTCCGGTATGGCTGCTCCTGATATGCAGCGGGAGGAGAGATGCCGGCAGATCATTGAGCGCTATCTGCCCCTTGTCCTTACGGACAGCCAGTCCTGGCCGTGCATCCAGGAGATTCTTCCGAATGTTGCGGTCTGCCAGGTGTTTTGCGGTGGCCGTAGGAATACGTTTCTGCTCAGACTGATGTTTTTTGAGCATCATGCCTGTCAGGGAGTCCTCTACTGGAAAGAGAGGAACTGTCAGCAGTCATTCCGCAGTTTCCTGGAGCTGGTGCAGCTGATCGGGGAAGCGGCCCGGGATGAAGAAGAGTGGGAAGAGTCGGCCGGGTGAGATGACGCTCCTGAATAGTCTTAGATATCAATGAAGAGAAAACCAGCGGAACGGAAGCGCCCGCTGGTTTTTGCATGCTAGTGTATATCTTCTATATCCGGAACGATCGGCTGCAGAGAAAAACTGACTGTTAAGTCCTTGCGTGTATAAGCCTTTTTAAAGTTCCGTACAATGCGTGCTATGACCATTTCCCCATTCTCATAGGAGGCGGTGGGCAGCATGATCATATATTGGCTGACGCTGTACCGGGTATAGGCATCCCCGCGGCGCAGAGAGGACTGGATAGACGCCTGCAAATGATTCATTCCGCGGGTCATGACAGAGAGCTTCGGCAGGTCCCCGTGTTCGTCCTGAAGCGTCAGCAGGCAGAGGAAGACCGAATCTCCGGTGCGCTCGATAGAGCGCTGCTCCAACTGGTATATATCCTGGAAAACGGAAAATTCACAAAAATATGCGCCGTCACACCGCTGTGCTTCCCGCATGGATTCCTGTATGATGGACAGATCCGTGGTGATGCCGTGTTCCTGGTTGCGGATCATCTTATATAAGTCCTTCAGCCGCTGGGACGGCGTGATGGCAAACTCATTGTAAAAAAGATTCGTCATGTGCTGGTAATGCTCCAGCGCCTGGTTCTGTTCCCGGTTGTTGAATAAAGAATAGATCAGGTAATAATGGAAATCCTCATCAAAAGGCTCCACTGCCAGAGCGCGCTGGCACAGTCCGATGATGCGCGTCCAGTCCGCCTGATCCAGCAGCAGATCGATCGCTGTGTGGGCGGCCTGAAGGTACATGGAGTGATAAAATGTGCTGATGGGAAGCGCCCAGGCCTCCCAGGAGGATTTGGGCAGGAAATCCCCTTTGTACAGGTCGAGCGCCTTCATCAAAAGCTCCAGACGCTGTTCCCGTGTGAGAGAATCGGCCTTGCTCTGCTTGCACAGCTCCTCAAACTGATCCGTATCTACCGTCAGCCTGATCTCAGGATTCCATGCGTAAGTACCGCTCTTTTGAATGATGAGCTGATGGGTGGGCAGACCAAATGGCTCCAACAGCTTCCGGCTGCGGAACATAAGCGTCTTTAAAGCGCCGTTTGGATTGGCGCTCTCTTTGGTGGACCAGATCAGGTCGATCAGTTCGCTGCAGGCGATCTCGCGGTTGTGGAAGGTGATCAGGTACTCCAGGATGCTCCAGGGTTTTTTTGCCTGGCTGCTCCTGTCGCTGATGGTAATGCCGTTGATAGTCAGGTGGAATCCGCCGAGCATCTGGACGGATGCGGTGATGTTTTCTATGTTATTCATGTAAATCCCTCTTTCTGCTATACTTTGCCTCGTTATGTAACTACAAATAAAAACATTGTAACCTTGATTATCTTTATCATATAAAAAAATAACAAATAAGTCCAGAGAAATATGAAAATTTTTAATTTTTATCTTTTTTATGGAATTTGAGGCTAATATATCCATCTAATGGAAAAATAGTTGTATCTGCAGGGGGCTTCGGTTATAATCTAGGAAAGAAAATCCGTAGGAGGATTAAGATATGGACAAAGAAAAAAAGCGGAAGGTACTCTCCGTCCGCAATATTATCATAGGAATCCTGCTGTTGGTGATGGTTGTCAGCGGTATCGGTTATATCAGAGAGCAGGCGGCAGCCCGGCGGCAGAAGGAGCAGGAGGAGAGCCTGGCGCAGCTGGCATCCCAGACATCAGAGGAGACAGAGAGCGAAAGTGAAAGTATTACGCAGGCCCAGGAGCCGGAGACAGAAGCTCCCTATGTATCGCCGATCGATTTCGAGGCGCTGCAGGCGGAGAACCCGGATACGGTGGGGTGGATCCGGATACCGGATACGAGGATCGATTATCCCATTGTGCAGGCGGCGGACAATGAGAAATACCTGCACACGGATTTTGAGGGAAAGGACAGCATATACGGTACAGTCTATCTGGATTGCGACAGCCGGTCCGATTTTTCCGGATGGAATAACCCTGTTTATGGGCATCATATGAAGGACGGCTCCATGTTTAAGGATGTGGTGAAGTTTAAAGAAGAAGAATTCTTTAAAGACCACCAGTATTTTGAGATCTATACGCCGGAGCGCACGATCCATTTAAAAGCGGTGGCCTGTTATTATGCCGATTCAAACGGGATTGTGCGGAAGACCAGATTTGCGTCCCGGGAATCCTTTGACAAGTGGCTGGATGAACGGCTGGCGCCCTGCAGTTTTGCCGAAATCCCGGAGGTGCCGGTGGATTCCATGTTTGTGCTGGTGACCTGCAGCTATGAACTGAACGACGCCAGGACCCTTTTGTATGCAGTAGAGGTGGACGAGGATGGGAAGGTCGTGGAAGGGACCGATAAAAATGTGCCCCCGCTGGTGCCGGTCCAGGATGGTCAGGGGCTGCCGATGCCGTCACAGTCTTCGGCTCCGGCGGCGCCGTAGCCCAAATTGCCCTTCAAAGCGCCGTAAATAAAGAGAATCCTCATAATAGTTTTAAGATTCCTTAATTGAATTCTAAAATGTTGTGTGGTATAGTACAAACTAGTGTAAAATGCATATTGCTTATAAGGAGAAAAACCATGAAAGGTATTATACTTGCCGGTGGTTCAGGCACCCGCCTGTACCCGCTCACGAAGGTAACATCCAAGCAGCTTCTTCCGATTTATGACAAACCCATGATCTATTACCCGCTTTCTGTTCTGATGAACGCAGGCATCCGGGAGATCCTGATCATATCCACCCCTGATGATACGCCCCGGTTTGAGGCGCTTTTAGGCGACGGACACCAGTTTGGCGTAGAGCTTCAGTATGCGGTCCAGCCGAGTCCGGATGGACTGGCCCAGGCATTCATCATCGGCGCTGATTTTATCGGAGGCGACCCGGTTGCCATGGTGCTGGGGGACAATATCTTCCACGGCCAGGGACTGAAAAAACGCCTGCGCGCTGCCGCGGAAAAGGAAAAAGGGGCTACCGTATTTGGCTACTATGTGGATGATCCGGAGCGTTTCGGCATTGTTGAGTTTGACGCGGCAGGCAAGGCGGTTTCCATTGAGGAGAAACCGGCAAAACCCAAGTCCAACTACTGTGTGACCGGTTTGTATTTTTATGACAACCGGGTGGTGGAGTATGCGAAGAACTTAAAGCCTTCTGCCCGTGGGGAGCTGGAGATCACGGATTTGAACCGGATCTATCTGGAGAATGGCGAACTGGATGTGACCCTTCTGGGGCAGGGCTTTACCTGGCTGGACACCGGGACCCATGAATCCCTGGTGGAGGCTACCAATTTCGTCAAGACGATCGAGGACCATCAGCACCGCAAGATCGCGTGCCTGGAGGAGATCGCCTATTTAAACGGCTGGATCACGAAGGAACAGGTGCTGGAGACCTACGAGATCCTCAAAAAGAATCAGTACGGGCAGTATTTAAAGGACGTCCTGGACGGGAAGTACATCGACAAGCTGCATAACCTTTAAGGGACTGGTACAGATACATGAAAAGCGCCGTATGCAAAGGGCGGCATAAAATAAAGATTGGCTGAGAGAGAAAGGATACGAGACAAATGAAGATTATTGTGACTGGCGGAGCCGGATTTATCGGTGGTAATTTTGTGCACTATATGGTAGAGAAATACCCGGAGGATATGATCATCAATCTGGATGCCCTGACATACGCAGGGAATTTAGAGACCTTAAAACCGGTGGAGGACAAGCCGAACTATCGTTTTGTAAAGGGCGACATCGCAGACAGGGAGTTCATATTTGACCTGTTTGAAAAAGAGAAACCGGATGTGATCGTGAACTTTGCGGCGGAGAGCCATGTGGACCGTTCCATTACGGACCCGGAGATCTTTGTGCGCACCAATGTGATGGGAACCACGACCCTTTTGGACGCCTGCAAAAAGTATGGTATCAAGCGGTTCCATCAGGTGTCCACTGACGAGGTTTATGGAGATCTGCCATTAGACCGCCCGGACCTGTTCTTTACAGAGGATACCCCGCTGCACACCTCCAGCCCTTATTCATCCTCCAAGGCCAGTGCGGACTTGTTTGTGATGGCTTATCACCGGACCTTTGGCGTACCGGTGTCCATTTCCCGCTGCTCCAACAACTACGGGCCTTACCAGTTCCCGGAGAAGCTGATCCCGCTGATGATCAGCCGTGCGCTGGCGGACGAGGAGCTTCCAGTATACGGAAACGGTGCAAACGTCCGTGACTGGCTGCATGTAAAGGATCACTGCCAGGCCATCGACCTGATCATCCGTAAGGGCGCGGACGGCTGCGTCTACAATATCGGCGGACATAACGAGCGCACCAACCTGGAGGTAGTACAGACCGTGCTCCGCGCTCTGGACAAGCCGGAGAGCCTGATCAAATATGTGACGGACCGTCCTGGACATGACATGCGTTACGCGATCGATCCAAAGAAGCTGGAGACAGAGCTGGGCTGGGAGCCGGAGTTCAATTTCGACACTGGCATGAAACAGACGATCCAGTGGTATCTGGACAACCGCGAGTGGTGGGAGCATATCATCAGTGGTGAGTACAGCAGCTATTTTGACAAGATGTATGGGGACAGGCTGTAAGGCCGGAATGACAGTACAGGCGGTAGATGAAGATGAGCATGAGGGTATTGGTAACCGGAGCCAAAGGACAGTTGGGTACGGATTTGATGAATGAGCTTAAAAAGCGTGGTCTGGAAGGGATCGGCGTGGACGTGGAGGAGATGGATATCACCGATGCGGCTATCTGTAAAAGCGTGATTTCCCAGTCAAAAGCAGACGCAGTGATCCACTGTGCTGCATATACTGCAGTAGATGCAGCGGAGGATGATGTAGAGCGGTGCCGCCGGATCAACGGCGAAGGCACCCGCAATGTGGCGGCAGCCTGCCGCGACGCAGGGGTGAAGATGATGTATATCAGCACCGATTATGTGTTTGACGGTGAAGGCACCCGCCCCTGGGAACCGGATGACGAGAGGAATCCGCTGAACGTGTACGGACTGACCAAATGCGAGGGTGAACTGGCGGTTGAGGAGCTTTTAGACCAGTACTTTACCGTGCGGATCGCCTGGGTGTTCGGCGTTGCAGGAAAGAATTTTATCAAGACCATGCTGCGTCTCGGCAAAGAGCGCGGTGCAGTCAGCGTGGTAGATGACCAGGTTGGTTCCCCGACCTACACCTATGACCTGGCGAGGCTTTTGGTGGATATGATCCAGACTGACAAGTATGGAAGATATCATGCCACCAACGAAGGTCTGTGCAGCTGGTATGAGTTTGCAAAAGAGATTTTCCATCAGGCGGGTATGGACGATGTGAAGGTGACCCCGGTCAGCAGCGACCAGTTCCCGGCCAAGGCAAAGCGCCCCGCCAACAGCCGTATGAGCAAGGCGAAACTGACAGAGAATGGTTTTGAACTGATGCCGACCTGGCAGGACGCCCTCAGCCGTTTCCTGAAGGAAATCGAATATTGACAACAGAGAGCAAGGGGCTTGCTTTTGTATGAACTAAAAAGGAGATATGAGAACATGGGTAAGTATTTTGGAACCGACGGCTTCCGCGGAGAGGCCAATGTGAACCTGACAGTGGAGCACGCATACAAGGTGGGACGTTTCCTGGGCTGGTATTACGGCCGGCACAGCAAACCTTCTGCGATGAACCCGGAAGGCAGATGCCGCGTGGCGATTGGAAAAGATACGAGGCGGAGCAGCTACATGTTTGAGTATTCCCTTGTGGCGGGCCTGACGGCGTCCGGGGCGGACGCTTATCTGCTCCATGTGACCACGACCCCCAGCGTTTCCTATGTGGTGCGCACGGAAGAGTTTGACTGTGGTATCATGATCTCTGCAAGCCACAATCCATACTATGACAACGGGATCAAGGTCATCAATGGAAAGGGCGAAAAGCTGGAGGAGGACGTCATTGAAGAGATTGAGAAATATTTAGACGGCGAGACCGGCGAGATTCCTTTTGCCCTGAAAGACAAGATCGGGCGCACTGTGGATTATGCGGCAGGGCGGAACCGCTATATCGGTTACCTGATCTCGATCGCGACCCGGTCCTTCAAGGGGAAAAAGGTGGCTCTGGACTGTTCCAACGGCAGTGCCTCCGCCATCGCAAAGAATGTATTTGACGCACTGGGCGCTGAAACCCATGTGATCAACAATACGCCCAATGGCCTCAATATCAACACAGACTGCGGTTCCACCCATATCCATGTACTGCAGAAGTATGTGAAGGATACGGGCTGTGACGTAGGCTTTGCCTATGACGGGGATGCAGACCGCTGCATCGCCGTGGATGAAAACGGCAATGAGATCAACGGCGATCTGATCCTTTATATCTGCGGAAAGTATATGAAGGAGAATGGTTCCCTGTTCCACAATACAGTAGTTACCACGGTAATGTCCAACTTTGGCCTTTACAAAGCGTTCGACCGCGAAGGCATTGCCTATGAAAAGACTGCGGTTGGCGACAAGTATGTGTACGAGAACATGTCCCAATACGGCAACTGCCTGGGCGGAGAACAGTCTGGCCATATCATCTTCAGCAAACACGCTACCACAGGGGACGGTATCCTGACCTCCTTAAAGGTGATGGAAGTCATGCTGGAGAAAAAAGAGAGCCTGGCAAAGCTGGCTTCCGAGGTGGAGATCTTCCCGCAGGTACTGAAAAATGTCCGTGTCCATGACAAGCAGACTGCCCAGGATGATCCGCAGGTACAGGCGGAGGTGGCGAAGGTCACAGAGGCGTTGGGCGGCGACGGACGTATCCTGTTGCGCCAGTCCGGCACCGAGCCGGTAGTACGTGTGATGGTAGAGGCCGCCAGCGAGGAATTGTGTGAGAAGTACGTGGATCAGGTCATCGACGTGATGAAGGCCCAGGGTCATGTGCTGTAGCTGACTGTATGCGGGAATGGCAGATATAACCTTTTGTTATAATAATTTTCTTGCCAGTATCTTTTTCTTATGTTAATATATACTAATAATGCGGCAGAGAAGTAAATAATCCCCGGGTGTAGACTTGCAGCCGGGGATTTGTGTAATCGTATCAGCGCGGCACAGGCTGTCGCTTCGCCGCCGCAGTTTGATTCAGAAATTTATCAGAAAAGGGATGATGAGAGATGGGGCTGAATCGTTAGGATCAGTACTGTTCATTGTTCGGCGCTATGGAGTGATCGAGCGACTGCCCGTCACGGGCTGACGGTTGAAAGACAGAAAACGGATGTGTGCGCTTTTGAGAGCGCATGCAAAAGCAGAGCGATTAGCGGGAACTATTGAACAGAAATGGAGGAAGTTATCATGTTAAACTATCAAAGATATAAAAGAGTCCCGGTGGTGAACTACCCGGAGAGGCAGTGGCCGAACAAAGAGATTGAAAAGGCGCCGATCTGGTGCAGCGTGGATCTGCGCGACGGCAACCAGGCTCTGATCGAGCCGATGGTCGTGGAGGAGAAGATAGAATTCTTCAATATGCTGGTGAAGCTCGGTTTCAAGGAGATTGAGATCGGATTCCCGGCGGCGTCCCAGATCGAGTATGACTTCTTGCGTCAGCTTGTGGAGCGCAGGATGATCCCTGACGACGTGAGGGTGCAGGTGCTGGTACAGTGCCGTGAGCATCTGATCAAGCGGACCTTCGAGGCGATCCAGGGGATCAAGAAGGTGGTTGTACATATCTACAACTCTACCTCCACGCTGCAGCGGGATGTGGTGTTCCACAAGGACAAAGAGGAGATCAAGCAGATTGCCATCGAGGGCACTGAGCTTGTGAAAAAATATGCGGCGGAATACGACGGGGATCTGCTGTTAGAGTATTCCCCGGAGAGCTTTACCGGAACCGAGCTGGAATATGCTCTGGATATCTGTACAGCAGTCCAGGATGCCTGGGGACAGGCGACCCCGGAGCGGCCGATCATCATGAACCTGCCGTCTACCGTAGAGATGAACACGCCCAACGTTTACGCGGACCAGATCGAGTGGATGAACCGGCATTTCAAGAACCGCGACAGTATTATCCTGAGCGTTCACCCGCACAATGACAGAGGTACGGGCGTTGCGGCTACGGAGCTGGCGCTTTTAGCCGGGGCTGACCGTGTTGAGGGAACCCTGTTTGGCAACGGTGAGCGTACCGGCAACGTAGACATCCTGACCCTGGCTTACAATATGTTCTCACAGGGCATCGATCCGGTGCTGGAGATTGGCAATATCCGTGAGATCGCGGAAGTTTATGAGCGCTGCACCAAGATGGATATCCATCCGCGCCACCCCTACGCGGGCAAGTTGGTGTTCACCGCATTTTCCGGTTCTCATCAGGACGCTATCAACAAGGGCATGCAGGCCCTCCACGAGAGAAACAGCGAGTACTGGGAGGTCCCGTACCTGCCCATCGATCCGGCAGATATCGGCAGACAGTACGAGCCGATCGTCCGCATCAACAGCCAGTCCGGCAAGGGCGGCGTAGCTTTTGTTATGGACACCTTCTATGGCTTCCGTCTGCCGAAGGGCATGCACAAGGAGTTTGCAGATGTGATCCAGAAGATTTCCGAGAAGCAGGGCGAGGTTGCTCCGGAGCAGATCATGGACGAATTCAAGAAATGCTATCTGGAGAGAAAAGAGCCGATGCATTTCCGCAAGTGCCAGATTACCGACACAGAAGTGGAGGATGGCGTATATGCGACTCTGGCCAAGGTTACCTATACCGATCACGGTATGGAAAAGACCTTCGAGGGCGTTGGAAACGGACCGATCGATGCGGTACAGCGAGGCTTAGAGGAAGCGCTTGGTATCCAGATCCGTGTTCTGGACTACAACGAGCACGCAATGCGGGCAGGTTCCGGCGCGCAGGCAGCTTCCTATATCCATCTGATGGATCAGGCAACCGGAAGAGTGACCTACGGTGTTGGCGTCAGCTCCAATATTACGAGGGCGTCTCTGCGCGGTATCTTCAGCGCGGTGAACCGTCTGTTCTACGCATAAGTATAGAACGCGGACAAAAAGTTCCAGTTGGATTAAAAACAGGCTTGACTTTTTGTGAACCCTCCGTTATAATTCCTTTTGTAAATAAATACAGATTAGTGTGTTACTGATTGGAATATCAATTCAGGCATAAACTATGCAGGGCTCGGCTCATAAGGCTGTGCGTGTAGTTTATGCCTTTTTTAGTGCCCGGAACATTTTTTATTTACACAAATAAAAAAGAAAGCAGGTATCAGAAAAATGAAAGACAAGATGTTTGGTATTCTTCAGAGGGTGGGGCGCTCCTTTATGCTTCCCATTGCAATTCTTCCCGTAGCCGGTCTGCTGCTGGGAATCGGCGGATCCTTTACCAATGCCACCATGATCAGCGCGTACCATCTGGAAGCATTTTTGGGTGAAGGAACCTTTCTCTATGGTTTCCTGACCATATTGAACAGCTGCGGAAGCGTTATTTTTGACAATCTGCCCCTTCTGTTCGCCATCGGCGTTGCAGTCGGTATGGCAAAGCAGGAGAAAGAGGTTGCGGCCCTGGCAAGCGTGATCTCATTCTTTATTATGCACACGGCGATCCATGCGCTCCTGGTGCTTTCCGGGAAGCTGGAGGTGGTAGCGGCTCTGACGGATGGATCGGGAAATGCCGTATCCGGTGTTGTCGGCGCGGTGGAACACACCATGGGAATGCTGGACGGTACGGTTACCAGCGTACTGGGGATCAGCACCCTGCAGATGGGCGTTTTCGGCGGCATTATCGTGGGCCTTGGGGTAGCGGCGCTTCACAATAAATATTACAACATCCAGCTTCCCCAGGTACTGTCCTTCTTCGGCGGGACCCGGTTTGTACCGATCATTTCCAGCCTGGTATATATCTTTGTGGGCATTGGCATGTACTTTATATGGCCGGTGATCCAGTCCGGGATCTACGGTCTGGGAGCCCTGGTCAACAATTCCGGATATGCGGGAACCCTGCTGTATGGCATTATTGAGAGGGCATTGATTCCTTTTGGGCTCCACCACGTATTTTACATCCCATTCTGGCAGACCGCGGTCGGAGGCCAGATGGAAGTCGCAGGACAGATGGTCTATGGGGCACAGAATATCTTTTTTGCACAGCTGGCAGTAGCCGGAGATATCAGTCATTTCAGCGTCAATCCCGGAACCAGGTTTATGACCGGCAAATTCCCGTTCATGATCTTTGGGCTTCCCGGTGCGGCTCTCGCCATGTATCAGGTGGCCAGGGCTGACAAGAAAAAGGCGGCGGGAGGACTTCTGATCTCAGCGGCGCTGACTGCAATGCTTACAGGGATCACAGAACCCATCGAGTTTACATTCCTGTTTGTGGCGCCATTTTTGTACGCCATTCACAGTGTGCTCGCCGGTATTTCCTATATGCTTATGCATATGCTGAATGTGGGAGTTGGCATGACCTTCTCCGGCGGGATCATCGATCTGGTACTGTTCGGCATCCTGCCCGGAGCTTCCAAGACAAGCTGGTACTGGATCCCGGCGGTGGGCGTGGTGTATTTTGCAGTGTATTATTTCCTGTTTAAGTTCCTGATCCTGAGATTTGATCTGAAGACTCCGGGCAGGGATGACAGTGAAGAAGTGAAGCTTTATGTGAGAAGCGATGTGAATGCGAAAAAGCAGGGGGCAACAGACGGGACATCTGCTGCATCCTCCAATACAGACCAGCGGTCTGAGATGATCTTAAATGGCCTTGGCGGCAAGAAAAATGTAGCAGACGTGGATTGCTGTATCACCAGGCTGCGCTGTACGGTAAATAAGCCGGAGCTGGTGAACGAGACGCTTCTGAAAGAAACGGGGGCCGCAGGCGTCATCCGGAAAGGCCAGGGAGTACAGGTGGTGTACGGACCGTCAGTTCCCAATATCAAGGCAGATCTGGTTGCCTATATGGCAACCGCGCCGGATACGGAGTACCATGGAGAATTGGAAAATACAGGGACCGATCCACTGGAAAAGACTGCCGGAGCCGCAGGCGGATCTATCATACCGGACGAGAGCCGGGAGATTCTGACCAATGAGAAAGTGACGCCGCTGTACAGCCCGTTTGACGGAATGGCAGCGCCCATTGAGGAAGCTCCGGACGTTACATTTTCCCAAAAGATGATAGGAGATGGCTATATGGTCATACCGGAAAACGGAGAAGTGACTGCGCCCTGCGATGGGGTGGTTGCCTTTGTCTTCCCCACAAAACATGCCATGGGATTAAAGACAGAGGATGGTATGGAGCTGATGCTTCACATTGGCATTGATGCCGTGAAGCTGAACGGCGAAGGTTTTGAGACCTTTGTGCAGGATGGAGATACCTTTAAGAAAGGCGACCTGCTGATGCGTTTTGATCTGGACTATGTAAGAAAACATGCAGTTTCAGATGCGTGTATCGTCATCTTCACGTCTCTGCCGGAAGGGGCATTCATCAAAACAGACAAAAAGCCGGTGAAGGCCCTGGAACATGCAGCAGATTTGGTCGGGTGAAGATATATCCGGATACCCGGGAAGCTACCCACAAATAAATTGGCAATTAAGATCAGACAGGACGGGACAAAACAGGGGAGACATGTTATTATAAAAGGAGAACATTGGGGTAAAAATGTTTTAATAACGGGGGAGAAAAATGTATCGCGTGATCAAGGTTCTGAACAACAACGGAATACTGGTTTTTGATATGCAGCGTGAGGAAGAAGCCATTTTGCTGGGGAGCGGCGTAGGTTTTGGAAAACGCATAAATGAACGTTTTGAGCTAAAAGAGACAGATGCGGTAAAACGTTATGCCATCGTCGGCAGGGAGGAGAAAAACCGCACGGGACGCCAGGTGATCGGAGGAGTGGAGCCGGTTTATCTGGAAACGGCGGGGCGTATCGTGGATGCAGGAAGACAGGCTTTAGGGGAGATGAACCCCAATATCCTGATTCCGCTGGCGGACCATATCGCATTTGCTGCAAAACGCGTGAAGAGCGGAGTCGTGCTGGACAATCCTCTTCACGCGGCGATCCAGATTTTGTATCCCGAAGAATATCAGGCGGCGCTGGCTGCCCGGGAGATCATACGGGAGATGGCGGACTGCCTTCTGCCCGAAACGGAGGTCGGTTATATCGCTCTCCATCTCCGGGCCGGGCGTATGGATGAGAAGCTGGAAGAGTCTTTAAAGACGGTGTCGCTTTTGGAAAAGCTGACGGCGCTTGTGGAAGAACGGCTGGGGATCGACCTGGACCCGCACTCCTTTGCGTATGAACGGTTCATGGCTCATTTGCGTTATCTGGTGGCGTGCATAAAGAATTCCGATCCCATCAGCCTTGATATAGACGAGTATGCCAGGACCCAGTTCCCGGATTCCTATAAGATTGCCATAGAGGCGTGTGCACTCATGGCGCAGGAGCTTCAGCGGGATATTCCGAAAGAGGCTGTGGGACACCTGGGGATCCACATTGAACGGTTGAGGGCGTAGGCTGGAAATGGATGTAAAAATAGCAATGGCAGTAAAACAGCGACCATAAAACAAATATCAATAAACAAACAGTACCGGGCATTTGCGTCTCGGTACTGTTTGTTTTGTCAGAAATTTTGCTTATTTGTAAATTTGGTCCATCACGGTTTCGGTCCGCCGGTCAGTCCCGGCTGCAGATCGTAACCGTAATTGCTGCTGGGGGAATTAGATCCGCCTGGTGTCGAGTTGCCGCTCGGCGAAGCGTTGGTAGTTGGTGATGAGTTTGTATTTGTGCCGCCCGGAGTGTTATAGGTGTTATTATTATTTCCGCCCGAAGCGCCAGGGCCGCTGTTTACATAATTATTGTTATTGAAATTGTTATTATTGTTGTTATTGTATGTATTGTTCCCGCCGGTCGGGGAGTTGTAGCTGTTATTGTTGTTGGAGTTCGTGTTATATGCATTTCCTACATTTCCGCCGGTGTTGCATACTCCGTTTGAAGCAAAGGAGTAGGATACTCCGCCGATGGTCATCGTGGTACCGGCCACCATCCGTCCGTCTGCATTCGGATCCAGATAATAGTAACTGCCATTATCTATGATCCATCCCGTCTGCCGGTGTCCGGAATTGTTAAAGAAATAGTAGTAATTGTCAATCACGGTCCATCCAGTGGACATCCTGCCGTTAGCCGGATTCATGTAATACTTGTTGGTGCCGTCACTCAGCCATCCGGTCAGCATCTTGCCATCTGTGTGGAAGTAGAAATAGTAACCGTCCACCTGCTGCCATCCGGTCAGCATCTTTCCGTCGGAACCGAAAATATACCAGCTTCCGTCAATTTCGCAGGGAGTATTCAGGATGCACTTGCCGTTGTCGGTGTTGAAATAGTACCAGGCATTGTCCATTTGATACCAGCCAGTGACCATGGAACCGTCTTCCTTCAGATAGTAGTAATCATTGCCAATGTTGATCCAGCCTTTGTGCATGGTGCCGTCGGTCAGAGTGTAGTAATACTTGCCGCCGTCCTGCACCCATCCGGTAGCCATCAGGCCGTTTGGCTGGAAATAATACCAGTTGTTGTTGATGAGTTTCCATCCGGTGACCATCTGTCCGGTAGAAAGGTCCGTGTAATAATAACCGTTGCCGGTGTTCACCCAGCCTTTGTGTATGGAACCATCAGCGTCATAATATACATATGTGTTCCCGGTCTGCACCCAGCCGGCAGCCGCGTAAGCCGTAAAACTGGAAGACAGCGTCATCGCTCCCATCATGCCCGCAAGTGCCACAGCAGTCAGACGTCGTTTGTTCCTCATACCTTCCTCCTCCTTGTAGATCGATATATGTGTATTCCAATTGTTCTCTGTTTTTCATTATAGCACAGGAAGTAAAACAAGTGGTAACATTTTTATTACAATCTGCGTAAATATTTCTGCCATTTTTTCCTATTCCTGCACCATATCGGTAATTTTCCGATAATAATCTTTGGCATACCGGTACATGATCAAAGTGTATTCACCAAACTCTTCACCAAGAGAGGCTTTATAGACGGCCCAAAGGCTCCACAGGAACCCGCCCAGAGCAATATAGGAATAAACAGCCAGACGTTCCTCTTCTATGGCAGGACGTCCAAAATAAATATCCATCAGTTTCTCCACCGCCTCTTCATCATAATAGGAATAAATGGAGCACATACCAATATCGATCAGGGGATCACACATGCCCGAATATTCCCAGTCGATCAGACGCACGGAACCGTCCGGCAGGAACAGGAAGTTATCAGCCACGCTGTCGATATGGGCCAGAGCTTTTGGCCGGCCCAAACGGTCTAGACGGTCCATCAATTCCTCCATCCAACCCCGTACCGTTTCATAATCCTCAAACAGCGTGCCTCCGTGGGCGCTGCAAAGTCTTTCATAGAAGGAGATCCGCTCCCGGATATCAAAATCATGGTCCACAGTCAGCCCGGAATCATGCAGCCGGTGCAGTGCAGCCATACAGGCGGCCACATCCTCCCAGTTGTCGGCCCGTGAATTGCGTGCGCCTTCATAATATTCAGAGATCTTATATCCAGTGCGTCCGTTCATATAAATGATATGCTCAGACAGATCCAGCGGACGTATTGCTTCATAAACCTCACTCTCCTCCTGCCGGTTGATCAAAAGCTCCGTCCCAAGTCCTGGTATCCGGCAGATATAGTGGCGACCATTTACCTGAAACAGGAAGGATTTGTTGGTCATACCGGATTTTAAACAGCGGATATCGTGGATATCGGACTCAGGTATCTGAAAAACCTCCGAAACCAGCTCCAACGCTTTATTATCAGAACGGTTCTGATACCGTGTGTCGAATTTGCGCAGTTCCTCCAGGTTCTCAAACTCATAGACCTGGTCTTCAGGCTGACGGTTGATATCCATTTCCAGTTTATCGAGATGCCCGAATAATGCATTTTCCCAGTAAAACTGCTCGGTGCCGGGGGTATGATAATCTTTCTCCAGTATAGGCAGGAACGCTTCCGAGAATTCCTTTGAAAAGAAAACCGGCCCGTACATCACCCAGGCATCCCGTCCGCCAACGGCAATGTCTGTGATTCGTCCTTTCTTATTATAGGTAAGGACCCACTCTGAAGTATCCCCCTCCATATAAGCAGAAGAATACCATGCGCCGCATTCATAGCTGTGGAACATATTTTCGCGCATCCAGTTATCGGAGGACAGAAGATACATGTTGCGCCCGGACAAGACCCTGCGGGCGTGATAAATGGTTGCGAGAGTATTTTTGCAGGAATACTCCGGATTATAGAGAAGCTTCACCTGGTATTTATCGATCAGATATTCAAACTTTTCCTTTAAATATCCTACAGCGATCGTAATATCCGTGATCCCCACTTCATGCAGCTGGCAGATCTGCCGTTCGATCATCCGCTCTCCAAACACCTCCAGAAGCCCCTTGGGCGTTTCAAAGGTCAGCGGAACAAAGCGGGAGCCGAACCCGGCGGCAATGATCAGCGCGCCATCCACCTTGAACTGTTCCAGGAAAGCATCCCCTGCGCCAGTCACCTCATAAGTTCCTGCGATGCTTTTCTCCTGTGCGATCAGTCTCTGGCGGGTGCATTCTTTGATCAGGGTGTTGACAGTTCCCAGTGACAGATCCATTTTTTGCGCCAGTTCCCTCTGGGTACTATGCGGATTTTCTTTAATGTAACGACAGATCAGACCGATTCGGTTCATATATTCTACCTCCTGAAATTGCTCTTTAAAATGATTTGGCACGCATTTTTTTAGTTCCTACTCTCTCCAAACATGTTCAAAAATATTCAAAACAAAGAACTTATGAACATTATATCACGCAGTCCCATAAAAACCCAGCAAAAAGAAAGATTGTACTAATATTAATACAATTTTTGGGAAAAATTTGTTTTTCGTAAGATTTCCGTAAGAAAACGCTTAGGGTTTCGTTATAGCATTTCCCGAAAAAGTGTATTATACTGTCAGTGTGATGGAGAGGTGGTAACTTCTAGTGGTGTATGAATAGATTTGCATTTATTCCAAAACAACGAAAAAATGTAAAAAAACTATTGATAATTTACCTTATCGGAAGTATAATTACCTCGTAATGCAATTTAGGAAATTTCGAGAGAATTTCAAAAAAGAAAAAGGAGAGTGCATTAATTATGAGAAAGCAGACAAAATTAGCTGCAGTCGTATCTGCGGCAGCCCTGCTTGCTATCGGCGCTTCCATGACTTCCTTCGCAGCTACCGGCTGGGTTGAGGAAGATGGACAGTGGTTCTTCTATGACAAAGATGGCAACAGAGTAAGCGACGAGTGGAAAAAGTCCGGTGACAACTGGTACTGGATGGATAGCGAAGAGAACGGCGCTATGGCCACTGACAAACTGATTGAAGACGGCAGCGACACCTACTATGTTGATTCCAACGGTGTTATGGTTAAGAACACCTGGGTTAAAGTAGTAAACGAGGATCAGGATGATGATACTGATCCGGCTGAGTACCGTTACTACTACATGCAGAGCAATGGTAAAGCATATAAGAGCGATACCTTCTCTAAGAAAACTATCGACGGCAAGAAATATGCTTTCGATTCCGATGGTAAGATGCTGTACGGCTGGGTTGACAAAGAGACCAACAGCCTGATGGCTGAGGATGACGGCTGGAAGAGCGCTACCAACTACTTTGGCGGTTGGGAAGACGGTTCCATGAAGACCGGCTGGCAGAAGATTACCGTATATGACGCATGGGATAATGAAGATGAAGATGCTGATTACTGGTTCTACTTCGGTAGCAACGGCGTAAAGAGAACAGGTACCAGTGATGCTGATGATACCATCCGTATCAATGGTAAGAGATATGCATTCACCGCTGAAGGTGAGATGTACTACAAATGGTTGGATGAGGCTTCTGCAAGCAATGATGCTTCTCCGAGTGCGTGGAAGTACTTTAACTCTCCGGATGACGGCGCACGTCAGACCAAGGGTTGGTTCAAGGTTGTTCCGAAGAACAAATTTGACTACGAAATGTCTGGTGATGGAAACGATGAAGCACAGTGGTACTATGCTGATTCCGATGGCAACCTGAAAGTTCAGGAAATTGCAAAGATCAAAGGCAAATATTATGCATTTGATGAGTACGGCGCAATGCTGAGCGGTCTGGTTTATATGTCTGTTGATGAGGCAAATGGCAAGATCAATGATATTTTTGCAAAAGAGAACGACGTTCGTGATAACGACACTACTCTGGATGCAGATTATCTGGATGATCTGAAAGATGGCAAGATTACCGAAGAAGGAACTCTTTACTACTTTGGTGATCCGGATAATTCAGACAGCGATGGCGCTATGAAGACTGGTACTGTAAGCACAAGCGTTGATGGAAGCAGCTATACCTTCAACTTCGCTAATTCCGGTGGTGTTGGAAGCAGAGGTGCAGGTAAGAATGGCGTTTCCAAGAAAGTATACTACAAGTACGGTATGAAGATGGCTGCAAGCAGCGAAGATAAGTATAGAGCAGCAGATATTGATACTGATGATATCGCAACATTCCTGAGCACCAGTGATGTAAAGAACTTAGTTGAAGGCAAGACCGTTATCTACAATAAGGGCAAATCCAGCGAAACTAAGATCAGATACTACGAGCTGAGCGGCGAGGATCTGTACTTAATCGGTACCAACGGTAAGCTTAAGACCAAAGCTAATGGCGTTAAGGATGGCGAAGACTGGTACTTCTTCTCTGACAGCGAAGGCAAGATCACATACTATGCTGACGACAAGAATGTTGAGAAAGCTATCGAGCAGAACAAATAAGATTCATTAGAACCAAAAGTAATTTCTTGAATTTTATAATGTAATGCAAAATAATTGCCGCCTCCGGGTTAACCCCCGATGGGCGGCAATTATATATTCAGAGAGTGTAAATAAAATCGCGCTATCTGGGAAATAAATACTACTTCAAATAAATCCCTCTCATTCTGCTAATAATATCCTCATTTTTCATGCTTAAGATTCCAAGGGCTTTGAGATCCGCAGGTTCTTTTTCATAACCATCAATAAAAAATTCCATATCGATTCTGACTTCATCTGGCAAAATCAGATCTTCATTTTCACTAAGCAGCGTAACCAACCGAACTACATCGTTCTTATGCTTTTTAATATCTTTGCTATCTACATGCAAACCATTTTTACGCTTTTCAGACAGATCCAGCCATGCTTTAGCCTTAAAAGGTACAATATACACGGGCGCCAGCACAACCATACCGTCAATGACCATTCGTCCGTCCAGAATCATCTGATAATAAACATCATTCAGTAAAATTGCCGATAAACTAGATATCTCATCTCCGATATGCATCGGTGTGAGAACATTCGTATCGCCCACTAATTGAAAAGACTGTCTTGAAAATAGTTCCAACATATAAGGGTATTCTGGCACTTCAGGCTTATCAAAACGATAAAACTGCGGTGTTCCCTCGCTGCGGCTCTTATTGTGGTACTTCCCAGTATTTACAAATTCCCAGAAGATCTTTCCAAATTCCGGGGTAAGTGCCTCTACAATCAGAACTAGGTCCAGGTCCCGTGTGGCTCGAAATTCCTGTGCAGCATCTTCAAAAATAATATCGCATGCTGCTCCGCCAATCAGTACATATTGCTCTTTGTAATCTTGAAAAAAATCCCTAAAAAGTTCTAATCCTTTAACCATTCCACAAATCCTCCAATATTATTTCTATAGCGCTTTCAATCCTGGGGTCTTCTTTCTCCTGATCAGACAGACATAGAATGGCACTTAATGGATCGATAGCGCCATTCTGTTCTATCTTATACCGCAAAACATGCAACCTGCAGGCAGGCGTCTCCGTCCTGGAGCACTGTCCGCACCTCGCTTCATTTAACCGAGAATATTCTTCTCGGCTTACTGCATAAGTAGGATATCTTCCATCTGACAACATTGAATAATAAGCTATTGCAGAGATTCCGCCAAGGCAGTTTACGTTGCCCGGAATTTCTTTTAAGGTAATGGATTTTGCTACTGGATTTATAAAATATGGTTTACACAAATCATAAAGCGATTTTCTGTCTCCCGCAAATGCAAAATACTTTGTTTTTCCTTTTATTTGCACTAGCGGTAGTCCCAGGGCCTGTAGTTCCATCAGGCACCTTCCAACTGTCATTCGAGAAACTTGCAAGCGTTGGCTGATTTCTTTCGTAGAAACCATCTCCCACTTTTCATACAGCGCCTTCAGCAGTATTTTCTGCGTAGCAGGTGAAAACTCATCCACCTCCGGCAGTGTAAAGCTTCTTTTGCGGGTCAGCACAACGCCCATAAATGGCAGATAAATATCTTCATTTCCGAATACAAATGGGATTCCCATCTCAATCATTCGTTTTTTGCCGTAATAGGTGTAATTGTCATCAAATATCACACAAGGAAAACCGGTCAGTTGCTCAAACTTCTTCCAATGTTTCTTAAGTGCTGAAAAAGTGACAGGCACTTTGGGGTTGACAAATAAGATATCTGTTCCTGCAATATTAATCAGTTTAATCTCATAGCCATCTAATAAAAATAGCGGCAATTTTTTTTGTTCCTTATATTCACATTCCATGACATCTACATGTAATAAATTGCTTAATAATCTTTGCATGCTCATTACCTCAACATTATTTTTTTAATTATAACACACTTTATGTTTAAAAGCAAAAAAATACTTTATTATAGGGAAAATCGCATAGAAATATTGCCTATCTCCCCTTCTCAATAATTTACCTTATCGGAAGTATAATTACCTCGTAATGCAATTTAGGAAATTTCGAGAGAATTTCAAAAAAGAAAAAGGAGAGTGCATTAATTATGAGAAAGCAGACAAAAGTAGTTGCAGTAGCATCTGCAGCAGCCCTGCTTGCCATCGGCGCTTCCATGACTTCCTTCGCAGCTACCGGCTGGGTTGAGGAAGATGGACAGTGGTATTTCTACGACAAAGATGGCAACAGAGTCGAGGACGAGTGGAAAAAGTCCGGCGATAACTGGTATTGGATGGACAGCGAAGAAGGCGGCGCTATGGCTACCGACAAGCTGATCGACGATGAGGACGATACCTACTATGTAGATAGCAACGGTGTTATGGTTAAGAATACCTGGGTTAAGGTTGTTAACGAAGATCAGGACGATGATGACCCGGCAGAGTATCATTACTACTATATGCAGGGCAATGGTAAGGCATATAAAGCCAGCAACAACACCAGCACCAACACTAAATTCAAAACCATTGATGGCAAAAGATATGCGTTCGATGATGAAGGTGTTATGCTTTACGGTTGGGTTGACGACCAGGCTAATCGTTTAAGCGATGACAGTGGTTGGTCTGACGTAAATACAGATAGTCCGGTATATTACCTGGGCAGCTGGGAAGACGGCGCTATGAAGACCGGTTGGCAGAAAATCACTGTATATGATGATCAGGAAGATGAGGATATGGATCACTGGTTCTACTTCCAGAGTAATGGTAAGAGATTCCAGAAGAGCAGCACAACTACTGATGAATACAGAACCAAAACTGTTAATGGTAAGAAATATGCTTTTGATAACAGAGGTGTTATGGTTTACACCTGGGCTATCGCTAGTGTAAACAATGCTAATACCAGCAGTGGTTCCAACTGGGGATACTTCAACAGCCCTGAAGACGGCGCACGCATTACCAAAGGCTGGTTCAAAGTAGTTCCTCCGAATGAGGATAACACTTTTGACGCTACCTTTACAGACACCAACTCCTTTGATGTAAAGGATGCTGACGACGAGGACGAGAACTGGTACTATGCAAATGGTGACGGAACTCTGGAAACCGGTAAGATCAAAAAGATCAAAGGCAAATACTATGGCTTCATGCCTGATGACGGCAGAGAAGGCGCTGGCAAGATGATGAGTGGCCTGAACCTTCTGGATGTAGACGCAAACGGTAATGTTATCGATGTTAAGCTTGACGATATGGACAGCGATGATATTGACGATCTGCTTGATGGTGATTACGACACCGAGCTTGCTAGTGGATACACTCTGTATTACTTTGGCAATGATGGCGATGTTGATGGCGCTATGAAGACTGGAAATGTAACCGTAAGTATTGATGGCAGCAGTTATTCCATGCAGTTCAGCAAATCCGGCGGTGCAGAAGGTAAGGGCCGCGGTGTAACTGGTATTGATGATAAGAAATATATCTACAAAGCCGGCATCAGAATGAAAGCTGGCTCTGATGATAAGTATAAAGTAATCAAGGTTACTTCGAACGCTGGTACAGATGTTGATATTAATGCAACAGGAGTTTCTGTAACCAAGATTTCCGGAAGCAAGTTGAGAGGTACTTCTACCAACTATAATAGCACTGGCACATATAGGAATAAGGATGGCGACAGCCTGACCTACTATAAGCTGGATAATAATAATTACTACTTAGTAAATTCCAGCGGCAGTGTAGTAAAGAATAAAGCCAGCGTTAAAGATGGCGATGACTGGTTCTTCTTTGTTGATAATTACGATGTTAAGCTGTATACCAACGAAAAAGTACTTAAACCGGCTAAGGTTAACGGTGTCTTTGTTGACAACGGCGCAAACCTTGAGGATTGGAAGAACGGTTTTGTAACCCCTAGTCGCTAATAGAACTTTAGTGTGAAAATATTTCCACATAAGTTAAGCTAAAAAGAGTTCCTTGTTATGGACATGTAAATTCCATAGCAGGGAACTCTTTAATATCGGCATGGAATTGGAGTTTTCCGCTTTAATAACTTATTCCCAATTACCCATCATAAGAAAATCTCTGATATTTTTATGTTTTATTCCATTTCTGCTCATATCAAATTCATCCAATGACACCACATATTTAGGATAATTATCACGAATAGAATCATAAGCGCCAAATTCACGACGGATTGTATCTTCAGTTGCTAAAATATATGTCACCTGGATATACAATTTATCCTTCTGATGCTCACATACGAAATCTATTTCCTTCTCACCAGTCTTTCCCACAGTAACTCGATAGCCACGCCGTAATAATTCCAAATACACAATATTTTCAAGGATCAGGTTAATATCTCGCTGATTTTCACCCATAACAGCCTCTCGCACTCCATGGTCTGCAACATAATATTTTTCATTCACAGTAAGTAGTTTTTTTCCCTGCAAATCCTGGCGCCGTACACGATAGAATAAGAATGCGTCCTCGCATGCCTTAATATAATTAAGGATGGTTTCTGCCGCTACAGTGCGCTGCTCATTTTTAAAATACTTTGATATTGCAGTTGCGGAAAATGTTGTTCCGATATTGGCCATAACGTAAGCAATAATGCGCTCCAGCAAATCTACATCACGTATTTTATTGCGCTTTACTATATCTTTAAGAACCACAGAATTATACAGATCCTGTAAATACTGACGGCATGGTTCGATTTCATATCGCAAATTTCCCAAATAAGGCATTCCCCCATATGTTACATACTTCGTAAAAATATCACGGGCCGGCGTATCTGGATAGTACATCTGATAAAGCTCATAAAATTCCATGTAAGAAAACGGATAGATAACAAATTCCACATATCGTCCAGCAAGGTAAGTTGCCAATTCCCCAGATAACAATTTTGCATTTGAGCCAGTTATATAGATGTCACAGTCCAGTTCAACCCTAAGTGAATTGATACAGCGCTCCCATCCCTCTACTTCTTGGAGTTCATCAAAGAATAAATAGGCCCTTCCTTCAATAGCAGATACTCGTCTTTTTATCTCTTCATGTAACGCCTCCGCTGTGCAAAGATACTGGTTACTCATATCTTCAAAATTGAGCGAAACAAAACAGGACGATGAGATACCGCGCTTTATCAATTCTTCCTTAATCAATTCCATCATGACAGATTTTCCACTTCTTCGAATCCCAGTCAATACTTTAATAATATCCAAACCGATAAATGGGCGTATACGGTTCATATACGATTCTCGTTTTATCATTGTTAAATTACCTCCTTTACTAATATAGTATACCAAAGGTACAACCGATATACAACAATTAATAATTAATTTTATAAGTTATAACTAATAAAATTTTCTATTTTATTTTTTTAACTTCCTTACCATATGATAAGGTGTGCTATTTACAAACACTAAAAATTCTATTTCTGCAGATAATATAATACTTAGTTTCTCATGTCCAAACCTTAGGATATGATCTCCATCCTGATGATCCAATAGTATTAAAACATAAATTTGCACTGCTAACTTTATTTATCTGAACACATTCATAACCCCATTTTTTTGACATTTCCTCCCTATTTTCCACTTCTCAATAATTTACCTTATCGGAAGTATAATTACCTCGTAATGCAATTTAGGAAATTTCGAGAGAATTTCAAAAAAGAAAAAGGAGAGTGCATTAATTATGAGAAAGCAGACAAAATTAGCTGCAGTCGTATCTGCGGCAGCCCTGCTTGCTATCGGCGCTTCCATGACTTCCTTCGCAGCTACCGGCTGGGTTGAGGAAGATGGACAGTGGTATTTCTACGACAAAGATGGCGTAAGAGTAGAGGATGAATGGAAAAAATCTGGTGACAACTGGTACTGGATGGACAGCGAAGAGGATGGCGCTATGGCTACCGATAAGCTGATTGAAGATGACGATGATACCTACTATGTAGATAGCAATGGTGTTATGGTTAGAAACACCTGGGTTAAAGTAGTAAATGAAGAGCAGGATGATGATGATGATCCGGCTGAATATCATTACTACTATATGCAGAGCAGCGGTAAAGCATATAAGAATACCGGTGATACCAGCAAGGTAAGAAAGAAAACCATCGACGGAAAGCAGTATGCTTTTGATGAGGATGGCGTTATGCTGTATGGTTGGGTTGGCGAGGATGGTACTCGTTTAACTGGCGATACGGGATGGTCTGATGAAGATGGTAACGTATATTACTTTGGCGGTTGGGAAGATGGTTCTATGAAGACCGGCTGGCAGAGAATCTCTGTTTTTGATGAAGAGAAAGATGACGACTACGATTACTGGTTCAACTTTAAGTCTAACGGACAGCTCCGTAAGGGTACCGAGGCTAAAAAGCTGAACGGTAAGTATTATCGCTTTGATGACCGTGGTGTAATGGTATACCAGTGGAGCATGAAGGCAAGCGGTTCAGAACAGACTCCGTCTGACTGGTCTTACTTCAACAGCCCGGAAGATGGCGCTCGTGTAACCAAAGGCTGGTTTAAAGTAGTAGCTCCTAACGAGGATAATTCCTTCTTAGAAAGTGATGCTTCTTTCGACAAAGATAAAGCCGAGGACGAGTCTGAGAAATGGTATTATGCAGATGGTGACGGCGAACTGTATGCTGGCGAGATCAAAAAGATCAAAGGTAAATACTATGGATTTGCTCCGACTGGCTATATGTTAACTGGTCTGTGCTATCTGGATATTGATGGTTCTAGCATTGATAATGTGTACGAGAACGACATGGATTCCGATACTTTGGATGATATCATTGATGGTAATCACAAGAATAAAGATGGTAAGATCTACTACTTTGGCAGCAATGAAGATAGTGATGGTGCTATGAAGAGCGGATCTACTACCATTTCCCTGGATGGAAGCAACTACCAGTTCTTCTTTAACAACAAGGGTGGCGCTGAAAGCAGAGGTTATGGTATTACTGGTATCTATGATGGTAAGTATATCTACCAGATGGGTAAGAGGCTGAAAGCTGACAGCGATGAGAAGTACGTATTAGCATTTGCTACAGATGATTATGCAAGTGAGGGTGTTGAGGCATTCAAGGTAAGCGATAAGAATCTGAGAAAAGCTAATCCAGAAGTTGATGGAGATGCTACACTTACTCAGGATACCGATGTTAACAAGGATAAGGATACCGTTAAAGCAATTACCGGATTTACTGACAATTACTACCTGATTAATACCAGCGGTGCTATTCAGAAGGGTACTAAGACTGGCACAAAAGATGGTAATGATTGGTACTGGTATCTGAATGATGGTCATATCAAGATGTATACCAATAATAAATCTCTTTCCAAAACCAAGTGGGATAACAACGCTTGGAAAAACATCGTAACAGCTGGTGTTAATAAGTAGGTTTATCTAAATACTTAGTTTTATAGTAAGAGTGGGGTCCATATGGACTCCACTTTTTCTATAAACAGACCTAAAAACTATGCGCAAATTTGTGTATAGTTCCTTTTTAATTGAAATTATTTATTTTTGTTTTTATAATTTTAAAACCATCTCCAAATCTGGAAATCCCCATTTTTTCTTCTCTATATGTATAATAGAAGGACGATATGGCGCCCTGTCGATAAATCGTCATATTAAAAACACTATTACCAACACAAAGGAGAAGGAAACATGAACGAAGAATTCAAGGAATACCTACAAGATTTAAGCTTATCCCCAAACACAGTCACCTCGTATTTGTATGCAATCAAACAATATTACAGCAAATATGATAGTATTACCAGAAAAAATTTAAGGGACTATAAAGTTTTTTTGATTGAAAACTATAAACCACAAACAGTAAACTTACGTATTCGTGCAATAAACTGCTATTTGGAGAGTATCAAAAAAGAACAATGGAAAGTTGCATCAGTTAAAGTACAGCAAAAACCATTTTTAGAGAATGTTATTAGCGAAGCGGATTATTTATACTTTAAAAACTGTCTAAGGAACGATGAAGAAATGTATTGGTATTTCGTAGTACGATTTCTTGCCGCCACTGGAGCCCGTGTCAGCGAACTGGTACAAATCAAATCAGAGCATGTTAAAATTGGCTACCTGGATTTATATTCAAAAGGGGGAAAATTGCGTCGGATATATATCCCAACAGCATTACAAAAAGAAACTTTAGTTTGGTTAGAAGAACAACACAAACCCAGCGGTTTTATATTTCTGAATAAATACGGTGACCGGATCACTGCCAGGGGGATTGCAGGCCAGTTAAAGCGTCTGGCTATCCGTTACGGTTTGGATCCGTCTGTAATATATCCGCACTCTTTCCGGCACCGATTCGCGAAGAGTTTTTTGGAACGATATAATGACATTGCCATGCTGGCAGATTTGATGGGGCATGAAAGTATTGAAACTACCAGGATTTACTTAAGAAAAACCAGTACGGAGCAGCAGAATATTGTGAATCAAGTAATTGACTGGTGACGATGTGAAAAAATAATTTCCCCACTTGAAAATGACCTTCAAGTGGGGAAAAGTATTACTTATTCAATTCTATTACTCTGTACCAATAATTATCTGTCGATGATGTCATCCAGACCAATCGTGTTACCATTATTAATGGATACATCGGTCTTATCCCAAGCATCTTTCAGAACATTACCATTTTCATCAGCCGGAGCCGGTTTCTTGGTATCAGCTGTCAGAGTCTTGTTGTTGGTATACATCTTGATCTGCTTCTCATCAACGTAGAAGTACCAGTCATCGCCATCTTTAGCAGCGGTCTTATTCTTAATTACAGAACCACTGGTATTTACCAGATAGAAATCACTATTAAGGGTTCCAGTATACTTAATAGTATCGCCATCTTTGTTCTTGTTAACAGCTTCCTCAGACATACGTCTAAGTTTTGCAGAATCAATTTCCTCTACAATTGCACTGTCATCACCAGTATCACCAGTTGCGTAAACAATCTTATACTTGTCATCGCTGCCAGCTTTCATCTTCATACCGAACTTGTAGATGTACTTACCATCATCAAGACCAGTCAGACCTTTACCTTTACCTTCTGCACCACCGCTCTTGCTGAACATGAAGTTATAAGAATCACCATCAATGCTAACAGTAGCAGTACCAGTCTTCATGGAACCATCAGTATCCTCGTCACTACCGAAATAGTACAGGGAAGCATTCGGATTACCATACATAGCAGCGAAATCGCCCTTACCGTCCATGCAGTCATCTAAGTCATCAGAATCCATATCAGCTGCAATAACCTCTTTGATTGTGCCATCTTCAACAACTAATGCACACAGACCTGTCAGCATAGCACCTGCTTTGTCGGTTCCTTCCGGATGGAAACCATAGTATTTACCTTTGATCTTTTTGATCTGACCAGCATACAGCTCGCCATCACCATTAGCATAATACCATCTCTCGTTCTCATCTTCGGAATCGCCCTTTGCGAAAGTTCCGCCGTAATCAAGGAAGGTGTTGTCGTTGTCATCAGCCGGTGCAACTACCTTGAACCAACCTTTGGTAACACGAGCACCATCTTCCGGGCTGTTGAAGTAAGACCAGTTGGAAATGGATGCCGGGCTTGTAGTGCCATCACTTGCAAGTGCCCACTCATAAACCATTACACCACGATCATCAAAGCGATAGTACTTGCTGTTGATCTTTTTCTCTTCAACGCTCACGCGCTTTTTACCGTTAGATTTGAAGTTGAACCAGTAGTCCATATCATCATCTTCTTCGGTATCATAAACAGTAACTTTCTGCCAGCCAGTCTTTAAAGAACCATCTTCCCAGCTACCCAGATAATACTCTGCAGTTTCCCAGTCACTGTCATCAGTAGCCAGAGTAGAATCGGTATTCACCCAGCCATACAGCATCTTACCATCCTCATCAAAAGCATACTTCTTGCCATCGATGGTTTTGAAAACGGTAGTACCGCTGTCTTTTGCCTTGTATGCCTTACCACTATTCTGCATGTAGTAGTAACGATATTCAGCCGGATCATCATCATCATCCTGATCCTCATTAACAACCTTAACCCAGGTATTTTTAACCATAACACCGTTGCTATCTACATAGTAAGTGTTGTCGTCATCTTCAACCAGCTTGTCGGTAGCCATAGCGCCGCCTTCTTCGCTGTCCATCCAATACCAGTTATCGCCGGACTTTTTCCACTCGTCCTCGACTCTGTTGCCATCTTTGTCGTAGAAATACCACTGTCCATCTTCCTCAACCCAGCCGGTAGCTGCGAAGGAAGTCATGGAAGCGCCGATGGCAAGCAGGGCTGCTGCAGATGCTACTGCAACTACTTTTGTCTGCTTTCTCATAATTAATGCACTCTCCTTTTTCTTTTTTGAAATTCTCTCGAAATTTCCTAAATTGCATTACGAGGTAATTATACTTCCGATAAGGTAAATTATTGAGAAGGGGAAAAGAGGGTGAAAATTAAACGCAAATGGGATGATTAATCGGTAAAAAGATAGATTGCATTTTTTTGCATAATACATTATAATATAGCTAATCATATGATTACTAATTATTAACTTAGTAATTTTAAAAATAGTTATTTGTTTAGACCTGCGGGCATTTTGGGGATTACGTCCTGCTGGCAGTAATCAAAAGGAGGATTCTATGTTTGTTGGTAGAGAGACAGAACTGAATAAATTAAATGCCATGTATCAAAGCAACCAGTTTGAGTTTGCCGTCCTGTATGGCCGGAGACGAGTTGGAAAAACAACGTTGATCAACGAGTTCTGCAAAGATAAAAAGACCATTTTTTTTGTCGCTACAGAGTCAACCGGAAAAGAAAATCTGGCACAGTTTTCAAAGTGCGTGTTAAAATCCATAACAGGTAGCGAGGGAGATTTCAGCTTTTCTTCTTACGAGGATTTGTTCCAGTATATTGACTCTATATGCAAAAAGGAACGATTGATTTTGGCAGTTGATGAGTATCCCTATCTTGCGGAAAGCCATAAAGCCATATCTTCTTTGCTGCAGGTCCATATCGACCATATGTGGAAAGACAGCAAACTGTTTTTGATCCTGTGTGGTTCCTCTATGAGTTTTATGGAAAATCAGGTCCTGGGATATAAAAGTCCTATTTATGGAAGGCGAACGGCTCAGATGAAAATTCATCCGTTTAGCTATTTTGATTCCCGTCGCATGTTAAATCATTTTACTTCGGAGGAACAGGCCGTTTTGTTTGGCGTGACTGGCGGTATCCCAGAATATTTAAGTAGGATTCGCAGCAATTTATCTCTGGATGAGAACTTAATACAACTTTTTTTTGAGCCAAGCGGAAGACTTTACGAGGAACCATCCAATCTCCTGAAACAGGAATTAAAGGAGCCGGCAACTTATCACAGTGTTCTCCGTGCTGTGGCTCAAGGAGCCAGCAAATTAAATGAGATATCCACAAAGGTTGGGATTGAAACCAGTGCAGCCAGTGCGTTCCTAAATTCTCTGATTTCGCTTGGCTTGGTGAAAAAGGAAGTTCCGGTTACAGAACCACAGACCAGCAGAAAAACTATTTATCTGCTGGAAGACCAGATGTTTCGTTTTTGGTACCGTTTTGTTGCACCCAACACAAGCAATATTACCTGGGGGCTGGGGCGACAGGTTTATGAAACCATGGTACGCCCACAATTAAATAGTTACATGGGGCTTGTTTTTGAAGATATTTGCCGCCAGTGTTTTTATCAGCCACAGTTTTTGAAAACCCTTTCCTTTTTTCCGCAGAAGACTGGCCGCTGGTGGGGCAATAATCCAAAAGAGCGAAAGCAGGAGGAGATAGACATCCTGGCCTTTGATGAGGAGAACCTTCTGCTTGGTGAGTGTAAATGGAACGAGTCGCTGGTTCCTCTGACTGTTTTGCAGCAGATGGAGGAGCGGGGGGCGCTGTTTGTAAAAAGGCATAAGTACTATATTCTTTTTGCTAAAAATGGGGTGACCGATAGTGCTTTACAATATATAAAAGCAAAACAATGGTTTCGGATTATTACGTTTGAGGAAATTAATCAAATATAATAGAAAAGAACTCTAAATATATTGCTGAAGCAGAATTTAAACAGATCCTATTCTGGTTATTGAAGAAGAACTAAAAAACTGGGAACGTGCAACTTAACACGTTCCCAGCAGTTGTTATGATGCTTTACTTTATATTATTTCAGATCTTCAGCTGATCCGGTAAAACCAGAGTCAATGGATACAGTTGTCTTATCCCAATCATCTTTCAGACTGTGACCAGATTTATCTCTCAGAGCTGGAGCAGTACCCTTAACACTTAAATCTTTGTTGTTGGTGTACATTTTGATGCGATATTTGTCAACATAGAAGTACCAGTCATCACCATCTCTTGCAGCAGTCTTGTTCTTAACGATAGAACCGCTGTTTCCGATCAGATAGTAATCTTTGCCCAGGGTACCAAAATAGCTAACAGTTGCGCCGTCTTTGTTCGTCTGAACAGTATCGGCAGAAGCAAGTCTCATATTAGCACGGTCAACTTCAACAACAGAAGCTTTGCCGGATGCAGTATCAGCCGTAGTATAGACAACTTAACATAGTTGTACCATGATCCTCATCACTCTCAGGGTAGAAGCCGTAATATTTGCCTTTGATTTTCTTAATTTCGCCCTGTGCTAAATCGCGATCACCTTAGCATAATACCATTTCTCATTCTCCGCATCGGAATTATCATCAGCAAAGCTGCCCAGGAAGTCCTCTGTTCCAAATGTATTATTTTCGGTAAGCGGAACTACTTTGAACCAACCCTTGGTCATACGTGCGCTGTCTTCCGGGCGTCTGAAGTATTTCTATGTGGAGGTGGAAGATAAGTCACCAGAAGTTGCTACGGTCCATTCATAAACCATTACACCTTTTTCATTAAAGCCATAAGTTTTGCTGTTGATTTTCTTCTCTAAAATGGTCTCGTTGCCTTTTGCATCCGCCGGATTAAAGTAGGTCTTCTTACCATCAATGGCTTTGAAGCGGGTAGCGGTAGGATTCTGGCTTGCCTTATATGCCTTACCAGAGGACTGCATATAGTAGTAATTATACTCAGCCGGATCATCTTCATCATCCTGATCCTCGTTTACAACTTTCACCCAGGTGTTTCTAACCATAATACCGTTTCCATCTACGTAGTAAATGTCGCTGTCATCGTCGATCAGCTTATTGGTAGCCATAGCGCCGCCTTCTTCGCTGTCTAACCAATACCAGTTGTCGCCGGACTTTTTTGTACTCATCTTCGACTCTGTTGCCATCTTTGTCGTAGAAATACCACTGTCCCTCTTCCTTAACCCAGCCGGTAGCTGCGAAGGAAGTTATGGAAGCGCCGATGGCAAGTAGGGCTGCTGCAGATGCTACTGCAACTACTCTTGTCTGCTTTCTCATAATTAAGTTTATGGACCTAACCAAATAACAATCCATCACTGTTTTCTGCATTTCAGCATTTAGTCGACCATATCCTTGAAAAGGGGACGTCTCTTTCTGATTCTGTGCAGCAGTCATCAGAGGGGATAGAGAAGGAAGTTCTGGGAGCAAAAAGTCCGTTATTTGAGAGGAGAACCGCAAAATTGCAGATGAAATCATTTGATTACTTGACGAGTGCTGAATTTCTGGCGTAATTTACCGCACAGGGTAAATTGCTGCTTTATGGGAATTATTGTGGAAGTAGACAGTCAGATTGTGCGGATTGGAGCAGAGATGATGTTCTTTTGAAAATAAAATAAAAATCGAGCTGTTACGGAGTTGCTATCTAACGCTTGTAATTCAAATCAGAGCATTCTAAAATACATTTTACTAAATTATATTTTAGTAAAATGTATTTTATTTAACTAACAAGCCGGATTAGTAATACCAAACGAAAGGAAGTGATTTCAAATGTTTATCGGAAGAGAGTATGAGTTTAACGAAATGGTCAAGGCATATCAGAAACACGAATTTCAATTTCTGGTTTTTTATTGATGACGCTGTGTGGGAAAGACCCGACTTATACGAGAATTTACAAAAGGCAAAACGGTGATTTATCATATGGCGATTGAGTCTAATAGTTCCCGGAATTTAGAACTGCTTTCAGCATCTGTCTGGAATATACTTATGCCGAGGAAAAGCGGACTTTCGGCGTTTACATCTTATCAGGAGGCGTTTGATTAGATTGTAGAAGTTGCACGCAAGCAGAAAATCATTTTTGTTATAGACGAGTACCCGAATCTGGCTTCAGCGGAGCGCGGTATATCCTCATTGCTTCAAAGCTATATCGATAATCAATTTTCCGAAACTGACATGGTGCTGATTTTGTGCGGATCGTCTATGAGTTTCATGGAGCATCAGGTGTTAGGCTATCAAAGCCCTCTTTATGTGTGCAGGACTGGGCAGTTCAAGATCCTGCGGTTGGATTACTTAACGTCGGCACAGTTTGTACTAGCATATACCTGAGGAAAAAGCGATTGTTTATGGCATTATCGGAGGAATTCTCAAATATCTGGAACTTATTAACGACAGGCTGACGTTAAAGGAAAATATCATTGAATTGTTTTTAAAACCGAATGGTTATCTTCATGAGAAACCCTACTATCTTTTGTAGCAGGAACTGCGGGAACCGGGTAATTATAATGCAGTGATTGAGGCGATTGCGACAGGTTCCTCACGATTAAACGAAATAGCGACTCGTACACATATGGAGACTGTGAATCTTGATTACGCTTGGAATTATAAAAAAGAAACTGCCATTACAGATGAAGCCAATAAGAAAAAACTTTATATGTCCTGGCGGATCATATGTTCAGTTTCTGGTATAGATATATCCCTGCGAATATGTTTATGATTGCTTCGGAGGATTTTGAGACACTATATGATACTTGCATCAAACCGACACTCAGCAGTTTTATGGGATATATTTTTGAAGAGATGTGTAAACGGTATATGCAGCAACAAAATCGTTGTGGGAATGCCTCTTTTAAAATACAGAAATTGGGGCGTTGGTGGGGAATAGTCTTGTCCGTCGAAGAGAAATGGGATTGAATATCATGAACAAACTGGCGGACCAGTCACAAATATTTTGCCAGTTTTCTGAAAAATACTATATTTTATTTTCTAAATCAGGATTTAAAACAGAGTTAAAGGAAGCGGAACAGAGAGGGGGGTGCAGATTAATTTCACTGGAGTATATGTATTAAATATTATCCTGTTTATACTGATATTAAAAAGAGCTGCCATCTCGGATAACCCGAAATGACAGCTCTTTTTTAATCTAATTAGTGCAGTACTAATGTTGAATTAATATTAATCTGCAGTATACTTTGCATCATTCTTTACAGTTGCAGAAGTAAAATTCTTCCAGCCGCTGCCCTTGAAGTTGGTCTCATCAAAGTCTTTGCTGTCGGTGTACATGATGATGTCGCCATCATTCAGGTACCAGTACCAGTCATCGCCGTCCTTGATACCGGACTTGGTTGATGTCTGGATCTTACCACTGGTGTTTACCAGGTAAACGCCGTTGTCAGAGGTAGCAAAGCCGCTTGTTACTCTAACTTTTCCGTCTTCAGCAGCAATCTTACCATGGTCAAGTGTAGTATCTTTTCTGATATCAGATCCGTTGTAATCAATAACCTTTGCATTCTCATCATTAATGTCACTGGTAGCAACAACAACAAGATATTTCTCATCAGAGCTGGCTTTGACTTTCTGGCCATGCTTGTAAATGTACTTCTTATCATCAACACCGTTCACACCACGACCTCTGCTCTCAGCGCCGCCGGATTTTTTGAACATGAACTGATAGGAATCGCCATCCAAGTTGATGCTAACGTTACCGGTCTTCATTGCGCCGTCAGTATCAGCATCATCTCCGAAGTAGTACAGATAAACATTGGTGTCAGCCTGAGACTCGTTCTTGTAAGCATCCATGAAGTTATCCAAACCGTCAGAATCCATGTCATCATCAATTACTTCCAGGATTTCAGAACCGTTCATTTTAAGTGCGCACAGACCAGTCAGCATACGACCAGATTTTGCGCCATCCTCCGGCCAGAAGCCGTAGTATTTGCCTTTGATCTTCTTGATCTCGCCAGCAACCAGACCCTCGTCATAACCGTTGGAGTAATACCATCTCTCAGACTCGTCACCTGCATCGGCTGTTGCGAAGCTATCGGAGTCATCTTCTAAGAAGGTGTTATCCTCTGTCGGAGCAACTACTTTGAACCAGCCTTTAACCTGACGTGCACCATCTTCCGGGCTGTTGAAGTATGCCCAGTTTGCTGCGGAAGCATTGGATGAAGATGCATCTGCATCTACGCCATACCACTGATATACCATTACGCCACGTGCGTCAAAGTGATAGTATTTGCCATTGGATTTCCAGGTCTTGTTGGTCTGCTCAGTTCCAGTGGAGTCATTGTTGGTACGCTTTTTACCATTGGACTTGAAGTTGAACCAGTAATCATAATCGTCATCTTTGTTAGCATCCGGATCATGTACGGTGATCTTCTGCCAACCGGTCTTCATGGAACCATCTTCCCAACCACCGAAGTAGTAGGTAGCATTCTGCCAGTCATCTTCACCGTTAGCCATATCACCATCGGAGTTGACCCAGCCGTAAAGCATCTGGCCTTCCTCGTCAAATGCATACTGCTTGCCATCGATAGTCTTCTTGTTTAAAGAAGTACCATTGCCTTTGTATGCTTTACCATTGCTCTGCATATAATAGTAGCGATATTCAGCTGGATCATCGTCATCATCCTGGTCTTCGTTTACAACTTTGACCCAGGTATTCTTAACCATAACACCGTTGCTGTCTACATAATAGGTATTATCATCATCCTCGACCAGCTTGTCGGTAGCCATAGCGCCGTTGTCTTCGCTGTCCATCCAATACCAGTTATCGCCGGACTTTTTCCACTCGTCCTCGACTCTGTTGCCATCTTTGTCGTAGAAATACCACTGTCCATCTTCCTCAACCCAGCCTGTAGCTGCGAAGGAAGTCATGGAAGCGCCGATGGCAAGCAGGGCTGCTGCAGATGCTACTGCAACTACTTTTGTCTGCTTTCTCATAATTAATGCACTCTCCTTTTTCTTTTTTGAAATTCTCTCGAAATTTCCTAAATTGCATTACGAGGTAATTATACTTCCAATAAGGTAAATTATGGTCAGAGGCACTGTTGGCATAGTGGAGGGGGTGGAGACGGATACGATTAACCGTTGCACGACCTGAAATTAGATGGTATACTGTAGAAAGATTTGGAGAGATACTAATAGAAAATACAGATGGAGGCATCTGCGATGGCAAAACTTGCAGCAAAGAAGGAGATGGACAGCAGTCAAGACAGTTTTTCGATGACATGCTCATCCATAGTCAGCGGCGTGATCAGCTTTTTTATGCTGGTTCTGGTTACTGTGTTTCCGCTTATTTATGATAAATCGTATGTTAATATTTTGGAGACCAAATACAAGTGCTTTTATATGAGCATTTTGGCGATGATCGTAGTATTATTGGTGTTGTCTATTGTTATGCTGGTTGTTGATCTGAATGAGTTTGGGGGGCAGCATGCTAAAATGCTGTTTTCTGCATTTGCGCCGAAAAATTGGAAGACAACTTTTCATGTAGCAGATGCAGCAGTACTCATATTTTGGGTCGTATGTTTGATTTCAACCCTTCAATCAGAGTATCTGTTTGAGGCGTTTTGGGGGAACGAGGGACGGTTTACGGGATTGTTCCTGATTACTCTGTACGTAGCAGCATATTTTATCATTAGCCGATTCTGGAAACTCAAAGGCTGGGTAGTTCAGGCGTTTCTGATAGCGGGATTGGTTGTATGTTATATTGGAATTACTGATTATTTTCAGCTGGATATCCTGCACTTCAGGGGAAAGATAAAACCGTCACAGTCTACGATATTTACGTCAACGATTGGCAACATCAATACATTTACAGCGTATGTGGCTTTGGTGATGGGAGCGGCGACTGCTTTATTTACTACAAGCAAAGGGTTGCTGAAATCCATTTGGTATTATTTGTGCATGGTTGTTGCATTCTTTGCGATAATTATGGGATGCAGTGATAATGCTTATTTGGCTATTGGTGCGCTATTTGCGTTTTTGCCATTTGTGTTGTTTAAAAGTAAAGATGGCGTTGTACGGTATTTGGTGGTCCTGGCGACGTTTGCTACGGTGATCCAGTGTATAGACTATATTAATCAGAAATTTGCTGAAATGGTAATAGGGCTTGATAGCTTGTTTAAAGTTTTGGTTAATTTTGGTGGGTTGGAGTTTGTTGTGATTGCATTGTGGGCGGTGACAGCTGGGGTATGGTTTGCATGTCGACTGATCAGCGTTGGCGGTATAAAGTTGGAAGACTTGGGAAATGTCAAAACTTCTGCAGGCCTTGACGATGAAAGGAAAGGCGGAAACAGCGGTGATTTCGGCAATCTTTTGGTCTATATATGGCTGGGGATTGTAATTGCAGGAGCGCTTGCCGTGTGTTTTGCACTGTATGATGCTAATGCACTTGGTAATAGCAGCCGATATGGAGGACTGGGGAAATATCTGGTGTTTAATGATCAATGGGGGACGAATCGAGGTTATATATGGAGGAAATCCATAGAATTATATAGAGATTTTCCTGTTATTCACAAATTATTTGGATATGGGCCGGATACGTTTGGTATATTGACAACCAGGTATATTATGCCGGAGATGAATGCGGTAACAGGTCAGACATTTGACAGCGCACATAATGAGTATTTACAGTTTTTAGTGACAATTGGTCCGTTTGGGCTGGTAGGTTATGTGGTATTTCTGGCAGGGTCTGTGTGGCAGATGGCGAAAGGGTGGCTGAAGAATCCATATGTGATTGGATGCATGATGGCGGTATTATGCTATGCGTTTCAGGCCCTGGTAAATCTAAATTTACCGATTGCGACGCCTCTTATGTGGCTGCTGTTGGCAGCAGGTGTGGGGGCAGCAAGATCTGTTGCACAAAAAGCGATGTAGTATAAAGTATAAATATTTATGAGAGAAAAGCTTTTCTTTGTATAATGGTAGTATATCTTATACAAAGGAGGGCTTTTTATGTTTTGTGAACAAGTTTCGACGTATCTTGCATATTGCAAACTGCAGAAAAATCTGGATGGCAAAACCTTATCGGCGTATCGAATTGATTTAAGGCAGTTTGAGATTTACCTCAGAGAAAAAGGATATTCGCTGGAAATTAACACGATATCGCGCATTGTCGTTACAGAATATATTGTGGAATTGCATAAGCGTTATAAGCCGCGAAGTGCAAAAAGAAAGATAGCCAGTCTGAAAGCATTTTTTTGCTATTTGGAGTATGAAGAAATTATTGACAGCAATCCGTTTGACAGAGTTAAAACTCATTATAAAGAACCGGAATTATTGCCAAGGACAATTTCGGTACCAGATTTACAAAGACTTTTGTCGGAAGCATACCGGCAGAAGGAATGTAATGACAATACAGATTATCAGAGAAGAGTATTTTGTAGAGATGTAGCTGTTTTGGAACTTCTTTTTTCTACAGGCCTGCGGGTTTCAGAGCTATGTAATTTGAAAAAATGCAATGTGAATTTGGACCAGGGAATGATGAGGATATATGGAAAAGGCGCAAAGGAGAGGATGCTTTATCTGGCAAATCAAGCAGTTTTGGATGCATTGAGGGATTATTATGCGTTGTTTGGAGACTGGATCAAAACAGGGGAGTATGTCTTTTATAATCGGATGGGACGGAGGCTGTCGGAGCAGTCGGTCCGCTTTATGATACAGAGATATGTGGAGGCAGCAGGATTGACTGAGCATATAACACCCCATATGTTTCGTCATACGTTCGCCACGTTACTGCTGGAGGAAGATGTGGACATACGTTATATCCAACAGATCCTGGGACATAGTTCGATCACCACAACCCAGATCTATACTCATGTGGCCATGGAAAAGCAGCGGTGTATTTTGACGAACAGGCATCCAAGGAATCGATTGGTGATTGGACCGTGAAATAACAAAAGGAGAGGACCCGGGCTTGTGCCCGGGCCTTTGGCTGTTGGAGGGATCCAAGATAGGGGAATGGAATATAATACGTTGTTATGCAGCAAATACATCCCGCTAAAATATAAAGCTATAAAATGAAACCAAATGGATAAGACAGGTCAATATGGAAGCGCTGACTGATAGTATTTTTTCGCTGCGTTTCGGCAAATATGCCTCATCCAGAGAATTTTCTATAAATTTTATACTTTGCAGCAAAGAATAGAAGCAGCAGGGGTTCTTCGTAATGTTCGAACAAGAACAATCATTTATGATTCGCTCTCTAAAATCGCATTCAATGTATGATACGATTTTTTTGAAGCTTTGCATCTGCTTTATACCTATGACGGGAAATGCTAATGCAATGGCAATAAAAATAAATAACCAGATTACTGCCAGCTCCAGAGGAATGTTTTTTAATCTATCGGTCCAGGACATCATTTCTTCTGAGTTGACGACGGGGTTAAAGTTTGCCCCAAATAGTAATGCATTCTCCATTACGAAAAGTAAACCGATACAAAAAGCAGCTATCCGGGTAACCATACTTAAGTGATATACATACTTTAACCATAAGGTATGTTTCGGATACTCGTAATCATAGTTTACATTTGTATGACTAATGCCTTTCTCTATGTAAATCAGACAACGCGTAAGTTGAATATACAGCTCATAGCTGATCAGTGCAATGAAAAATGTACAGCCACCAAGAAAAAAGATATAAATGCCCATTAAATTTAATGTAAAATAATTCAGATGATATAAACAAATAAAATATACAAGAACCATTAGAACAAACCCAAAAACAGTCAGGGTATTGGACTTGTCAGGAAGTAATTTGGATAAAGCTTCTTTTATAAAAGGATTTCCTGAACAGGTAATACTATGATCATTAATTTCTTTTAATATTAATTTTAAGACAACCAGTGTCAAAGACATCATAATTAATAGCATAGGACACAAAATATAAAAAAGTGGATACGGCTCATAGCCATTTATCCAAAAACCAACAAATAACATGAGACTTGCAAAGGTTATAATGTGATTCCATTTTAGTTTATCTCGAATATATACGGTAAAAATAGTATTCGTCATTTTACTTTTTCCTTTGTATTTTACTTAACTGTTTATATGATAAAGGGGACACAAATGAAAAACAAGTTCTTCAACAATTATTTATCAAAACTTTTACTGGAAAGTTGGCATAGGATGTTTCTGCTTTACGGCGGCGTTTTTCTAAGCGGTTGCTTGCTAAACCAACTCTATCCGTATGAAAATTTTTATGTCTATATTATTATGTTATTATTTATTTTGTGTATTTCTAATTATTTTATAAAATCAGTTGTAAGATTCCGTCAAAATATACGCTTTCTATTTCCATCAACTAACGAATGCATTGGAGCCAATATTTCATTATTGGATATTGAAAAAATATGCAGTAACGGTTTATGGATCCCCGCAATACTCACAATTCTGTATTTTACTTTTATATACAGTATGGGGTATTGGGAATTCAATATAATGGGATTTTATATTGTCTTAGTGGGCGGGACTACATTGTTCCTTTCCTTTATCTGCTATCGCTATGTATTTGCTGTAATAAATTTATTATTTAAAATCAGCAAAGGAGAAATCAAAGACTATACTTATTTTGATCCTGCCAGCACATCCTGGTATCAAGAATTACTGCAGCTTACATCAGTCACTCAGTGGTGTTTTCTTGGGGAGGGTATTTTTTATGTCATATTATATGGCATATTAACTGGAGCAGATTATAAAAAATATGGTTTATCCTGTGTCCCTCTCAATATAACCTGGAGCGGTATTTTGTTTGGCATTGTTCTCGGCTGCCCACTGATCATAGGCTTGATGAAATACTATTTAAAACAAATACTTTACAAAATGAACAATGCCTCTATTCAGGATATCAGTATTTTGCTTAAAACAAACCTAAACGGGCAAAATCCGCAGATACAGAATATGCAGCCGCTGATTCAACTTTTAATGGAACTTAAGAAAAGCAAAACAAATAAACTGGAACTGGCAGGCCAGTATCTGTCTGTCGCGGGATCCTTCGTTACATTGGTTTTACATATAAATACTATCTTTGTTACAATATACCCGCTTCTGTAATTACAAAATCAAACCGTTTCATACATATTGAAATGAGCATATTGAAAAAAATCTGGAAATCATCAGCCCAGGCTTTATTATGTAAAAGTGAGGTTATTTCCTCAAGCCATTGGTATACGCAGGTGCGCAGAGTCTGTACTTCTGTCAAAATGCATTCTGCAATATGGTGTGAATCCAAAAGAGACATGATTGTATCAAAATCCTGATTGTCAATTGCGGTAATCAGCCTTTCCCGATCTTTAAGGGAAAGCTTTTCAAATAAGTATGCCATCGCAATGTTTTTCCTGGATTTAGTTATATCCAGATTGGTATTGCCTTTGTAAAGTTTATTTTTATTGATACCCCAGAATGGCTCCATATCATTTAATATCTGAAAGATGTAACCGCATTTGTCACCGATATTAAGCACTAATTGTTTTGTTTTATCAGATTGTGCCAGTTCCTGTTTCTGCATACCATATAAATAACCAATATAGAAACTGTTTTTGATCAATATGGAGGTTTCCATATCAATGATCTGACGTATACTCAACAAATCAGACTGATTGTGACTGGCATTTTCTTCTCTTAAAGCACCGAGTGACATATTTTTAATGGTATCTGCATAAATGCTGAACAGGGTATCTAAGTCCACATTTGCCTTAGCATTTTTAAGTTTCTCAGCTGAAAATGCTAATAAATATACAGCGCTTACAATGGCTTTGTCGGTACCGTTCGTAATATGAAAGGCCGGTATTCCCCGCCGGGCGCTATCCTTATCTATGATATCATCTACAATGATGGACGCTTTATGGATAGCTTCCACAGCACAAGCCACATCCAATATGTAGTTAAAGTCTGGATCTTCATTACATGGAGCAGCCATGCAATACCCCCATGCCAGCAAAAGCGGCCGCAGATGGTTTCCGCTTGTCAACTGAGCCGGATCGTCGACCAGGTCTGTAAGTTCGTTTAAACTATTATGCCAATAGGTATTGAATTCTCCAAGAAAACTGCCCGGGCATTCACTCATAATCTGGTCCATGAAATAAGATTTCGTCATCCCTGCCTCCTTATTAAAACAGATATTTGCTGTTCGGCGGCGCAATGCTGCATAACAACGTATTATCTAATATTATAATGCATTTGATAAGGCGATGCAATTAATTTTGTGACTTGAATAATCAAAGAATGCCATGTTATGCTGTACTGATGCAATTTCCCGAAGGTAACAGGATTTTTATATGTTTAAATTATTTCCTATCTTTAATCTTTAAATAAAGTTACAATACCCCTGAAAGGGGGATATACCATGATTGTATATGATAAACTGTGGAAGACAATGAAAGAAAAGGGAATCAGCCAGTACAAACTGATCAAGGATTATGAAGTTAGTGCGGCCCAGATTCACAGGATGAAGAAGAACATGAATATTTCAACCTATACAGCCAATATGTTCTGCGAAATCCTGGATTGCAGAGTGGAAGATATTATGGAATATGTGGCGGATCCAGAAAAAGAAAAAGGTAAAGCCTGAGTGAAGGGCGGGAAAGGGGCTGATTGCTTCCAGAAATGGAAGACTCAGCCCCTTTTCTTGTTATATATACGAGAAACTTCCTGTATAAATAGGAAAACAAGCCAAATTTAATAAAATATTAAAAGTTTTCCAGATTTTTTCGGCATGTGTTAAGTTGCGTTATTATCGTGTAAATGTTATACTGTATTGAGATTTACCAGGTCCTGTTGCCTGGGATCATAGTAAAACCGGCTGTTTACAAGAGAGTTTGAAGGCTGCTTGTCTGCGAAGGGGATATAAGTAATTAGGATAACTATCCGGAGGATCATTTTCATGATTCCTGCGGATATGGCGAAGCCTACCCTAAAACAGGGTGAAATGGAGAATGGTTATGTGGTATGTGATCCAAACAATGAGCGGTCAGGAAGAACACGTGATACAGATGATCAGAAAGATTGTTCCTTCTGAATTATACACGGACTGTTTTACACTTTATTATGAGCGGCTCTGGAGAAAGCAGCAGAAGAGCATCGTCCATGTAGAACGTTTATTTTCTGGATATGTATTTATTATAACAGATTGTCCGCAGGAGATATTTTTTCATCTGAAGGATGTCCCTGCATTATCAAAGTTGATGTCTGATCCGAATTTTGTTTTTCTCCCTTTGAATCAGGATGAGGAGACATTTTTCAGTCAGGTATCTGACGATGAGCATGTAGTCCGGCTGTCTTATGTGAAAACAGGGGCAGGAGGGCATATATTGCGAATCAGTGGAAGTTTGAGCAGCTTTGCAGACCGGGTTGTTAAATATAATTTTAAAAAGCGGTATGCCATAGTTGAACTGGACTTTCTAAATAAGAAAAAGACCGTCGTTCTCGGAATCCTGCTGGATGAAGATATTCGTCAGGAACTTGAATACGGAAAAATAGAAATGCCAATGAAGAAATTGGCCGTATACCCGGTTGATAATCTAAGAGGCGATGAACCTGAATCTCAAAAAAGCAGCAGAGCGAATTTTCGCCGGGGGATGAAGTTGAAGTGGTTGCCGAAGCATTCAAAGGAATGCATGGTTTTGTCTGGAGAGTAAAGTCCCGGACAGCCGAGATTGGAATACGAATGTTTCAACAGGATATCGCTGTTGAATTGTCATTTGAAGAAATAAAGCGCGTATCTTCCTATAAGGATGATTATGCGAAGTGAAATGTTAGGAGTTCCCACGTATGAAAAGCTATGAACAATATAAACGTCTGATCCGTTTCTTCACCTCGGTCGCCATCCTGGCCATCGAGGTGGGCATCTACTGGATCGCCTGGGACCAGTACTTCTCTCAGGCCGCAGGCACGCCCTTCTTCCGAAAAGGGGACTGGCTGATGGCTGCCGTCTATGCCATCCTGCTGTTATTCTTTTCCCGGATGTACGGCGGACTGAAGATCGGATATTTAGAGAAGGGCAACGTGCTTTACTCCCAGGTCCTCTCCGTGATCCTCGTCAATGTGATCACGTATCTTCAGGTGGCGCTCCTGGCAAAACGGTTTTTAGGCCCGGCGCCTTTCCTTGTGATGTTCGCCTGCCAGGTCATCGCGATCTGCATCTGGACGCTGTTAGCAAACAAGCTTTTCCAAAAGCTGTTCCCGCCGCGCCAGATGCTCCTGATCTACGGCAACCGGCCGTCCCTGACCCTGATGCATAAGATGAACTGCCGCAAGGACCGGTATCAGATCCGGCAGGTGGTACATATCGAGGTGGGATTAGAGCGGATCCTGGAGCTGATCGCGGACTATGATGCAGTGGTCATCTGCGATGTACCGTCCCAGATCCGGAACCAGGTCTTAAAGTATTGCTATGGCAAGGGGATCCGGGTATATGTGACCCCGAAGATCTCCGATATCCTGATCCGCAGCGCGGAGGATGTGAACCTGTTTGACACGCCGCTGATCATGGCGAGGAACGGGAGGATGTCCATCGAGCAGGCATTTGCAAAACGGACGATGGACATCGTGATCGCAGGGATCGCCTGTGTGATCGCCTCTCCGTTCATGCTGGTGACGGCCCTGGCTGTAAAGCTGCAGGACGGCGGCCCGGCGCTGTACAAGCAGAAACGCCTGACCATCGATGGGGAGGAATTTTATGTATATAAGTTCCGGAGCATGCGGATGGATGCGGAGAAGGACGGCGTGGCGCGGTTAGCCAGCGCCGGAGACAGCCGGATCACCCCGGTGGGAGCATTTATCCGGAAGGTACGGCTGGATGAGCTGCCGCAGCTTTTTAACATCTTAAAAGGCGATATGAGCATCGTGGGGCCGAGGCCGGAGCGGCCGGAGATCGCAGCGCAGTACGAGGCAGAGATGCCGGAGTTCCAGTACCGGCTGCGGGTGAAGGCGGGGCTTACCGGGTATGCGCAGATCTTTGGGAAGTACAACACGACGCCCTATGACAAGCTGAAGCTGGATCTTCATTACATACAGAATTATTCGGTGATGCTGGACGTGAAGCTGATGATCCAGACGGTGAAGATCTTGTTTATGAAAGAGAGTACAGAAGGGGTCGCGGCTGGACAGACGACGGCGGCGATGGAAGAATCTTTTAGAAAAAAGAATGAGGATAGTTTCTCCCATGGAAAAAATAGTATTTAGTTATGAAAAAAATAATCATAGTGCAGATAGGAAGAACTGCTTACTAATCTTGCCTCGACCAATATTTCCACTAATTAGTGGTTACTCAAATAAAAATTATAATTTAATAGATGGCTTGTCAAAGCAATATAATCTTACATTAATTATATTAATATCTCAAAATTTATGTGCTGAAGAAATTGCTTTTTACGAGAAGCGGGTTTGTAATGTATCATGCTTTTTGATAACAAAACGTGAAAAATATATTGGTTCTATCAAGAGTTTGTTTTCTCGTAAACCATTACAAGTGGGGTACTATTATAGAAAAGAAATTGCAAATCAGATAACACAGCAATCCGATAATATGGATATTGCGATTGCAGCATTAGTTCGCACTATAAAATATTTAGATGATATTTCATCTGGCTGCAAAAAGGTTTTCGATATGGTTGATTCTATAGGATTAAATTATATAAATTCCTTACATGAAACATCTTCTGTTTTTTGGAGACTGCTTTATATGATAGAGGGACGCCGTCTGCTGAAATATGAAAAAGAAAAAGTAAAAACATCAGACTGCACCTTTTTTATCAGCGAAAAAGAAAGAAAATATTACCAGCAATATGGAAAAACTGTGTGGCTGCCACATGGGGTAAAAGAAAGCCTGTTTATCTATGATAAATTCGATGCAAGCTATAGCAAGTCGATTGCTTTTATTGGCAAAATGGATTACCAACCCAATATAGATGCAGTAAAATGGTACGTTAAAAATGTCCATAGTCGAATTGCTGATCAGGTGCCTTTTATTATAATAGGCGCCAATCCTACGGAAGAAATTTTAGATTTGGGGAAAAAATATCCCAATATAACGATTACGGGTTATTGTGAAGATCCGTATATTTACTTATATTCCGCTATGGCAGTTGTAGCCCCTATGCTAACTGGCGGAGGAATACAGAATAAAGTTTTAGAAGGTATGGCACTTGGCAAAATCAACATTCTTACATCACTGGCAGCAGAACCAATAACTGGGGCAGAAGATAAAAAGCATTATCTTGTTGCCAATACGGCTGAAGATTATTGTTCTGTTATAAAAAATATAGTTTCTAATCAAGACGAGTATAAGGATATAGGAATTGAAGCACGCAAATTCATACAAAATAACTTTACTTGGCGTGCTTATAATAATAGCTATATTAGTGCATTGGAAGAAATGAAAAAATAATTAAAAACATGGGGGTACTTATGGATGCTACATTAGAACGTATACATATAAGATTGCTTGATATGATGATGGTTTTTGATGATTTGTGCAAAAAGCATCATTTAACATATTATCTAATCGGGGGATCCGCATTAGGAGCTTTGCGTCACAATGGCTTTATACCGTGGGATGACGATGTTGATATTGCTCTGCCTAGATCTGATTTTGAGAAATTAGAAAAAATACTGAGATCTGTTTATCAAAACAGACCTGTAAATAATGTCATATATCAGAGTACTTTTCACACCGCACCAACAGGACATTTTTATTTATATGATTGTAAACATCAAACTGCTGAACATGCAGTTGCAATTGATATATTTCCATTGGATGCAGTACCTCGTTCTCGTATGCAGCAGAAAATTCAACAGATTTGGTGTCAATTATATCATGTATCTGCATATCGTAAGCCACCACAGAACAGGGGAAAAGCATGGTACGTAGCAACAAAACTGTTTCTTATTTTTACAAATAAAGCATGTCTCAATTTGCTTGAAAAAATATCAAAAAAAGTTATAACACATTGGAATGGTAAAGAAACAGGAATAGTGAGCAATTTATATGGTTTAGCTGGTTATAAAAAAGAGATGGTTCCACAGTCGTTTTTTGGAAATCCAGTATATCATCAATTTGAGACCGGGATGTTTCCAATACCGGAAAAATGTCACGAATATATGACGCATATCTATGGTGATTATATGATTTTACCCCCGTTAGAAAAGCGCATACCAAAACATATAAAAGAAATGGAAGGGAATACATGAATTATTTATTACTACTTGCTGGTGGAAGCGGAAGCCGAATGAAAACGGCAACTTGTCCGAAACAATACTTATTAGTAAAAGAGAAACCTATTTTCCTTTATTCTTTGGAAACTTTTGAGAATAATGAGCTTATATCCGGAATTGTGATTGTTGCTCATGAAGAATGGCATCAGGAAATTAAAGCGTGGATTAAATCTTTTTCAATTGATAAGTTTTTAGGCTTTGCAGCAGCGGGTGATTCTCGTCAAGGCTCTATATATAATGGTTTGAAATACTTGAGAGATTTTGCTGGTCAAGATGATAATGTAATAATTCATGACGCTGCAAGACCATTGATTTCAAATGAATTAATTAGAAATTGCCTATTGCCACTAGATGCGTATGATGGGGTCATGCCTGTGCTGCCTGCAAAAGATACGTTTTATCAAAGTGTTGACGGAAAGCATATCAATAGCCTTTTGCCACGAGCACAACTTTTTGCCGGACAAGCCCCTGAAAGTTTTAAGTTTGAAAAATATTTGTCTTTACATGAAAAACTGAGCGCAACAGAACTTGATAGAATAACCGGCAGTACAGAAATTGCATTGAAAAACAATCTTAATGTTTTAATGATTTCTGGAGAAGAAATTAATTTTAAAATCACTACCGACAATGATATAGATTTATTTAACATGTATATAGGGGAGAGTGTGTGATGAAAGCTCTGGTGCTGGAGAGTGTAGGCAATTTGATGCTTAAGGAGGTTGAAAAACCTATTGCAAAAAAAGATGAAGTGATTCTGAAAGTAGAAGCTTCTGGAATATGCAATAGTGATATTGACCGGGTGTTTAAAACAGGAACGTATTCATTTCCATTAATCCCGGGACATGAATTTTCTGGAAAAATCATAGAAATAGGTGACGGAGTTGATCCCAGTTATTTAAATAAGCGAGCTACTGTTTTTCCGTTAATACCTTGTGGGAGATGTTCCTCCTGTAAGGAAGGTGAGTACGCTCGTTGTGA